>NZ_JBFAAE010000108.1:0-15278 GCF_040639575.1 Streptosporangium sp. NPDC023825 | reverse complement strand
TTCACCGCGTGATCGGCCAGCCACGGCTGCGCGGCCACCGACAGACGCCCGCTGAAGACCACCGACTCACCACCGGCGACCTCCGTCACCGCACTCAGCAACGGATGATCAAGCGCACCCAGTCCGGCGGCACTCATCTCCCCGACCCCGGCACGTGCCGAGATCCAGTACCGCTCCCGCTGGAATGCGTACGTCGGCAGATCGACGTGCGCTCCCCGGGTGAGGATCGCCGTCCAGTCCACAGTCACGCCGTGGGTGTGGAGCCGGCCCAGTGCCTCGATCAGCGCCCGGACCTCGTCGCGGTCCTTGCGCGCGGTCGCGACGAACGTTCCGTCCTCGACACTCTGCTGAGCCAGCGCGGTCAGCGTCGAGTCCGGTCCGACCTCCACGAACACACCCGCCTGGCAGGCGGTGACCCCGTCGGCGAAGCGCACCGCCTCGCGCACGTGCCGCACCCAGTACGCCGGGTCGGTCAGCAGACCCGGCTCGGCGGGCCGGCCCGTCACGTTGGAGACCACCGGGATACTCGGCTCACTGAAGGTCAGCGCGGAGACGATCTGCTCGAATTCGGCCAGCATCGGCTCCATCAGGGGCGAGTGGAACGCGTGCGAGACGCGCAGCCTGCGTGTGCGGGCACTTGTCAGGGCGGCGATCTCCTCCACCGCGGTCTCGCTACCGGAGATCACCACGGCCTGAGGGCCGTTGACGGCGGCGATGCTCACATCCTGGCGGCCCTCCAGCAGGGGGAGGATCTCCGCCTCGGGAGCGGCGATGGCCAGCATCGCCCCACCCTCCGGAAGGGCCTGCATCAACCGGGCCCGAGCCGTGACCAGGGCACACGCATCGGGCAGCGACAGCACCTCGGCCACGTGAGCCGCCGCGATCTCCCCGACCGAGTGACCCACCAGCACGTCCGGGGTCACCCCCAGCGAGGCCAGCAGCCGATACAGGGCGACCTCGAAGGCGAACAGCGCCGGCTGGGTCATCCCCGTCTCGGCCAGCACGCTGTCAGGGTCGGAGAACATCGCCTCGCGCACCGAGCCGGGCAACAACGCGCAAATCTCGTCCAGCGCCTCGGCGAACACCGGGAACGCGGAGGCCAGCTCACGGCCCATGCCCACCCGCTGGCTGCCCTGACCGGCGAACAACATCGCCAACCGGCCACCACCGGCCGCTTCCAGCGCCGTCGTGCCGTCGGCCAGAGCACGCAGACCCGCCACCAGCTCAGCCCGATCCGCGCCCGCCACCGCCGCGCGCTGCTCCAGCACCGCCCGGCCCGTCGCCAGCGTCCAGGCGACATCCGCCACGTCGAGCTCAGGCCGCTCCTCCACCCACGACGCGAGCCGGGAAGCCTGCGCCCGCAGCGCCTCCGGAGTCCTGGCCGAGACCAGCCACGGCGTCACCGGCGACTCAGCGCCGGAAGGTTCCGGCTCCGCCGCCGGACCCTGCTCGATGATCACGTGTGCGTTCGTGCCGCTCACGCCGAAGGACGAGACACCGGCCCGGCGCGGACGGTCCTCCACCTCCCACGAACGAGGCTCGGTCAGCAGCTCGACGGCGCCCGCCGTCCAGTCCACGTGCGGCGACGGCGCGTCAACGTGAAGCGTCTGCGGCAGCGTCCCGTGCCGCATCGCCATCACCATCTTGATGACACCACCGACACCGGCGGCGGCCTGCGTGTGACCGATGTTCGACTTCAGCGACCCCAGCCACAGCGGCCGGTCCTCGGGACGGTCCTGACCGTAGGTGGCCAGGATGGCCTGCGCCTCGATCGGGTCACCCAGCCTGGTACCCGTACCGTGCGCCTCCACGGCGTCGACGTCCGCCGTCGACAGACCGGCGTTGGCCAGCGCCTGGCGGATCACCCGCTGCTGCGAAGGACCGTTCGGCGCCGTCAGACCGTTGCTCGCGCCGTCCTGGTTGACCGCGCTGCCCCGCACCACGGCCAGCACCCGGTGACCGTTGCGCCGCGCGTCCGACAGCCGCTCGACCAGCAGCATGCCCACGCCCTCGCCCCAGCCGGTGCCGTCGGCCGACGCGGAGAACGCCTTGCAGCGCCCGTCCACCGACAGGCCACGCTGCCGGGAGAACTCCACGAAAGTCGCCGGAGTCGCCATCACGGTCGCCCCGCCGGCCAGCGCCAGGTCGCACTCACCCGAACGCAGCGCCTGCACGGCCAGGTGCAGCGCCACCAGCGACGACGAGCACGCCGTGTCCACCGTGACCGCCGGACCCTCGAACCCGAACGTGTACGACACCCGGCCGGAGGCGATGCTGCCCGAGTTGCCGGTGCCCATCAGGCCTTCCAGCTCGCTCGGCACGTCAGAGAGCTGGGGCGCGTAGTCGTGGTACATCACGCCCGCGAAGACACCGGTCCGGCTGCCGCGCAGCCTCACCGGGTCCAGGCCCGCCCGCTCGACCGCCTCCCACGACGCCTCCAGCAGCAACCGCTGCTGCGGGTCCATCGCGAGCGCCTCGCGCGGCGAGATGCCGAAGAAGCCCGCGTCGAACTCGCCGGCGTCGTGCAGGAACCCGCCGGACCGCGAGTACGAGGTGCCCCGGTTGTCGGGGTCGGTGTCGTAGAGCCGCTCCAGATCCCAGCCGCGGTCGCCGGGGAACTCGCCGATCGCGTCGGCACCGGCGTCCACCAGGTCCCACAGGCCCTCGGGCGAGGACACCCCACCGGGGAACCGGCAGGCCATCCCCACGATCGCGATCGGCTCACGCGCCGCGTCGGTGAGAGAACGATTCTGCGCGCGCAGCCGTTCCGTCTCCTTCAGCGAGGAACGCAGGGCCTCGATGAGCTTGGTGTCGTTCGCAGTCATGCTCGCCTCGTACTCTTCGCGCTATCGAAAGTGGGATCTACGCGCTCGGGATGCTTTCGGTGATCGTCCGCATCACCGCTGGGGCGTGGGTGTTCAGGTAGAAGTGGCCGCCTCGGAAGACCTGCATGTCGAAGGCGCCGCTGGTGTGTTCCTTCCAGCGGGTCGCCTCGTCCAGCGAGACATGGGGGTCGTTGTCACCGACCAGCGCGATGACGGGTGCCTCGATCTTGATTCCGGGCGGGCATCGGTAGGTCATGATCGCCTTGTAGTCGCCGCGCAGCGAGGGCAGGATCATGCTCACGACCTCGGGGTCGTTCAGCATGCGCAGGTCGGTCCCGCCGAGTCGCCGCACCTCGGCCAGGAGCGCCTGGTCGCCCTCCTTGTGCACCGTCTCGTTGCGTGTGCAGGAAGGCGCGCGCCGGCCCGACGCGAACAGCACCAGCGGTGAGATGCCATGTGTCAGCAGCCTCCTGGACACCTCGAACGCGACCACGGCGCCCATGCTGTGACCGAAGAAGGCCATCGGCCGGTCGGCCAGCGGGACGATCTCCTCGGCAAGCCGGTCCGCGAGCGTCGCGATGTCGTCGATGCACGGCTCGTGGCGGCGTTCCTGCCTGCCGGGATACTGGACGGCCAGCACATCCAGCCGCGCGGAGAGCTGTCTGGCGACGGGGTGGAAATACGAGGCCGAGCCACCCGCGTGCGGGAAACAGATCAGGCGGGTGGCGAACGGCGGCGCGGCCTGGAAAGACCGCAGCCACGTTCCGGTTTCGGTGATCACTTGCACTCCTTCTCCTGGTTCACCGGGAGGACCATGAATTCGGCGCCTCGAAGACCCCGGGCTCATTCCAGGAAGGAAGATGAGCGGGGGCGTCGCCGTTCCGAGGCCGGCTCGCGAGGATGCGCGACAGGGCCGCCATCACCGCGGCCACCTCTTCCTGGTCGGGCTCACCGCGTACGAACCGGAACATGACGTCGTCGTCGCCGGCCATCACATCGGCAGGTTTCCGTGCTTGCGGTACGGGACCTTCGCGTTCTTCGCGCGGAGCATGGCGAGCGACCGGGCCAGGACCGCCCTGGTCTCGGCCGGATCGATCACGTCGTCCACCAGGCCGCGCTCCGCGGCGTAGTAGGCGTGCATGAGCTCCTGCCGGTACTCCTTGATCATCTCGGCGCGCGTCATCTCGGGGTCGTCGGCCGCGGCGATCTCCTTGCGGAACACGACGTTCGCCGCGCCCTCGGCGCCCATGACGGCGATCTCGTTCGTCGGCCAGGCGAAGGACAGGTCCGCGCCGATGGAACGGGAATCCATCACGATGTAGGCCCCGCCGTACGCCTTGCGCAGGATGACCTGGATACGGGGAACGGTGGCGTTGCAGTACGCGTACAGCAGCTTCGCCCCGTGCCTGATGATGCCTGCGTGCTCCTGGTCCTTGCCCGGCAGGAAGCCGGGCACGTCCACCAGGGTGACCAGCGGGATGCTGAACGCATCGCAGAACTGGACGAATCGCGCCGCCTTCTCCGAGGCGTCGATGTCCAGCGCGCCGGCCAGCGAGGACGGCTGGTTGGCCACGATCCCCACCACGTGGCCGTCGATCCTGGCCAGGGCGCAGATGACGTTGGTCGCCCACAGGGTGTGCACCTCGAAGAAGTCACCGAGATCGACGATCTCCCTGATGACCTCGCGGATGTCGTACGACCTGCTGAGCTCGACGGGCACGATGTCGAGGAGGGCGTCGCAGCGCCGGTCGGCCGGGTCGTCCGTCGGCAGGTCGGGCGGCGCCTCGCGGTTGTTGGCCGGCAGGAGCGACAGCAGGTAGCGGACCTCCTCAAGGCAGTCCACCTCGTTGTCGTAGACGAATCCGGCGGCCCCGGAGAGCGTTCCGTGCACCTGGGCGCCGCCGAGCCCGTCGTGGCTGATCTTCTCGCCGGTCACGGCCTCGACCACGCTCGGGCCGGTGATGTACATCTGCGAGATGCCGTCGACCATGAAGGTGAAGTCGGTGAGCGCCGGCGAGTAGGTGGCACCACCGGCGCACGGGCCGAGCATCACGCTGATCTGGGGGATGACCCCGGAGGCCCGTACGTTGCGCTGGAAGATCCCGCCGTAGCCGGCCAGGGCGGTCACGCCCTCCTGGATCCTGGCGCCGGCCCCGTCGCTGAGGCTGACGAGCGGCGCGCCCGTCGCCGCCGCGAGGTCCATCAGCTTGTGGATCTTCTGGGCGTGCGCCTCGCCGAGCGAGCCGCCGAAGATCCGGAAGTCGTGGGCGTAGGCGAAAACGGTGCGTCCGTGTACGGTGCCCCACCCGGTCACGACGCCGTCGGTGTACGGTCGCCGGTTCTCCATGCCGAAGCCGCTCGCCCGGTGCCTGCGCAGCTGCTCGATCTCGGTGAAGCTACCGGGATCGAAGAGCAGTTCCAGCCGTTCGTCGACGGTGAGCTTGCCCTTGGCCCGCTGCTGCTCCGTGGCCGACTGGACATCACCGCCCCGTGCCTGGTCCTTGAGCATTCCGAGTTCGGCGACCCTCTCCCGCAGCGAGAGAGGTGTTTCCAGGCCGCGTTCTGTGGTAAGAGTCACGTTGCGTATATCCTCTCGGCCAATAAGCAGGGATATTCGACAATGCGCCATTCATTTCGTGAACGGATGCCCCGCCTCATTCACGCCTCATTCCAGCCCATGAGACAGCGGCGTAGCTACCGGGGCTCGCCCCTAAAGATCCAGCCGGTATTCCCCTACGCAGTCCCCTGAGACGGTCCGCGGAGTAAGGGGATCGAGCCCGGTGCCGGGCGGCACGGGGTCCCGTGAGCGGGGTCGACCCCTGCCTGTGATCCGGCGCGACCGCGCGGCGAGGCGCGCGGCCGAGCTCGTCGCCGGCCCCGGCCCCGGGTACGGCGCCACAGCCGTGAGGCGCGGTCACCAGGGCGTTTCGCGCGGCACCGTCCGCGACGACGCGTGCTCGGAAGGGATCCCCGCCCGCTGTCCGCGCGGATGGAAGCGGACGGAAACCGGGGGTCACCGGGTTCGCGCCGCGTACGACCCCGCCCGCCTAGTGGATTCTAGGGGTTACTCGGCTTCTCCGATCCGGCAAATAATGGTGCCGCTTGGCCGTATACGAGCGTGTGCTCCATGCGAGCCCTACAGCACGTTAGGAGAAACCGTTGGACTTTGGCCTTTTCTATTTCGCTGACGAGGCAAGGGCAGGAACCGACCAGTACCGGTTGTTGCTGGAAGGGGCCCGATTCGCCGACACCCACGGTTTCTCCGCGGTGTGGACGCCGGAACGGCACTTCCATGAGTTCGGTGGCCGCTACCCCAATCCCGCCGTCACCGGCGCGGCCATCGCGGCCGTGACGGAGCACGTCGCGATCCGCGCCGGAAGCGTCGTGGCCCCGCTGCACCACCCGGCACGCATCGCCGAGGAATGGGCGGTCGTGGACAACCTGTCCGGCGGCCGCGCCGGCATCGCCTTCGCGACCGGCTGGCACCTGGACGACTTCGCGCTCCGGCCGGAGAACTACGGCAACCGCAGGCAGGTGACGACCGAAACGGTCGACACCGTGCGGCGCCTGTGGCGGCAGGAGTCGGTGGAGGTGAACGACGGCGCCGGCGAGCCGGTCAAGCTCCGGACCCACCCGGCCCCGATCCAGCCGGAACTGCCGACGTGGCTCACCAGCTCGGGCAACCCCGAGACGTTCCGCCAGGCGGGCGAGCTCGGCGTCGGCATCCTCACCCACCTGCTCGGCCAGAGCCTGGACGAGCTGGTGCACAAGGTGGCCGACTACCGCGAGCACTTCGCCAGGAACCACAGCGGCACCGGCCATGTCGTGCTGATGCTGCACACCTTCCTAGGCGAGGACCGGGCCCGCGTGCGCGAGGTGGTCCACCAGCCGTTCACCGACTACCTGCGCAGCTCGATCGGGCTGGTCATGAAGGCGGCCGAGGAGCTGGTTCCCGGCCTGGACCCGGAATCGATGGACTCCGAGGACATCGAGTTCCTCCTCGAGATCTCCTTCGACCGCTACTTCGACACCGGCGGCCTCTTCGGCACGGTCGACGACGGCATGGCCCTGCTGCACTCCCTCGAGAAGATCGGCGTCGACGAGATCGGCTGTCTCATCGACTTCGTCCCCGACACGGACACCGTGCTCGACAGCCTCAACCATCTCGACCGGCTCAAGCGGACGTGGGAAGCGCGGTGAGTGATGATCGATAGCCTGAGAATGCGGCGCGTGCTCGGTCGGTACCCGACCGGGGTGGTGGTGATCGCCGCGATGTCGGAGGGCGAGCCGTGCGGTTTCACGGTCAACTCCTTCACCTCGGTCTCCCTCGAGCCGCCGATCGTGGCCTTCTGCGCCGCTCACACCTCGACCACGTGGCCGCGGATCAGGGCCGTGGGCGCCTTCACCGTCAGCCTGCTGAGCGTCGGGCAGGCGGAGGTGTGCCGATCGTTCGCGACCAGGGGCGCCGACCGGTTCTCCGGCATCGGCTGGTCCACGAAGGAGAGCGGCCATCTGGCGATCGACGGCGCGCTGGCGTGGATCGACTGCGTCCTGGAGACGAGCCACCTGGTGGGAGACCACGAGCTGATCCTCGCCAGGGTGACCTCACTGGCCACGAACGACGACGACGAAGAGCCGCTGGTCTTCCATCAGGGACAGCTGCACCGGGTGTGCGCCGACGCCCTGGCCACGCCCTGCCGGACCCTCCAGACGGTCTCGTGACCCCTACCCCGCACAAAGCCCAGGCCCATACCCGGACCTGGGCTTTGTGCCGTATATCCCGCCCCTGCCCGCATCCTTGACATGATGAGCATCCCGCAGGCGCCGAGGGCTCAGACAGGACGGCGCCGGATACAACGGGCGCTTCCTCCACGGCACGAGCGGCGGCTCCTCCACGGCACGAGCGGCGGCGCCGACCGCCCTCCCGGACGTCGGCCGGACGTCGGCGCGATCGCCCCGGCCCCGTCGATCCTGTACGGTCGCGACCGGGATCGGGCGACATTCTGAGAGGAACACGGAGGGCGGCCCATGGGCTGGGAACTACCCCTGGACGACATCGCGAACTACCAACCGAACCTGTACACACCAGAAGATCTCCACGAGTTCTGGCAGAAGACTCTGGACGAGGCCGCCGGTTACCCGTTGAACGTGACGGCGGAGCCTGTCGAGGACACCCCCCTGCGGTCCGTGACCGTCTACGACGTGACCTTCGCGGGGTTCGGCGGCCAGCCGGTCCACGCGTGGTATCTCGTGCCCAAGGACGCCGACGGCACCCGGGCGACCGTCGTCGAGTACATCGGCTACGGAGGCGGTCGCGGCCTCCCCCACGAGTGGCTCTACTGGTCCGCGGCCGGCCATCCGCACCTGGTCATGGACACCCGCGGTCAGGGCAGCGCCTGGCGTACGGGAGACACCCCCGACACGGGCACCTCGGGGAGCCCGCGCGTCCCGGGGTTCCTGACCGACGGGCTGCCGGACCGCGACTCCTACTACTACCGCCGCCTCTTCACCGACGCGGTCCGAGCGGTGGACGCGGCCGCGCTGCTCCCCTTCGCCGACCGGGATCGGCTCGTGACGACCGGGACCAGCCAGGGCGGCGCGCTGTCACTCGCCGCCGCGGCCCTGCATCCGACGGTCGCGGGCGCGATGCCCAACGTCCCCTTTCTCTGCGACATCCGACGTTCCGCTCATATCGCCACGCAGGGCCCCTACGCCGAGCTGGTGAAGTGGTGCCGTACCCATCGCACCGAGGCCGGTGCCGCCCTGGCCATGACCGCGTACTTCGACCTCGCGGTCCTCGCGCCCCGCGCGAGCTGCCCGGCACTGTTCAGCGTGGCGTTGCGTGACGAGACCTGTCCGCCTTCGGGGGGCTACGCGGCCTTCAACCGCTACGGCGGCCGGAAAAAGATGATCGCCTACGAGTGGAACGACCACGAGGGAGGCGAGGCCTTCCTGCTGCGCGAGCAGGCCGAGTGGCTCTCGCGGCTCTTCTGACCCCGAACCCCGCCGGGGAGGCGCGCGCGTTCCGAACCTCGCCGGGGAGGCGCGCGTTCCGTGATCCGGACCCCGTGCGGGAAAGGGAAGATCATCGGCTGGCGGGAAGACCGTGAAGCGCCGTGCCCGCCGGCCCCGGATTTCGACAGCCGGTTGCGGGGAGGGAACGCGTTCTCGAGCCGACCGCGACGTACGATCGGTCAATGACCGAAATGACCGAAACCACGCCCGGCTGGCTCGCTCCCGAGGAACTGGAGTCGACCCGCGCGCGGATGCCGATCCTCTACATCGACGCCGTACCGGTACGGGTCGACGAGACGGGAGTGGTCACGCGTGTCGGCCTGCTGCTGCGCATCGGGGCGGACGGAGCGGTCAGCCGCGCCCTCGTCTCCGGCCGCGTGCTTCACCATGAGCGCGTCCGTGACGCGCTCATGCGCCACCTGGAGAAGGACCTCGGCCCGACGGCGCTGCCCCGCGTCCCCGCCTCTCCGCAGCCGTTCACCATCGCGGAGTACTTCCCGACCCAGGGCATCACCCCCTACCACGACCCCCGGCAGCACGCGGTCTCCCTCGCCTACGTCGTCCCGGTCGCGGGGGACTGCCGTCCCCGGCAGGACGCCCTCGACCTTGTCTGGTTCACCCCCGAGGAGGCCTCGTCCCCGCTGGTGCAGCAGGAGATGCTCGGCGGGCAGGGCGTCCTGCTGAAGCAGGCCCTCGCCCACGTCGGCTGCCTTTCCTGACCGCCCGTTCCCGTTCCGGCGGCCGCCCGCGCGGGCGCCTTCCCCGCGAGCGGTCGGTGCCGTCCGGCCCGGCCTCGGGGCGGGACGACCCCGGGACCGGTGAACGACCTGACGATCATGACGGCTCGCCCAGCCGGTCGGTGACGATCAGCTCCACGACCCGGTGGGGCTGCTCCCGCCTGACGGCGTGGAGGGTGGGACCGTCACGGACGGACACCAGGTAGCAGCCGGAACGTGGACCTATGGTCACCGTGGCGGCGCGCCGCCCCTGAGCGATCACTGCCAGCTCGGGCGGGCGCCGGTCCGTCCGCGAGCGCAGGCCGGCCCGTCCGGGCCAGGCGGGAGCCCCCGGGCGGGCGGCGAAGAACCCCAGGCTCATCGTGTGGTGGCGGTGGGCGCGGATCCCCCGCTCGATCAGCAGCCGCTGCACGACCGCCAGCGCCCTGTCGTGGCGTTCCGCCGTCTCCTCGTCGACCATCACCCGGGACTCAGCCCGCACCACACGCCGTGCCACCTGTCCTCCAAAGTCGGACTCACCGGATCCGGATGGCGAGGGTCGCGGTTCTCACCATCACGACGACCTTATGAAGAATCGTCACCACCAGTGTTCACGATTTCCCGTGAACAAAACGCCGGATAAGACTAGAAGGCCATTCGACTTTCCAGACCGCGCAGCTGTTCGGGAACGGTCCGGTAATAGGTGCCCAGCTGTCTGACTGCCTCTCTGGCCGTAGGGTGGAATCGCGCCATCTGCGGGGCGATTCGCTCGGCGTTGAGCACTCGTCTGAGCGCTTTGTCGTGTTCTTTGAGTAACAGGTGCGCTCTGGACATGTCTATTTCGTGATGCGCCCTGCGCTCGGCGTAGAGCCTGGAGGACGGCGTGAACCCCGAGTCCAGGCGGATCGCCGTGTCGTGGTCACCGAGTTCCGTCGCCACCGCGCACCCGTGGATCACCGCGTTGACGGGATTCACCTGCAGCCCGTACGGGTCGGGCCCCGGGCGCGCGTCGAGCCGCGCCGCCGCCTCCGCCGCGAGGCCGTGGTGCTCCCAGGCGTCCGTCCCGTGCCCCATCCGCGCGGCGGAGACGGCGGCGCGCAGGTGGAGGGAGCCGTAGACCTGCAGTCCCGCCGTTTCCGACCGGTCCACCTCACCCGCCGCCCGCTTCACCATGGTCAACGCGATGTCACCGGATCCCAGGGTGAGCAGCAGCAACGCGCGCGACAGGGAGACCAGGTGCCGCAGGTGCGGGTCGTCGGCGCGTGGTGCGGCGATCGCGGCCCGCTCGATGGCGACCTGCGCCAGGTCGTTGTAGCCCAGTCGCCGGGTCAGGGACACCGCTATGGCGTACGCGTGGTTCAGCAGGCGCCACGCCCTCGGAGCGTCCGACTCGACCGCGTGGGCCGTCAACTCCTCGATGGTCGAGGGCAGGCTGCGAGAAACATTCGCTTTCGCCGCGATGCCGATTTGGGTGAGCCCTCTGCGTTTACGCGTCCTGGCAATTCGACGACCTGTGGATCCGCTCTCACCATCCGGATCGGGATCCCATTCCTGCCCGGTCATCCCGGCACCTCCCCGCACCCGTGCGACATCTCCACGATAACGGCCCGCCGGCTCCGCCGAGATGAACATTCCCGCCGGGCGGTTCCCTTTCCTGCGTGAAATCACCCGCCGGTCTTTTCTCACAGGAAAACGATCATCCGGTTTTCCCGAGATCGGCGGATCGATCTTTCAAGGATCCGGCGAACAGACGCTCACTCGGTATCGATCTCAGGCTCTCCCGCAGACAGCGGCGAGACGGTCGCCGCCATGGATTCGATGAATCGTCGCTCCCGCCGCGCCAGCTCCGCCGCACGCAGTTCGATGAAACCCTCGTCATCCCCGATCACCAGACGCGCCAACGACTCAGGGGAAACGCCCAGGCTGTCTTCGGCCACGTTATGGGGCATATCTCTGAGCACAGCAGCCCTGGCGGTGACACCGGGAGTGGTCTCCAGCACCACCCGGTTCGCCGGGTTGGATCCGTTGGCGAGGCCCGCCTTGTTCGACACCCTCCGGAACGCCGCCGTGTCCAGACGTCGAATGACATCGATGGCCTGGTATTCGCTTCCCTTGGCGGTGTATCTGACCGGGAACTCTCTGAGTTCCCACAGGAGATAGGCCCGTACACGTGCGCTGCGCAGGTCGAATTTGTCAGGGTAGGGGCGCGCGCGCTGGTCGGCGAAGTCGAACATTCCCTGGCTTCCACCGAAGTCGTGCAGCCTCTTCGCGCCGGACGCGAACGCCCGCATGTCCTGAATGGCCTGCCTGCTGGTGGTCGAGTTCGCGCTCGCAAAGTAGCCGGCCCATGAAGTGGTCCAGAACCATCGGATCAGCCCTTCGGCCTGCTCCTCGGACGGTTGAGGGCACAGGTGGAAGAACAACGTGAGCAGCATGAGCTGGTTGTTGTAAGGGATCAGACGAGCGAGCGGCACACCGATGCGGTCCTGCAGAAAGGCGACCGCGAGCGACATGGCCGCGTCCGTGTCGTGGACCGCTCTGTATACCTTGCCTTCGACCCTCCTGGCCAGCACATCCCAACGCGCCCCGGTCACCTCCTCCTCACCCGCGACCGCCAGCACCGCGCGGAAGGCGGTCGTGGAGCTGATCTCCCCGAACCCCTCTTCGGCGATCCGCTCCAGGATCGCACCGATGCTGTTGGCCAGGCTCTCCTCCCCCTGGCCCTTGTAGGTCAAGGCGGAGACCATCTGGTCGGGACTCATCGGCTGGCCCTTGCTGTTGACCCGCGAGAAGACCTCGACAGCCTGGGCTAGCGTTCCTCCGAGCAGCGTCACAACGGAGATTTTGTACGACTTGATCCTCTGAGCGACCTGCTCGCCTTCTTCGACCAGCTCGTTGTAGTGGGCGGCATGCGCCTTACTGTTGCCCAGATGGCGCGCATAGGCGAGAAAGTCCAAGGTCTTGAGGACCGACCGTACAGGCAGATAGTTCGCGGGAGGCGCCCCCGCCTTCTTCCAGTGCACGTACCGGTTGGAGCGGGAATCTCCCTCGCCGAGCACCCGGTAGACACGCCAGATCCAATCATGCAGTTCGCTGGACAGGTCGCCGTCGTCAGGATGGTAAAGACAGGCATAGAGGGTCGACAGACGCTGATGTCCATCGAGGACGTAGGTGACGTTATTTCCAGGTGCCGCGTCGGGGATCGGGAGGCCGCCGACCTCGCCGAGGCTCTCCAGCGGCTGCGGCGTCTCCCACAGCAGCAAACTACCGATGGGGTAACCACGCTCGATGCTGTCGAACAGGTCCAGCATCTGGTCTGGCCGCCAGACGAACGGCCTCTGGAACTTGGGAACCCGTAACTGCCCCTTGTGAACAGCGGTGAGGAAGCTCTCCAGCAGGTTGACATCCGGACGTACTCCGATCTCACCGCCGACTGCCGTGAGCTCGTCCGGGGCACTCAGCCCCGCGTCGTTGTCCGTATCAGCCATGTCATGTTCCTAAACGATCTCTCGAAGCAACGCAAGCAGTCCGCGCAGTTCCTCGCACACTCCTGAACCGAGCGCGGCGAAGTCGGATTCTTGGAGGTTGCCCGCCTTCGCCTCTCGCTCGAGAAGCCGGCTGAGCTTCTCACCGAACCCAGCGCCCAGCCCCTGCACCATCCTCTCGGACAACGATTCGTAAAGTTCCTGTTGCTCCGGTGAGATCTCCAGGCAGCACTTCTTCTTGTTCCAGAACCCCGTCTTGAAGTCGAAGTACGCTCGCTGGTCCGGGGTGAGGTCCTTGAGGTGCGCGATCCTCTTCGCGAGCTCGGCCCTGGTGAGACCTGAAACCGCGGCCAGGATCTTGTTGGGCACGTAGTTCTCTGCCTCGCGAAACACCAGCACGTGCCCGGGCACCCCCAGATCGCGCAGCCCGTCGGCGGTCTTCTCGTGCTTCGATGTACTTCCCGGCACCATCCTGTCGCTGTCCAGCAGGAATGCAACTCGAGCCACGCGGCGGAACCGGGCGCGCTCAGCCGCCACGACCTTGGGCACCTCGCCGCTCCCGCCCGCCTGGGCAAACTCCAGCCAACCCTTCTCGTCAGCCTCGACAATCTTGTCCGTGGCGAAGACGTGCGCCAGCGCCAGCACGAAAGCCCGGTCGCTCTGCTGGTTCTCGACGACGACCTGGGCGGGCCTGCCGAGATCCTCCACATGCTCGGTCAGGCTGTCAGCGGTGATCATAACCGGCCGTGAACGAGGCTCGCCGCCCGCCCATGCCTGACTGACCAATCCCTTCTGGGCCATGAGTCCGTAGGTCTGCGCTCTGATCGGTGCGTGCTGCCGGAAGTAACCCACGACCAAGTCCGGATCGCCGAAGTTGATCACCCACTCGTGACGGCTTTCGGCGAAGTACTGCATGAGCATGATGATGTGTTCGAACCCGGTACCGTCTTCGGCGAAGACCTCTCCTGCTACCTCAACCCTCATCGCGCCCTCGGGCGAACTGCGCTTCGGCTAGCTTCTTGGTCTCCTCGAAATCCTCGGAGAACACTCCGGCAGGCCAGTAGTCGAGGTTGCCGAAATCGTCAATGTTGATTCGGCGGACCCGGGACGAGCCATTTTCATGATCGACGAAATGCACCGCCACCGCATCGCTGGAGATTCTTCCCTCCGCGATCCGACGACGCAACCTCAGCAGCATGGTCTCACTGTGAGTTTCGATCAGAAAACGGCTACTACCCCTTTCTGTCTCCGTTATGAATAGATCGGCCAGCAAGGCGTGAAAGGCGGGATGAAGGTGCAATTCCGGCTCCTCGACGACTTGCAGGTCTCCGGGACTCCGAGCCAGTTGAACGAGCAGCGGCAGAACCTGGGCCACGCCCGTCCCCGAATCAAGCAGATTGACTCTGAGGCTCGGGTCCGTAGTGGAACGAAGAATTACCGAGTAGAGAGGCCCTTGTGTCTCTACGTCGAGTTGCCAGCCGGCGAGACTGTCACCAAGGAGTGCGTTGACCTCGTCCAGCAGGCGACGATTGTTGCGAACCTGGTCACTGATCAGCATTCCCACAGCGTGCTCGCCTGCGGATCCCACGTCACGGGGAGATCGCGCGGGAAGTCTCACGAGCCGCGACGGCCGCTGCCTGTAGGGACCCAGGTAGGAGATCTGACCGAACCCTCGCCGCAGGCTCTCGAAGACGGCTGGATCATGAAACCCGAACCGATCCGAGGAAAAAAAGCCGCTGTCGGGAATCAATCCTACAAAAGGGTTCGAAACCAGCCCCTCCTCGCCTTCGTCAAAAATAATCCTGTATGACATCTCGGCCGAGTCCTGCTGCCACTCCAGTACCACCCGATTACGTTCGGACGTCATCTCGAAATAACGGACGACCTGAACATGCAGTTCAGCGATATTTTGAATAGTCGTCTTAATGTTATAGGTTTTCCCTTGGAGATCGACAGAGAATCCGAGCCCGAGAGGCCGGTGAACATTGTTCCCGTAGACCAGATCCAAATAGCCCGGAGGGTCGTCACCTAGACTGTCCAAATCGAGTGGAAGTGTCGAATCGGTGTGAATCCCCGTTTCGAGAAGCAAAGGCAGGCGAGTAAGAACACTCTTGCCCGAGTTGTTCTTGCCAAGGATTACAGTGAACCTTTTTCATCCTCGGGCGACCTGCGCGATGCGGTGGTTTTGAAGGACGGCGATGGCCTTGCACAAGTGACCGGCCTTGGCGGGGCTGCAG
>NZ_JBFAAE010000107.1:0-15336 GCF_040639575.1 Streptosporangium sp. NPDC023825 | reverse complement strand
ATCCCGCCCCGGCCCGCCAGCGCCACGATCGCCCGGCTGCGCAACGCCACCACCCGCGCACCGTCCTCCAAGGACAGCGCGCCCGCGACCACCGCAGCCGCGATCTCCCCCTGCGAGTGGCCCACCACCGCCGCCGGCTCCACCCCCACCGACCGCCACACCTCGGCGAGCGAGACCATCATCGCCCACAACACCGGCTGGACCACATCCACCCGCTCAAAGCCCGGCTGACCCGCCTCGGCCCGCAACACCCCGGTCAGCGACCAGTCCACGAACTCCGCCAGCGCCGCCTCACACTCGGCCATCCGCGCCGCGAACACCGCCGACGACTCCAGCAGCTCAACCCCCATCCCCAGCCACTGCGACCCCTGACCAGGGAAGACGAACACCGTCTTGCCCGCGGTCCCCACCGCTCCTTCCACGGCGCCCGACACCGTGCCGGAGGCGAGCCGCTCCAGGGTCGCCGTCAGCTCGGCCCGGTTCCCCACCACCACGGCCCGGCGGTCGAAGGCCGACCGCGACACCGCCAGCGAGTGCGCCACGTCGGCCAGGCCCAGCTCGGGGCGCTCGGCCGTCCACGCCGCCAGCCGCCCGGCCTGTGCACGGAGCGCCTCGCCCGTCTTCGCCGACAGCACCCACGGCGCCACAGGCACCTCGGCGGGCGCCTCGGCCTCGACCGCCTCCTGGGCGGGGGCCTCCTCGATGATCACGTGCGCGTTCGTGCCGCTCATGCCGAACGAGGACACGCCGGCCCTGCGCGGTTCCGCGCCGGCCGGCCAGGGACGGGCCTCCGTCAGGAGTTCCACGTCGCCCGCCGTCCAGTCGATCTGCTCGGAGGGCTCCTCGGCGTGCAGGGTGGCGGGCATGACGCCGTTGCGCAGGGCCATCACCATCTTGATGACCCCGGCGGCGCCCGCGGCGGCCTGGGCGTGACCGATGTTCGACTTCACCGAGCCCAGCCACAGCGGCCGGTCCTCGGGGCGGTCCTGGCCGTACGTGGCGAGGATGGCCTGGGCCTCGATCGGGTCGCCGAGCGCGGTGCCCGTGCCGTGCGCCTCGACGACGTCGACCTGGACGGGCGCGAGCCTGGCGTCGGCCAGCGCCTGGCGGATCACCCGCTGCTGCGAGGGACCGTTCGGCGCGGTGAGGCCGTTGCTCGCGCCGTCCTGGTTGATCGCCGACCCGCGGATCACCGCCAGGACCGGGTGACCGTTGCGGCGAGCGTCCGACAGCCGCTCGACCAGGAGCACGCCGGCGCCCTCGGCGAGCGCCATGCCGTCGGCGGCGTTGGAGAACGCCTTGGAACGCCCGTCCTTGGCCAGCGCGCGCACCCGGCTGAAGCCGAGGAAGGTGCCGGGGGTCGCCAGCACGGTCACCGCTCCGGCCAGCGCCATCGTGCAGTCGCCGTTGCGCAGCGCGCGCACCGCGAGATGGAGCGCGACCAGGGACGACGAGCAGGCGGTGTCGATGGTGACGGCCGGGCCCTCCAGCCCCAGGGTGTAGGAGATGCGGCCGGAGACCACGCTGGTGGCGACGCCGGTCATCATGTAGCCCTGCAGCTCCGCCGGCGCCTGCGTCATCATCGTGAGGAACTCGGGGCTGTTGGCGCCCACGAACACGCCGGTCCTGCTGCCGTGCAGGGTGGCCGGGTCGATGCCGGCCCGCTCGATCGCCTCCCACGAGGTCTCCAGCAGCAGCCGCTGCTGCGGGTCCATCGCGACGGCCTCGCGCGGGCTGATCCCGAAGAAGCCGGGATCGAACTCGGTGATGTCGTGCACGAACCCGCCCTCGGCGACGTACGAGGTGCCGAACGCGTCGGGGTCGGGGTTGTAGAGCGCCTCCAGGTCCCAGCCGCGCCCCTCGGGGAAGTTGGAGATGGCGTCGGTCCTGTCGGCCACGACCCGCCACAGGTCCTCCGGGCTCTCGACCTCTCCCGGGTAGCGGCATCCGATGCCGACGACGGCGATGGGCTCGTGATCCTTCTCCTCGGCCGCGTGCAGGCGCTTCTTGCTGTCGTGAAGCTCGGTCGTCACTCGCTTCAGGTACTCGACGAGCTGTGCTTCTGTTGCCATCTGCCTTCCTCTCCCGCTCTACTACGCCTGCTCAGGAAATGCCGAGCTCGTTGTCGATGAAGTTGAGAATCTCGTCCGCCGTCGCGGCGGCCAGCCGGCCGGCCACGTCCTCCTCCGCCGGTCCGGAGTCGGGCCGCCTCTCCTTCCAGGAGAAGAGCAGCTGCTCCAGCCGGGCCGTGATGTCCTCGGAGGTCGCGCTCTCGGCCGCGACGACGGCCAGCCTGGCCTCGATCCGGTCGAGCTCGGCCAGGACCTGCTGTTCCGCGCTGTGCGCCGGTGGCGCGATCTCCTCCAGCAGATGCCCGGCCAGCGCGGCGGGGTTGGGGTAGTCGAAGACCAGGGAGGCGGGCAGCCGCAGCCCGGTGGCGGCCTTGAGGCGGTTGCGCAGCTCCACCGCGGTCAGCGAGTCGAAGCCGATCTCCTTGAACGCCCGGCCGGGCTCCACCACCTCGGACCCGGCGAAGCCGAGCACCGCGGCCACGTGGCTCCGCACCAGGTCCAGCAGCATCGGCGTCCGGTCGGCCTCGGGAAGCTCCGCCAGCCGGTCGGTGAGGGACTCGGCCTCCTGCGACTCCGCCGCCACGACGCGACGGGCGGTGGTCCGCACCAGGCCGCGCAGCAGCGGATGCCCGAAGCCGGCCGCGGCGCCCGCGCGCAGCGTGGCGAGATCGAGCCGCATGGGCACGAGGGCCGCCTGGTCCGCGCCCAGGGCCAGGTCGAACAGGTCGAGGCCCTGGTCCAGGTCGAGCGCGCCCATGCCGGACCTGTTCAGCCTGCCGATGTCGGCCTCGTCCAGGTGGCCGGTCATCCCGCTGCCGCTCTGCGGCGACCACAGGCCCCAGGCCAGCGACGTCGCCGCCTGCCCGCGTGCCCGGCGGTGCTGGGCGAGCGCGTCCAGGAAGGCGTTGGCCGCCGCGTAGTTGCCCTGCCCCGGGCTGCCGAACACGCCGGCCGCGCCCGAGTACAGCACGAACCGGGCCAGGTCGAGCCCGGCGGTGAGCTCGTGCAGGTTGACGGCCGCGGTGACCTTCGGCCGCAGCACGGCCTCGACGCGTTCGGGGGTGAGCGAGGAGATCATGCCGTCGTCCAGCACTCCCGCCGTGCTGAGGACGCCGGTCAGCGGGTGCTCGGCGGGGATCGTCGCGAGCAGCTCCGCCAAGGCGTCCCGGTCGGCCGCGTCGCACGCGACGATCCGTACGGTGGCCCCCAGCCCGGTCAGCTCCTCCTCCAGCTCGGCGGCGCCGGCGGCCTCGGGGCCGCGGCGGCCGGCCAGGACCAGGTGCCGCACCCCGTGCTCGGTGACCAGCCGCCTGGCCGCCAGCGCGCCGAGCGCGCCGGTGCCGCCGACGACGAGCACGGTGCCCTCGCCGTCGAGCTCGGCCGGCATGGTCAGCACGACCTTGCCGATGTGGCGGGCCTGGGCGACGTGCCGGAACGCGTCGCCGGCCCGGCGGACGTCCCAGTCGCGGATCGGCGGCAGCCGGAGCGCGCCCTCCGCGAACAGCGCGACGACCGTGGCGAGGATCTCGCCGGTGCGCGCCGGGTCGAGCCGGGTGAGGTCGAAGTCCTGGTAGCGCGCGGGGAGCACCGCGGCCGGATCCCGCACGTCGGTCTTGCCCATCTCGATGAACCGCCCGCCGGGGCGCAGCAGCCCGAGCGAGGCGTCGACGAACTCGCCGGCGAGGGAGTTGAGCACCACGTCCACCCCCGCGCCGAAGGTCCGCGCGAACTCCAGCGTCCGCGAGGAGGCGATCCGCTCGCGGGGGACGCCCAGCGCGTGCACCGCGTCCCACTTGCCCTCGCTCGCGGTGCCGTAGACCTCGGCCCCCAGGTGGTGGGCGAGCTGCACGGCGGCCGTCCCGACGCCACCGGCGGCGGCGTGCACCAGCAGCGACTCGCCGGCGCGGAGGCCGGCCAGGTCCACGAGCGCGTGGTAGGCGGTGACGAAGGCGATCGGCACGGACGCCGCCTCGGTGAACGTCCACCCGTCGGGGATGCGGACGAGCAGCCGGTGGTCGGCGACGGCGTCGCGGGCGAAGCCGTCGACGATGCCCATCACCCGGTCGCCCACCGCCAGCGTGGTGACGTCGTCGGCGACCTCGGTGACGACGCCCGCGCCCTCCCCGCCCATGGGGGCGTCGCCGGGGTACATGTCCAGGGCGATCAGCACGTCGCGGAAGTTCAGCCCCATCGCCCGCGTGGCGATCCTGACCTCGCCGGGGGCCAGGGGCGCGTCGCCCGCCGGCAGCAGCGCCAGGTTGTCGACCGTGCCGCGGCCGGTCACGTCCAGCCGCCAGTTCCCGGTCCCGGAGGGCGGGACCAGCGCGGTGCCGCGCCCGGATCCGGCGCGGGCCAGCCTGGGCACGTACGCCGTTCCCTCGCGGAGCGCGAGCTGGTTCTCCCCGCCGGCCAGCACGGCCGGCAGCGCCCGGTAGGAGTCCGGGTGGCCGTCCAGGTCGAGCAGGATCAGCCGGTCCGGGTTCTCCGACTGCGCCGACCTGGCCAGTCCCCAGACGGCGGCGTTCGGCAGGTCGGCCACCTCGTCGTGGCCGGTCGCGGCGACGGCGCCGTGGGTGATGAGGACCAGCCGCGAGGACGGGAAGCGCTCCTCGGCCAGCCAGGTCCGCAGCAGGTCGAGCACCTCGCAGGTACGGTCGGCGACGGCCGCGGCCAGCGCGCCCGCCGGTCCGCCGTCCAGCGACACGCACACCAGGTCGGGCACCTGTTCCGTCGCGAGGAGCGCGGCCAGGCTGTCGTGCCGCGCGGCGTCGACCCCGGCGCGGGACAGGTCGGCGGCGCTCTCGATGTCGCCGACGGCGGCCCACCGCTGCCCGGCCGGTGCCTCTCCGGCCGGGACGGGCGCCCAGTCGAGGGCGTAGAGCGAGTCGCGTGCCGTACCGGCGGCCGGGGCGGCGCTCGCGGCGGGCAGCGGGCGCAGCAGCAGGGCGGCCACGTCGGCGACCGGGGCGCCCGCCTGGTCGGTGACGGTGAGCGCCACGCGGCCGGCCTCCCGGATCGACAGCCGGGCACGGACCGAGGTGGCTCCGGTGGCGTGCAGCCGCACGCCGGTCCAGGCGAACGGCATCTGCGGCCCGGCCTGCGCGCCGGTCGCGTGCAGCGCGATGGAGTGCAGCGCCGCGTCGAGGAGCGCGGGGTGGAGGCCGAACCCGCCGGTGTCCGTGCCCTCCGGCAGGGCGACCTCGGCGAAGATCTCCTCGCCGCGCTGCCAGACGGCCTGCAGTCCCTGGAAGGTCGGGCCGTAGCCGAGACCGGCTTCGGCCAGCCAGCCGTACATGCCGGACACGTCGATGGCCTGGGCGCCCTCGGGCGGCCAGGCGGCCGTGTCCCGCACCGGCCGCTGCGCGGCGCCGGTCGCGAGGACGCCGACGGCGTGGCAGGTCCACGGGTCGTCGGCCAGCCCGCCGTCGGGCCGCGCGTGGACGGCGAGCGAGCGCCGCCCCTCGTCGTCGGGTGCGCCGACGGCCAGCTGGAGCTGGACCCCTCCCCGCTCCGGCAGGGTGAGCGGCGCCTGGATGGTGAGCTCGTCGACGAGGTCGCAGCCGACCTCGTCGCCGGCGCGCAGCGCGAGCTCGACGAAGGAGGTTCCCGGCAGGATCGCCTGCCCGTTGACCGCGTGGTCGGCGAGCCAGGGGTGCGTCCTCAGCGACAGCCTGCCGGTCAGCAGGACGCCCTCCGCGCCGGCCAGCGACACGGCCGCGCCGAGCAGGGGGTGCCCGGCCGCGCCCAGGCCGGCGGCGCCGACGTCACCGGGCTGGGCGGTGCGCTCCTCGAGCCAGAAGTGCTGGTGCTGGAAGGCGTAGGTGGGCAGGTCGACGACGCTCGGCCGGGCGGGGGCGATGGCCCGCTCCCAGTCGACGTCGCCGCCGCGCACCCACAGCTCTGCCGCGCTGGACCACATCCGGCGCTGGCCGCCCTCGTTGCGCCGCAGGGTGCCGATGGCCGTGACGTCGTGGTCGGCCGCGTCGGCCGTCTCCTGGACGGCCATGGTCAGCACGGGGTGGGCGCTGCACTCCACGAACACGCCGTGCCCCTGCTCCATCAGTGCGCGCACCGACGGCTCCAGCTGGACCGGCCGGCGCAGGTTGGTGTACCAGTACCCGGCGTCGAGCTCGGCGCCTTCGAACCAGCCGGCGGTCACGGTGGAGAAGAACGGGGTGTGGCCGGTACGCGGCGCGACCGGCGCCAGCAGCGTGGCGAGCTCGTCCTCGATCGCGGTGACATGCGCGGAGTGCGAGGCGTAGTCGACCTCGATCCGCTTGGCCCGCACCCCGGCCGCCTCGCAGCCGGCGAGCAGTTCCTCCAGCGCGTCCACGTCGCCGGAGACGACCGTGGAGGCCGGGCCGTTGACCGCGGCGATCGACACCCGCCCGTCCCAGCGGTCCAGCCGCTCGGCCACCTCGGCCGACGGCAGCGCGACGGAGGCCATCCCGCCCTGGCCGGCCAGTGCCACGATCGCCCGGCTGCGCAACGCCACCACCCGGGCACCGTCCTGCAGGGACAGCGCGCCGGCCACCACCGCGGCCGCGATCTCTCCCTGGGAGTGGCCCACCACCGCCGCCGGTGCGACCCCGAGCGACTGCCACAGCTGGGCGAGCGAGACCATCATCGCCCACAGCACCGGCTGGACCACGTCCACCCGGTCAAAGCCCGGCTGACCCTCCTCGGCCCGCAGCACCCCGGTCAGCGACCAGTCCACGAACTCCGACAGCGCCGCCTCACATTCGGCCATCCGCGCCGCGAACACCGCAGACGACTCCAGCAGCTCGACGCCCATCCCCAGCCACTGCGATCCCTGGCCGGGGAAGACGAACACCGTCTTACCGCCCGAGCCGGGCGCGCCCTCGATCACTCCGGCGACGGCGGCGCCGTCCGCCAGGCCGTGCAGCCCGGCCAGCAGCCCGTCGCGGTCCGCGCCCACGACCACCGCGCGGTGGTCGAACGCGGACCTGGAGACGGCCAGCGAGTGGGCCACGTCCTCCGGGCGCGCCTCGGACGCGGCGACCGCCCGCGCCAGCCGTCCGGCCTGGTCGCGCAGGGCCTGGGCGTTCCGCCCGGACAGCACCCACGGCACCGCGGGCAGCGCGGGCGACTCCGCCGGCGCCTCGTCGTCCTGGGTGTCCTGGGCGGGGGCCTCCTCCAGCACCACGTGCGCGTTCGTGCCGCTGATGCCGAACGACGAGACGGCGGCGCGGCGCTCGCGTCCGCTGTCCGGCCAGGCGACGGCCTCGGTCAGCAGTTCCACGGCGCCCGCCGACCAGTCCACGTGCGGGCTCGGCTCGTCCACGTGCAGCGTCTGCGGCAGCACGCCGTGCCGCATCGCCATCACCATCTTGATGACCCCGGCCACGCCGGCCGCCGACTGGGTGTGGCCGATGTTCGACTTCACCGAACCGAGCCACAGCGGCCGGTCCTCGGGCCGGTCCTGGCCGTAGGTGGCCAGCAGCGCCTGCGCCTCGATCGGGTCGCCGAGGGTGGTGCCGGTGCCGTGGGCCTCGACCGCGTCCACGTCCGCGGGCGACAGGCCCGCGTTGGCCAGCGCCTGGCGGATCACCCGCTGCTGGGAGGGACCGTTCGGCGCGGTCAGGCCGTTGCTCGCGCCGTCCTGGTTGATCGCCGACCCGCGTACCACCGCCAGGACCGGGTGACCGTTGCGGCGAGCGTCCGACAGCCGCTCGACCAGGAGCATGCCGACGCCCTCCGACAGGCCGAAGCCGTCCGCCGCGCCGGCGAAGGCCTTGCACCTGCCGTCCCTGGCGAGCGCGCCCTGCAGGCTGAAGCCGATGAAGCCGAGCGGGGTGCACATCACCGTGACACCGCCCGCCAGGGCCAGGTCGCAGTCGCCGTTGCGCAGCGCCTGCACCGCCAGGTGCAGCGCCACCAGCGACGACGAGCACGCCGTGTCGACCGTGACCGCCGGACCCTCCAGGCCCAGGGTGTACGCGACGCGGCCGGAGGCGACGCTGCTCAGCGTGCCGGTGACCAGGTGCCCGATGGACTCCAGCGGCACCTGGTCGGAGTTGCGGCCGTACTCCTCGTAGGCCGCGCCCACGAACACGCCGGTACGGCTGCCGCGCAGCGAACCGGGGTCGATGCGGCCGTGCTCGATCGCCTCCCAGGAGGCCTCGAGCAGCAGCCGCTGCTGCGGGTCCATCGCGAGGGCCTCGCGCGGGCTGATCCCGAAGAACTCGGGGTCGAACTCGCCCGCGCCGATCACGAAACCGCCGTCTTGCGTGTACGAGGCGAAGACCGCCTCCGGGCTCGGGTCGTAGATCCCCTCGACGTCCCACCCCCGGTTGCCGGGCAGCCGGGAGATGGCGTCCCCGCCCTCGGCGACCAGCCGCCAGAGGTCGTCGGGGCCGTTCACCCCGCCCGGGGTGCGGCAGCTCATCCCGACGATCACGATCGGGTCGTCGGCCACGTCGCCGCGGACCGCCCCGACGATCGCGGTCTCCTCCCGCACGCCCAGGATCTCGGTCCTGGCCAGCTCCGCGAGCGCCTTCACGTTCGGGTAGTCGAAGACCACGGTGGCCGGCAGGCGGATGCCGAAGGCGAGGTTGAGCTTGCCGCGCAGCTCGACGGCCGTGACGGAGTCGAAGCCGAGGTCGCGGAAGGCCCGGTCGACGCCGACCTCGGCCGGGTCCGCGTAGCCGAGCACGTCGGCCACCTCCTTGCGGACCTGCGCCACCAGGAGGCGGGTCTGGTCCTGCGGGCCGAGCCGGGCCAGCTGGGCGCCCAGCTCGGACACCTCCGCGCCGGCCGCTCCGCCGCTTCCGCCGCCGGTTTCGAGCACCGCGACGGCCTCGGGCACGCCCTCCAGCAGGGGGCGACGGCGGGCGACGGCGAGGAGCGGGGCGAAACGCGGCCAGTCGATGTCCGCGATCACCAGGTTGGTCTCGTCGTCGTCCAGCGCCTGCCAGAGTCCCTCGACGGCCGTGAGCGGGTCCATGTAGCGGATGCCGCTCCTGCGGGCGTCGTCCTCGCCGAGCAGCGTGGTCATCCCGCCGCCCGCGGCGTCCCAGAAGCCCCAGGCGATCGCCGTCCCGGGAAGGCCGCGGGCGCGGCGGTGGGCGGCGAGCGCGTCGAGGTAGGCGTTGCCCGCGGCGTAGGCGCCGTTGTGGGAGCCGCCCCAGACGCCGGCGCCGGAGGAGAACAGCACGAAGGCGTCGAGCGGGCCGGTGAAGAGCTCGTCCAGGTGGGCGGCGCCGGTGGTCTTGGCCCGGGTGGCCTCGGCCAGCTCGTCGCGGCCGAGGTCGAGCAGCGGCTGGATGTGCGGGACTCCCGCGGTGTGGAAGACCGACCTGATGGTGTCGCCGCCGGCCTCGACCTCGCCGATCAGGGCGGCGAGCGCGGCGCGGTCGGCCACGTCGCACTTGGCGACCGTGACCCGCGCGCCCAGCTCCTCGAGCTCGGCGACGAGTTCCGTGACGCCGGGGGCGTCGGCGCCGCGCCTGCTGGTGAGGAGCAGGTGCTCGACGCCGCCGCGGGCGAGCCGGCGCGCCACGTGCGCGCCCAGGCCGCCGGTGCCGCCGGTGATCAGGGCGGTGCCGCGCGCCCGCCAGTGTCCGGCCGGGCCCGTCCGCGGCCGGGGTGCCCTGGTCAGCCTCCGGGTGAAGATCCCGGAGGCGCGGACGGCCAGCTGGTCCTCCTCCCCCGCTCCGGCGAGCACGCTCACCAGGCGGTTGAGGACGCGCGTGTCGAGGGTCTCCGGCAGGTCGACGGTGCCGCCCGGGCGGTCGGGGTGTTCCAGGGTGAGGACGCGGCCCAGCCCGGCCACCGCGCCCTGCTCGGGGTCACGGACGAAGTCGACGCGGCTCACGCTCTCGCCGCCGTCGGTGCCGATCCACAGCGGCGCGTTCACGCCGTCCGTGGCCTGGATCAGCGAGAGGGTCTGTGCCAGGTCGCAGTGCAGGGAGAGCACGCCCGCGGGCGGGGTGTCGCCGTACGGCAGCGCCTCGCCGCCGAAGCCGTCGCCCAGCCCGACCACCTCGGTCCTGGCTCCGTGCCGCTCGAGGGCCTCGGCGACGGAGATCACCGATTCGTCGGCGGCGCGCGCCGCCGGGACCGCGATCAGCCAGGTGCCGGACAGCGCGGACGGCCTGGCGTCCGGCAGGGTGACGGGTTCCCACGTCACGTGGTAGCGCCAGGAGTCCAGCACGCCCTGCTCGCGCCTGCTGCGCCGCCACGACGACAGCGCGGGCAGCACGGCGGCCAGCGGGGAGCCGTCCTCGATGTTCAGCGTCGCGGCGAGCGCGGCCACGTCCTCGCGCTCCACCGCCGACCAGAACTCGGGGTCGACGGCGTCGGCGACCTGCTCGGGGGCGGCGCTTCCCGGCATGAACCAGAAGCGCTTGCGCTGGAAGGCGTAGGTGGGCAGGTCGACGCGCCGGGGACAGGCGTCGGCGAAGTAGGCGTCCCAGTCGACGACGACGCCCCTGCCGTGCAGGTGGCCGAGGGCCTCGACGAAGGCTCGCGCCTCGTCGCGGTCCTTGCGCGCGGTCGGCACGAAGGCGACGGCGTCGTCGCCGTCGAGGATCTGCCTGGCCAGGCTGGTCAGGACGGCGTCGGGGCCGATCTCTACGAACACCGTGGCGCCGCCGGTGCGGGCGGTGGTGACGGCGTCGGAGAAGCGGACCGCCTGCCGTACGTGGTCCACCCAGTAGCCGGGGTCGGTCAGCTGTCCCGCCGGGGCGCGCCTGCCGGTGACGTCGGAGACGATCGGCACCGTCGGCTCGTGGTAGGTCAGCGACCGGGCGACCTGGCGGAACTCGGCGAGCATCGGCTCGATCAGCGGCGAGTGGAAGGCGTGCGAGACGCGCAGCCTGCGGGTGCGGGCGCCCACCAGGGCGGCGACCTCCTCCACCGCGGCCTCGCCACCGGAGATCACCACGGCCTGAGGGCCGTTGACCGCGGCGATGCCGACGTCACGCCCTTCCAGCAGCGGCAGCACCTCGGCCTCGGAGGCGGCGACGGCCAGCATCGCCCCGCCCTGCGGCAGGGCCTGCATCAGCCTGGCTCGCTCGGAGACCAGCGTGCAGGCGTCGGGCAGGGAGAGCACCCCGGCCACGTGGGCGGCGGCGATCTCGCCGACCGAGTGGCCGACCAGCACGTCCGGGGTGACGCCGAGCGAGGTGAGCAGCCGGTAGAGGGCGACCTCGAAGGCGAACAGCGCCGGCTGGGTCATCCCGGTCTCGGCCAGCACCTCTTCGGGACCGGAGAACATCGCCTCGCGTACGGGGTGCGGAAGCATCGGGTCCAGAACCTTGCAGACCTCCTCCAGCGCGTCGGCGAACACCGGGAACGCCGCCGCGAGGGACGCCCCCATGCCCACCCGCTGGCTGCCCTGGCCCGCGAACAGGAAGGCGAGCTGCCCGCCCGTCCCGGTTCCCGTGACGGTTCCCGGCAGGGTCGCGTTCTCCGCGAGGGCCTGGAGGCCCGCCAGAAGCTCGGCCCGGTCCGCTCCGACGATCACCGCGCGCCGGTCCAGTACGGCCCGGCCGGTCGCCAGGGACCAGCCCACGTCCGCCGCCGGCAGATCCTCGTGCGAGGCCGCCCACGTGTGGAGCCGGCCGGCCTGCGCCGCGAGCGCCTGCGCGTCCTTGGCGGAGACCACCCAGGGCACCAGCGGGAGCGGCAGCCTCTCCGGCTCGGCCTCGTCGGGCCGGACGGGAGTCTCCTCGATGATCACGTGGGCGTTGGTGCCGCTGAACCCGAAGGCCGAGACGGCCGCCCGGCGCGGCGCGTCGCGACGCTCCCAGGCGCGGGCCTCTGTGAGCAGCTCCACGGCGCCGGCCGACCAGTCCACGTGCTCGGTCGGCTCGTCCACGTGCAGCGTCTGAGGCAGCACGCCGTTCCGCAGGGCCATCACCATCTTGATGACGCCGCCGACACCGGCGGCGGCCTGGGTGTGGCCGATGTTCGACTTCAGGGAGCCCAGCCAGAGCGGATCGCCGGCCTTCCGGTCCTGGCCGTAGGCGGTGATGAGCGCCTGCGCCTCGATCGGGTCGCCCAGCACGGTACCGGTCCCGTGGCCCTCCACCGCGTCGACCTGCGAGGGCGACAGGCCGGCGTCGGCCAGCGCCTCCCTGATCACCCGGACCTGGGAGGGGCCGTTCGGCGCCGACAGCCCGTTGCTGGCGCCGTCCTGGTTGACCGCGCTGCCACGGATGACCGCGAGCACGTTGTGCCCGTTCGCCGTGGCGTCCGAGAGGCGTTCGAGCAGCAGCACGCCCACGCCCTCGCTCCAGCCGGTGCCGTTGGCCGCGTCGGCGAACGACTTGCACCTGCCGTCGCCGGACAGGCCCCGCTGCTGGGAGAACTCGATGAACGTGTTCGGGGTCGCCATCACCGTGACGCCGCCGGCCAGTGCCAGCGAGCACTCGCCCCTGCGCAGGGCGTGCACCGCCAGGTGCAGCGCCACCAGCGACGAGGAGCACGCCGTGTCGACGGAGACGGCCGGGCCCTCCAGGTCCAGGGCGTAGGCGACCCGGCCCGAGGTGACGCTGCCGAGCGCCTCCGCGCGGAAGTAGTCGTGGTACATGACCCCGGCGTAGACCCCGGTGCGGCTGCCGCGCACCGACACCGGGTCGATGCCGGCGTGCTCGAAGGTCTCCCAGCACGTCTCCAGGAACAGCCGCTGCTGCGGATCGGTCCCCAGGGCCTCGCGCGGGGAGATGGCGAAGAATCCCGCGTCGAACTCGGCGGCGTCGTAGAGGAAGCCGCCGTGCCTCGCGGTGGTCGTGCCAGGGTTGTCCGGGTCGGGGTGGTAAAGGTCCTCTCGCCAGCCGCGGTCGGCGGGGAACTCGGAGATCCCGTCACCGCCCTCGGCGACCAGCCGCCACAGCTCCTCCGGCGAGGTGGCCCCGCCCGGGTAGCGGCAGCTCATGCCGACGATCGCGATGGGCTCGCGGTCGCGGCCCTCGATCTCGTGCAGCTGCCGACGAGTTTGCTGGAGGTCGGCTGTAACCCGCTTCAGGTAGTCCCTGAGCTTGTCTTCGTTTGCCATCTCGGGTATTCCTTCTCAGCAGAAGCGCACAGGTCAGGAGACTTCAAGCTCGTTGTCGATGAAGGCGAACATCTCGTCGTCGGTGGCCGTCTCGAAGTGGTCGGCCGCGCCGAGGCCGTTGAGGCCCGTCAGGAGTTCCTTGAGGCGGGAGACCAGCCGGTTGCGGGCGACGCTCTCCTCCGCCAGCCCGGTCACGGTGCTCTCGATCTTGTCGATCTCGGCGAAGAGCCGCAGGGTCTGCGCCTCCTCGTCCTCCGCCCCGTCGAAGTGGTCCACCAGATACTCGATCAGCTCGATCGAGGTGGGATAGTCGAAGACCAGCGTGGCCGGCAGCCGGAGCCCGGTGACGGCGCTGAGCCTGTTCCTGAACTCGACCGCGGTCAGGGAGTCGAAGCCCAGGTCCTGGAACTGGCGCTGGGGCTCGATCGCCGAGGGGTCGGCGAAGCCGAGAACCATGGCCGCCTGGCCGCGGACCAGGTCCGACAGTGCCACTTGGCGCTCCGCGGGCTCCATCGCGGCCAGCCGTTCGGTGAGCCCGTGCAGGGCGCCCGCCCGGGGCATCGCCGTACGGGCCGTGGTTCTGGCCTGCACGAACCGGGCGGCGACCAGCGCCGGGAGGTCGTGGTTCAGGCCGGCGTCGAACAGGGCCAGCCCGTCGGCGGCCGACAGCGGCTTCAGGCCCATGCGCTCCATGCGGCGCAGGTCGGCCTCGGTCAGTTCCTCCGCCATGCCCCCGCTCTCCCACAGGCCCCAGGCCAGCGAGGTGCCCGCCAGGCCCTGTGACCTGCGGTGCTCGGCCAGCGCGTCGAGGAAGGCGTTGGCCGCGGCGTAGTTGCTCTGGCCGGCGCCGCCGAGCACCCCGGAGAGGGAGGAGAAGAGGACGAACGCGGACAGGTCGAGATGCCGGGTGAGCTCGTGCAGGTGCCAGGCCGCGTCGGCCTTGGGCCGCATGACCCGGTCCAGCCGCTCGGGGGTGAGCGCGGTGACCACACCGTCGTCCAGGACACCGGCCGTGTGCACCACGCCGCTCAGCGGGTGCTGGACGGGAATGGCCGCGATCAGCTCGGCGAGCGCGTCCCGGTCGCCGACGTCGCAGGCCGCGACCGCGACCGTGGCGCCGAGCTCGGTCAGCTCGGCCGCCAGCTCGGCCGCACCCGGCGCCTGCTCACCGCGCCGGCTGGCCAGCAGCAGATGCTTGACCTGGTACGTGGCGGCCAGGTGCCTGGCCACCAGCGCGCCCAGGCCACCTGTGCCTCCGGTGACCAGCACCGTGGACTCCGGCCCGAACTCCAGCCGCTCGTACTGCGGCACGGCCGCGCGTGCCAGGCGCGGCGACCACAGCGCGCCCGACCGGATCGCGACCTGCGCCTCGCCCGAGGCGAGCGCCCGGCCGATCGTTCTCGGGTCCAGCGGCCCGGCCTCCACGTCCAGCAGCACGAACCGGCCCGGCTGCTCCGCCTGCGCCGCCCGCACCAGGCCCCACACTGCGGCCTGCGCCGGGTCCACGTCCTCGACCTCGGCCACCGCCACCGCGCCCCGGGTCACCACCACCAGCCGCGAGGAGGCGAACCGCTCCTCGGCCAGCCATTCCCGCACCAGGCCCAGCGCCTGGTGCACCCCGGCCGGCACCTCGACCAGCACGCACTCCGCGACCTCACCGGACGGCGAACCGGCCGATGACCCGGCCGGCGAACCGTCGAGTGAATCGTCGAGTGAATCGGCCACCACCCACCCGGGCACCTCCGCGGAAGCGGAGGCGGAACCGGCAGGAGCCGCACTCCACTCGAGCCGGTACAGGTTCTGGCCCGCGGTGTTGCCCAGACCGGCCGTGGACAGGGCCCGAAGCGTGAGTGCCTCGATGTCGGCCACGGGCGCGCCGCTGCCGTCGGCGATGTTCAGTGTGAGGCCGACGCTCCCGACGTTGGCGGTGGTGTTCCTGGTCGCTCTGACGCGCAGGGTGGTGGCGCCGACCGCGTGGACCGACACCCCGTTCCAGGCGAACGGCAGATACGGCCGGCCCGGCTCCGGAGCGGGCAGCAGATCACCCAACGCGCTGGCGTGCAACGCCGCGTCCAGCAGCGCCGGATGCACCCCGAACCGTGCGGCATCGGCATGAGCCTGCTCAGGCAAAACGATCTCGGCGAGCACCTCACCGGGACGCACCCACGCCCGCGCCAGCCCCTGGAAGACGGGCCCGTACTCCAAGCCGATCTCGGCCAGACGCTCATACAGGTCCTCCAC
>NZ_JBFAAE010000106.1:0-16243 GCF_040639575.1 Streptosporangium sp. NPDC023825 | reverse complement strand
CCCACCGCGATCTCCCCCGCACAGCCCTACGCCCCTGCGGACCCTAAGCACTTCGCGCCTGCCCACGCACACTCCTACGCGCCTGCCGTCGCAGATGCCTTCGCGCCGGCGCTCGCTCATACCTTCGCGCCGACGTTCGCTCATGCCCTCGCGCCGACGTTCGCCTCTGTACTCGCGTCCGCGCTCGCGCCGGTCCTCACGCCCGCGCTCGCGCTGGTACTCGCGCCGGTACTCGCGCCGGGCGCGGCACCTGTCGGGGTTCTTGTGCTCGCGGCAGGGCTTCAGGACGGAGGTGGCGTCGGCCGGGGTGGTCACGGCCACGGTACCGGCGGTGGCGGACGAGGCCGGCATCGCCATGGGGACGATGAGAGCGGAGGCCATCATGGCTCCGGCTGCGAGGGCGTTCCTGATCATGGTCATGGCAGATCACTCCACGTCGAATCGGTGTCGAATCGGTCGAGCCCTGGGCGATGCCCGGGCTGGCGGAGCGCCGTGCCGCGTCAAGGAGGACGCCGACACGATGCGTAACCTACTCTCACGGTAAGTGAGGGAGTCCTGGGAGTCTGCTAGCGGATCCCCAAGCCTTGGGGCGGTCGGATTACCCGGGGGTAGCGGAAAGGCACGGAAAGAGGGCGACCGCTAACGCTCGGTTACCGGCTCCCGCCGAAGGCTCGTGTCCCGAAAGGATGTCATCCGCGGCGGAACCGCCAGAGTTCAGTAGATCGTCTCCGCCTGAGCGCCTGTTTTCGCGGGAGGAATCCCGCGGATCCGGGGCCGCCACGGCGCCCGGGCGCCGGTCTCCCCGGCTTCGCGCGTCCGTCGCCCTGCTGGTTTTTCCGGCTTCGGGGGTTCGTCATCGTGCTGGTTTCCCCGGCCTTGCCCGTTCCGGGCTGTGCCGGTCTCTCCGCCTCGATCGTTCCGCAGTGTGCTGATTTCTCCGCCTTGCCCGTTCCGGGCTGTGCTGGTCTCTCCGCCTCGGCCGTTCGGCGCCCGGCGTTCGCCCGCGCCCGCACCCCTCAGCGCGGGACACCCGGCCCGAAGGAGGTGTGCAGGACGGACGAGGCCACGACCCGGCCCGCGACGACGACGTGCCGGGGCGGCGCGTGCCGGGTCAGGGCCTCGCGGACGGTCCGCCCCTCCAGGATCACCAGGTCGGCGGGGGCCCCGGGCTCCAGGCGGCAGGCGGGCAGGCCGATGACCCGCGCGGCGTCGACGGTCACCATGTCGTACAGCCGATCCAGGGCGGCGTCGGTGCGGGCGTCGAGCAGGTGTGCCGCGAGGAAGGCCACCTCCAGGAGGTTGTGCCGCCCGAACGGGTAGTAGGCGTCCTCGATGTCGTCCTGGCCGAGCGCGACCGGGACCCCTGCGTCGGCCAGCCGGAAGACTGGCAGGTGGAGCGGTCCGGTGTGCGGATCGCTGACGAAACCGAGTCCGGCGGCGCGGCACAGCCCGGCCAGACGGCGCAGGTACGGCTCGGGGTAGAGCGCCATCGCCCTGGCGTGCTGGGCACTGCCGCGTCCGATCATGTTCTGCTCCAGAAGCTCCCGCGCCAGCATCTCGGCCGTGCGCAGCCCCGGATCCCCGGCGTCGTCGACCAGCATGGCGACGCGCAGGTCGTGCCGCCGGGCGAGGCCGACCATGCGCCTCACGTGCTCGGCGGCGTCGGCGTCGGTCCACTCGATCCAGGGGATGCCGCCCACCACGTCCGCGCCGCGCCGTACGGCCTCGGCGACGAGTTCCTCGGTCCCGGGTTCGCGGAGCAGGCCGTCCTGCGGGAACGCCACCACCCGCACGTCGACCACTCCGCGGAACTCCTCGCGCAACGCCAGCAGCGCCTCCAGCCCGGTGAGTCCCGCCCGCGGGTCGATGTCGGCGAAGGCCTGCACCGCCCGGACGCCGTGCCGTACGGATTCCAGAAGCACCGGGCGGGCGCGTTCGAGGACGGATCGCGCGGTCTGGCCGGCCTTGACGGCGGCGGCCGTCTCGATGGCGCCCATCGCGGCTCCCATCGCGCCCCCGGTGTACTCCGACAGCGCGGCGGGCCCGGCCCTGTCGAGGGTGTGCGCCTTGCACAGGTGCAGGTGGGCGTCCACGAACGGCTCGGTGACCAGTGCGCCGTCGGCGTCGAGGGTCACGCCGGTCGCAGGGCCGAGATCGGGGTCGTCCTCGGCGACGAGGCTGACGAGCCCGCCCGTGGCGGCCAGCGACCACCTGCCGGGGCGGCCGCGCAGGGTGGCGTTCCTGATGAGGAGGTCCGGAGTGTCCATGACAGCACGGTAGAAGCACGCCGCGAGGATCGTGAGGGCCGGACCTGCCAAGCCGCCGCCCGCGAGCGACCGTCCACCGGATCGGACATGGCGGGTGGAGAACTGGCGGCGTCCGACTTATCGGGACGTCGTCACGGTAAGTATCCGAGAGTTCACGAAATTCGATCGAAAGCCTGCGAGACGCTCCGTCGTACAGTGAAGATACGCCATGTTGACTGTCGACCTCGACGCCAGAGCGGAGAAGGCGCTGCATGAGCTGACCGCCGACGACCGCTCCGCGACCGAAGCGGTTCGCGAAGCACTCGTCGTCGCCCAACGGCTCCACCGGATGGAAGAGGCCCGGATCGCGGCCGAGAGGCTGGCAAAGGATCCCGTCGACAGGGCCGAAGCCGAAGCGATCATGAAGGACACGGAGCACCTGCGTGCGTGGTGACGTGTACCGGCTGTGCGCCACCCGTGACGCGATGGCCCATGAGCAACGAGGCGAGCGCTTCGCCGTGATCCTCCAGCCGGATGTCCTCTCCCACCTCTCCACCGTTCACGGTCCGGAAGCGACCTCCCGAAGGACCTTCGCGACCCGCTCCACGTCGGCCTCGGTGGTACGCCAGTTGCTGAACGCGGCGCGCAGCGCGGGCACCCCCTCGTGGACCGTCGGCGTGAGGAAGGCCTCGCCGGAGGCGGTGATCGCGTCGGCCACCTCGCCGACCCGGGCCTGGGTGGGGGAGGAGGCGAGGGTGAAGCAGACCACGTTGAGCCGTACGGGGGCGAGCAGCCGGTAGCCGGGCATCGCGGCGATCCGCTCGCCGAGCCCGGCGGCGAGGGCGGCGTCGCGCCGGACGATCTCCGCGTGCCCCTCGCGCCCGTACGCGGCCAGGGTGAACCAGGCCGGCAGCGCGCGCAGGCGGCGCGAGTTCTCCGGGGTCAGGTGCACGAAGTCGGGGTCGTCGCCCACCGGTCCGAGGTAGGCGGCGGAGTTCTGGAAGACGCGGGTCTGCAGGTCGCGGCGGCGGGTGAACTGGATCGCGCTGTCGTAGGGCACGTTCAGCCACTTGTGCAGGTCCACGCAGACCGAGTCGGCCTCGCCGAGGCCCGCGACGAGGTGGGCGTGCTCGGGGGAGAGGGCGGCGAAGGCCCCGAACGCGGCGTCCACGTGCAGCCAGAACGGGTGACGCTCGCGCAGGGCCGCGATGGCGCGCAGGTCGTCGAAGTCGACGGTGTTCACCGTGCCGGAGTTGGCGACCACGATCGCCGGCGCGCCGTCCAGCCGGTCGAGTTCCCCGGCGAGCCTGGCCACGTCCACCGCCTCCCGCCCCGGCAGCAGGCCGACCCGCCGGATCGCCGACCGTCCCAGCCCGAGCATGGACAGCGACTTGACGACGCTGGAGTGCGGGCTTCCCGACAGCACCGTCACCGGCCCGAGCGCGGCCGCGCCCTCCTCGGCCGGCGACACGCCGAGCCGCTCGCCCAGCCACTCCCTGGCGATCGCCAGGCCCGCGAAGGTGGACATGGTCGCGCCGCTGACGAACGTCCCCTCGTGCTCGGGCGGCAGGCCGAAGAGGTCGCGCAGCCAGGCGGCCGTCTCCCGTTCGAGGTCGGGGGCGAGCGAGTCCAGGCCCGAGGTGGGATTCTGGTCGAGGGTGCCGGTCAGCCAGTCGCCCGCCAGCGCGGCGGGCGTCACGCCGCCCGTGACGAAGCCCAGGTAGCGGGGGCCCGCGCCGGCCGCGAAGCCCGGCTCCCACCGCCGCGCGAACTCCCCCAGCGCCCCCTCCAGGCCGATCCCCGCCTCCGGCAGGGACGCGGGCGCGGGCCTGGCCGGCGTCCGCGCCACCGGCCGGTCGCCGAGCCCGCCGAGCAGGCGCACCGCGTACGCGCGGGTGGCCTCCAGCAGCTCGGGGACGCGGGCGTGGTCGGCCCCGAGCGTCCCGCGTACTCCCTCCGGCGCACCGGGCAGGTGGCTGCCGGTAGGCGATGATCCGGGAATGCGCGGGGTGCCCGCTTCGTCTCTGGCGTCCATCCTTCGACGCTACGACGCCGGCCGGCCGCCTGGCGAGCGGCCTGTCCGGGCACGGTGTGGTGTGAGGTGGCGAGGGAGTCGTGGTCAGGTCGAGAGGGAGAGGGACGGGCGGACCCGGCCGGCCTCGCACAGCGCCCAGCGCATCCGGCTCGCGTACGCCTCCGGGTGGTCCCCGGCCTCCTGGGCGACGAGGGCGGCGCAGTCGGAGAGATCGGCACGGCAGGCACGGATCCGGCCTTCGATGATCATCCGCACCTGATCGGGGGAGGGGTCGTCCGAAGCCTGCAGCTCGGAGGCGAAGAGAACCTGCGCCAGGTCGGACACGTTCATCAGGGTCGTCATCACGTGATCCTTTCCCGGGAGGCGCGGAGGTCCTGCGGAACTTCGATCGCGTCCCCGTCGGTGGTTCGGCCCGTGTTCACCTTCCATCGTCTCTCCCGGGACCGACATTTTCGCCCCGTAGCCGGCCCCTGCCACCCCTATTTTCCGGCGAATAATGAGATGTGGTGTGCGACGGCGGTCGCTACCGTTGTAAACGCCTCGGGATTCGGAGACGAAACCGGCCGTCCAACGCGAGAAGAACATCGCAAGAAGAACATCGCGGGAAGAACGCGCCGGAGCCGTCTGCGGAATACGAGGTCCCGACAACTCGATACGCGCTTTCCCGGTGCGAAGGCAGCGGTTACTTCGGTTTGGGACCGAGCGGTCCGGGTTCGATTCCCGGCGCGCCGCCCGACTCCTGCGGCGCGTGGTGTAAAGGCAGCACGCTTTCGTTCCGCCGCCGGCTCCGACCTCGGGAAGGTCCGGTGAAACGTCCACGCGCCTCCCGGTGCGCCGATCGCGGTTACTTCCAGGTTCGATTCCTGGCGGCTCCACTCAGCGGGGCCGCCGCCCGTCAGGCCGGGCGACCGCGGTCACCTCGATCTCGGGAGGAGCACGGCCGTGCGCGCGTGACCGGCGCGCGGGAGAGGCGGAACTCGCAGGGAAAGGCCCGACCATGTCCACGTCCGACACCGCGACCGACCGGCCGGCCGTCTCCAGCCCGGTCAGGACCGGGCGGGTTCCCTCCGGTCTCACCCACGAGGGCGCCCCCGGATACGCCCGCGACGCCAAGGGCGAGCTCTTCCTCCTCGCGGTGTCGAACATGGTCAGCGAGAACACCTTCTACGAGAAGGCCGGTGACCGCGACGACCGGTTCCGCCGGCTCGTCCACCGGGTCGCGGTCGAGGACGGCGAGTGGATGGCCCGCTTCCTGCCCTGGCTGCGCGGTGAGGCGAACATGCGCACCGCCCCGGTCGTCGCCGCGCTGGAGTCGGTCAGAGCGCGGCTCGCCGCCGGTCTGCACGGCCTCAACCGGCAGCTGGTGGACGGTGTCCTGCAGCGCGCCGACGAGCCCGGTGAGGCCCTCGCCTACTGGACTTCCAGGTACGGGCGGGCGATCCCCAAGCCGGTCAAGCGCGGCGTCGCCGACGCCGTGCGGCGCCTGTACACCGAGCGCGGCCTGCTCAAGTACGACACGGGCACCAGGGGTTTCCGCTTCGCCGACGTCATCGACCTCGTCCACCCCGCTCCGGCGGCGGACAAGGCGTGGCAGGGCGAGCTGTTCGCGCACGCCCTGGACCGCAGGCACGGCCGTGACAAGCCGATCCACGACGCGCTGGCGACGCTGCGCGCCCGCGCGGGGCTGGCGGCACTGCCGGTCGAGGCGCGGCGCGCCGTCCTGGCCGACCCCGGCCGCCTGCGTGCCGCGGGCATGACCTGGGAGGCGCTCGCCGGGTGGCTCCAGGGCCCGATGGACCGCGAGGCGTGGGAGGCGGTCATCCCGTCGATGGGCTACATGTCCTTGATCAGGAACCTGAGGAACTTCGACGAGGCCGGCGTCTCCGACGAGGTGGCGGGACGGGTCGCCGCGAAGCTCACCGACCCCGGTGAGGTCGCCGGGTCGCGGCAGCTGCCGTTCCGGTTCTACTCCGCGTACCGCAACGCCCCGAGCACGCGCTGGGGCCACGCCCTGGACAGGGCGCTGACGCTCGCCACGGGCAACGTGCCGTCGTTCGGCGGACGCACCCTCGTCCTCGTGGACACGTCGGCGTCGATGACCTCCGGCACGGTCTCGGCGCGCTCGGCCGTCACGCCCGTCCAGGCGGCGGCGCTGTTCGGGGTGACGCTCGCCGCCCGCGGCGAGCGGGTGGACCTGTACGGCTTCGCCGACGGAGTGTTCCGTCACAGGGTGGGCCGGGGCGCGTCGGTCCTGAAGGAGATGGACCGGTTCTGCGGGCGTGTCGGCGAGGTCGGCCACGGCACGCGGATCGCCACCGCGATCCGGCGCGCCTACCGCGGGCACGACCGGGTCGTCGTCCTGTCGGACATGCAGACCATGAGAGGCCACCGCGGCGCCGAGGTGACCCGCGCGGTGCCGGAGCGCGTTCCGATGTACGGCTTCAACCTGCAGGGTCACCGGCGGGCGGCGATGCCGGCCGGCTCGGGCGGCCGCCACGAGTTCGGCGGCTTCTCCGACGCGTCGTTCCGGCTGATCCCGCTGCTGGAGAGGGGCGGCGACGCGAGCTGGCCGTTCTGACCTCCGCCGGTCGGCCGGGCCGGTGTCGATCGGGTGGGAGACCGTCCGGCCGACATCCGCCCGGCCGTCCGGGCGCCGTGATCCTTACTGATCCTCATCGCAACCGTGTTCACATCTGTCACGCGGGTGAGCACCCGTTTCGCGAACAAGCCGCCGACATTCTGGAATGATCGCTGGATATCCTGTCGGACATCGAGACTGACGGACAGTGACTGATGCCCCCCATCGATCAAATCACCGCCTTCGCATCGGACCAGCCGGTTCTCACGGTCATCATCGGCGTGTTCGCCCTCGTCCTCCTGGTCGTGGCGTATTTCGTGCTGCGCGCGACCCGGCGCGTGGCGGTCCGCTTCTACCACCGTCACATCGCGCCCCGTCCGGCGGAGGACATCCTCACCATCGTCGCCGCCAGCATCGCGACGGGCGTCTCCGCCCAGGGCATGTGGCGTTTCTCCGGTGACGTGCTCGGCTTCGACGGCCCCCTGCGGCTGCTGCTCTTCGCCTTCATCGAGGTCGCCGTCATCACCAGCGCCGTCCGGGCGCGCCGCAACATGCGGGAGAACTTCTCCGCCGGCATCGACGGCGTCGCCGTGTGGGCGCTCACCGGCCTGACGGCCGTGCTGTCGAGCATGGACGCCCGCAGTGTCGCCGAGGCCGTCTTCCGCCTCGCCGCCCCCCTGGTGGCGGCCTGGCTGTGGGAGCGCGGCATGGCGATCGAACGCCACCGCATCACGGGGCGCTCCCGCATCAACTGGCGGATCACTCCGGAACGCGCGCTGGTCCGCGTCGGGCTGGCCGAGGTCAGCGACCGTACGGCGAGCGAGGTGGACGCCCACCGCAGGCTCACCAGGGTCGCGCTGGCGGCCAAGCGCGCCCGCGCGCTCCGCGCCTCGGGGGCGTCGGAGAGGAAGATGCGCGTGGCCCTCACCAAGCTGGACCGTGCCATGGACCGGGCGGTGGAGCACAGCGGCCTGGCGGTCGACTCCGCGCGCCAGGAGGCCCTGCTCTCCCAGATCGGTGCCCTCTACAACACCTCCGCGCTGATCGACCTGAGCCCGCCCGTGCCGTGGGCCCCGGAGCCCGAGGCGCCGGCGGAGTCGTCCGGGCGCCGCGCGGTGGCCGCGGGGCCCACGGGCCCCGCGGCGCTGCGGCCCCCGGTCGACGATGACGACGAGGAGTTCCACGTGCTGGACGTCCCGCCGCCGGTCGTCGACACGGCGCGGCGCGCGGCCCAGATACGCGCCGCGCGGGAGTACTGGGACAAGCAGATCGAGCGGAAGTTCGTGCCCCGCGCGGACGACATCGCCCACGAGACCGGCGTCTCGCTGGCCACCGCCCGCGAGTGCCGGGCCCTGTGGAAGCTGGAACCCAAGGCTTACGCGCTGCTGGAGGCCGCCTTCCGCGAGCACGGGATCGTCGACACCGGCACCTTCCCCGCCATCGAGACCGAGCACGTCCTGACCGTGAACGGGTCCTCACCCGGCCGCTGATCCCGCCGTCGATCCCGCTCGATCATCCCGCCGCCCGCCCGGGCGGCCCACTCGGCCCACTCGGCCGGGCGGGCCGCCCGGTCAGGTCGACTCGCGCACGATGAGGGTCGTGGGCAGTATCACCGGCTCCAGGTGCTCGGCGCCGTCGATCAGGGCGAGCAGCAGGCGGACGGTCTCCTCGGCGACCCGTTCCAGGGGCTGCCGGACGGTGGTGAGCGGCGGGTGGGTGGTGAGCGCCACGGCCGAGTCGTCGAAGCCGCCCACCGCGACGTCCTCGGGCACCCGCCGCCCGGCGGCGCGCAGGGCGGAGAGCGCGCCCGCGGCCATCAGGTCGGAGGCGACGAACACCGCGTCGATGTCGGGGGCGCGCTCCAGCAGCCGGGCCATCGCGCTCTCCCCGCCCAGCTGGGTGTAGTCGCCGTGCTCGATGAGCCTCCTGCTCGCCTTCCTGCCGAGGATGTCGGCGAAGCCCTCCAGCCGCAGCGCGCCGCCCGGGGTGTCGAGCGGGCCGGTGATGGTGGCGATCCGCTTGCGGCCCCGCTCCACCAGGTAGCGCGTCATCTGCCGGGCGCCCTCGCGGTCGTCGGCCGCCGCGTAGGGGATCACGTTCTCCCGCCCGATGACGGCCCCCTGGGCGACGGCGGCCACCGGGATGTCCACCAGCGCGTCCACCAGCCTGTCGCCGGCGTGGGTGGAGACCAGGAAGGCCCCGTCGGCGTGGCCGCCGCGCAGGTAGCGGATCACCCGGTCGCGGTCGCCGTCGTTCCCGGCGATCATCATCACCAGCGACACGTCCCGCTCGGCGAGCCGCCGGGTGGCGGTGCGCAGCAGCACGCTGTAGGTGGGATCCTCGAACAGCTTCTCCTGCGGCTCCGACAGGACCATCACCACCGAGCCGGTCCGCTGGGTGACCAGGCTGCGGGCGGCCCGGTTGAGCACGTAGCCCGTCTCGGCGATGGCCCGCTTGACGGCGGCGTGCGCGGCGGGGCTGACGTACCGGTCGTCGTTGAGCACCCGGGACACCGTTCCCCGGGACACTCCCGCCACCGCCGCGACGTCGTGGATGGTCGGACGCTTCGCCATGCTCCTCATTGTCCCCTCGACCGGCCGCCGATCAGCCCGGCCGCTAGCTTTTCACGGCTCCGCCGGCCAGGTCGGTCCGCCAGTGGCGCTGCATCGTGAGGAACAGCGCGATCAGCGGGACGATCGACAGCAGCGTGCCGGTGAGGATCAGGTTGTAGAGCGAGGGCTGGTTCGCCCCCGCGGCGAGCAGGGTGTAGAGCCCCACGGTCAGCGGGAACCTCTGGTCGTCGCCCAGCATGATGAAGGGCAGCAGGAAGTTGTTCCAGATCGCGACGAACTGGAACAGGAAGATGGTCACCATGCCCGGGAGCATGAGCGGCAGGGCCACCCGGCGCAGCAGCAGCCAGTGCCCGGCGCCGTCGATGCGCCCGGCCTCCAGCAGGGCGTCGGGGACGGCGGCGGTGGCGTAGACGCGCGCGAGATAGATGCTGTACGGGTGCAGGATCTGCGGGAGCAGGACCGACCAGTAGGTGTCGGCCAGCCCGATCCGCGAGAACAGCAGATACTGCGGGATGGCCAGCACGACGGCGGGCACCAGGATGCCGCCGATCAGCAGGTTGAAGATCAGGTTCCGGCCGGGGAAGCGATACTTGGCCAGGGTGTAGCCGGAGACGGCCGAGACGGCCGTGGACAGCAGGGCGCCGCCGCCCGCGTACAGCAGCGTGTTCAGCATCCACAGCCAGAACACGCCGTCGCGGTAGGCGAACAGGTCGGAGAGGTTGGACAGCAGCCCGGTGCCGGGGGCGAAGGTCGAGGTGGAGAACAGCTCCGCCTTCGACTTGGTCGCGGCCACCAGCACCCAGCTGACCGGCAGCAGGCAGTAGAGCGCGCCCAGCAGCAGGATCGCGGTCGGCGCGATCCCGGCCGGGCGGCGTCCCCGGGGGGCGGTCCGGCGGCCCGCCGCGGTGAGGGTCGTGGTGGCCATCAGCCCTCCCCGAAGGCGCGGTCGCGGACGACGCGCAGGAAACCGAACGACAGGACGAGGGAGACCGCCGCGATGACGATCGAGGTGGCGGCGGCCGAGTAGAGGTCGCCGGTGACGAAGGCGTCGCGGTAGACCTTCATGAGCGGGCTCCAGGTCGAGCTGATCGTGTTGGTCAGCGGCCGCAGGGTGGTCGGCTCGGTGAACACCTGGATCGTGGCGATGATGGAGAACACCGTGGTCAGGATGATCGCGGGCAGCAGGATCGGGATCTTGATCCGCAGCGCTATCTGGATCTCACTGGCCCCGTCGATCCTGGCGGCCTCGTAGTAGGTCCTGGGGACGGCGCGCAGGGCGGTGTAGAGCACCAGCATGTTGAAGCCGACGCCGCCCCAGACCGCCACGTTCGCCATGGACAGGACCACCGTGCCCGCGCCGAGCAGGTCGACGTCGAGCACCTGGCGGAACGGGCTGAGGCTCGGCAGGTAGAGGAAGCCCCACAGCAGGGTGGCCGCCACGCCCGGCACCGCGTACGGCAGGAAGAGGGCGATCCTGGAGAAGCGCGCGAGCCGCACGTGCGCGGAGTCCAGCAGCAGCGCGAACAGCAGGGCGAGGCCGAGCATGACCGTCAGCACCAGCAGGCCGTAGCCCAGGACGCGGAGCCAGCCGGCCCACAGTTCGGCGTCGGCGAGCGTCGCCGCGTAGTTGTCGAGGCCGGCGAAGACCTCGCGGCGGGAGTTCTTGCCCAGGCCCAGCCCGGAGACCTTCGTGCGCCGCAGGCTGAGGTAGGCCGTGTAGGCGATGGGGACGGCCATGAAGAGCGTGAACAGCGCCATGGCCGGTGCGAGGAAGAGGTAGGGGACGGCGCTCGCGGTGCGGGCGCCGTCGCGGGGGCGTCGTGTCATGGGGTGAGCTGGAATCCGGACTTCCGCATGTCGGCGACCGTCGCGTCCTGCATCTTCGCGACGGCGCCGGAGAACGCCGATCCGTCCTGCAAGGCCTTGTCGAAGGCGTCCTTGAAGGCGTTGTAGGTCACGTTGACGTTCGGCCCGAAGGTGAAACCCCGGGCACCGGTGGCGATCGTGGCGGCCTGCTGCCAGAAGTCGGGCTGGTTGGAGAAGTAGTCGGGGGCCTCGCCGAGCATGGTGCCGCCCTTGGTGGCGGCCGGGTAGACCGCCCCCTCCTTGACGAGCAGGCCGAGCGCCTCGGGGTCGGTGTTGAGCCAGGTCGCGAACTTCGCGGCGGCGGCCCGGTGGGGGGACTTGGCGGAGACCGCGGTGGAGGAGCCGCCCCAGAAGCCGCTGGCACTCTCGCCGGCGTTCCACTGCGGCAGCGGGGCGATCGCCCACCTCCCCTTGGCCTTGGGGGCGTTGCTGGACAGCACTCCGGGCGCCCAGACCGCCGAGGGCCAGGTCAGCAGCCTGCCGTCGTTCAGGGCCTTGTTCCACTCGGGGGTGAAGTACGGCTGGTCGTCGATGGCGCCCTCCCTGACGAGGCCGCCCCAGTAGTCGGCGACCTTCGTGGTGGCCGCGTCGTCGACCGCGACCTTCCACGACTCGCCGCTGATCGACCACCACTGGGCGCCCGCCTGCTGGGCGAGCCCGACGAAGGAGCCGGGGTCCTTGCTGGAGAAGGTCCCGAGGAAGACCTTGGGGTCCTTCTTCCGTACGGCGCGGGCGGCCTCGGCGTACTCGTCCCAGGTCTTGGGCACCTCGACGCCGTACTTGTCGAACAGGTCCTTGCGGTAGTAGAGCATCATCGGGCCGCTGTCCTGGGGGAGCGCGTAGACGGCGTCGGTGCCGAGCGTGACCAGTCCCCAGACGCCCTCGCCGAACTCGCCCTTCGCCTGCCCCACCTCGGCCGTGAGGTCGGCCACCGCGTCGGCGGCGACGAAGGAGGGCAGCATCTGGTACTCGGCCTGGACCAGGTCGGGAGGGTTGCCGGCCTTGGCCGCGGTCAGGAACTTGGTGGCCGCGTCGTCGCCGCCGGCCTGCTTGCTGACCGTGACCTGGATGTCGGGATTGGCCTGGTTCCAGACCGCCGTGATCTTGTCCATGTTGGGGACCCAGGTCCAGTAGGTGAGCTTGACCGGCCCCGCGGGGGCCGAGTTCCGCGATTCCGGGGCGGCCGGCTCCTGGGGAGTGCCGGAGCACCCGGTCAGGGCGGTGGCGAGGATCGCGGCCGCCACCGCTACGAGCCGGTTTGTCTGCATGTGTTCCTCCGGTGGGGGTTCCGTGTGGGGGTTTCATGTCAGGGAGTCGGCCGCTGGGAGGCCGCTGCGGGGCCGCCGGCGAAACCACCGGCGACGTCGCCGGGGAGACCGCGGGGAAGGCCGCCGGCGAGGCTCCGGCCGGGTCGCCGGGGGAGGCGGCGGGAAGGCCGCCGGAAACATCTGTGAACGTTCACAGACTGAAATCCGTCGGCGGGTGCTGTCAATGCCCGTTACGTTCTTGTTAACCCCGAAAATACCGAGCATCTCACGGGTGGTCTTCTGCGGCTGCCGGTCGTACATTACTGTGCACGTTCACAGAAATGATTCGAGGGGGAGTCGTTGCCCGGATATCCCGCCCTGCCAGGGGGCATCGCGTACGGCGGGGACTACAACCCCGAGCAGTGGCCGGAGGAGGTCTGGCGCGAGGACGTCCGGCTGATGCGCGAGGCCGGGGTGAACCTGGTCAGTCTCGGCATGTTCAACTGGAGCCTGCTGGAGCCCGCCGAGGGGGTCTACGACTTCGGCAGGCTGGACAGGATCGTCGACCTGCTGGACTCCGCCGGAGTCATGATCGACCTCGCGACGCCCACCTCGTCCCCGCCCACCTGGTTCAGGACGGCCCACCCCGGCGCCCGCCTGGTCGACCGCGAGGGCCGCGTCATCGCCGGCGGCTCCCGGCACAGCTTCTGTCCCAGCTCCCCGGAGTACGCCGCCGCCTCCGAGCGGATCGCCGAGCGGCTCGCCGCCCGCTACGCCGGGCACCCGGCGGTCGCCATGTGGCACGTCCACAACGAGTACGGCTGGGCCAACGCGCGCTGCTACTGCGAGACCTCGGCCGAGGCGTTCCGCGACTGGCTGCGCGAGCGGCACGGGGACGTGGCGGCGCTCAACGCGGCCTGGGGGACCACGTTCTGGGGGCTGACCTACGGCTCGTTCGAGGAGGTGGAGCCGCCGAGGATCGCACCGGCCGGCCAGCTGACGGCCCTGCAGCTCGACTACGCGCGCTTCTCCGTCGAGGCGCACATCGCCAACTTCCGCCGCGAGCGCGACGCCATCCGCCGCTTCGGCGACCTGCCGGTCACCACCAACTTCATGATCCCCAACTGCGAGCCGATGGACTACTGGCGGTGGGCGGGCGAGGTCGACGTCGTCTCCAACGACCACTACCTCGACGCCGGGCGGGCCGACAACCACATCGAGCTGGCCATGGCGGCCGACCTCACCCGCTCGGTGGCGGGCGGGCGGCCGTGGATGCTCATGGAGCACTCGACCGGCGCCGTCAACTGGCAGCCGCGCAACCTCGCCAAGCGGCCGGGGGAGATGCGGCGCAACAGCCTCGCCCACGTCGCCCGCGGATCGGACTCGGTGCTGTTCTTCCAGTGGCGTGCCTCCCGCCACGGCGCGGAGAAGTTCCACTCGGCGATGCTGCCGCACGCCGGGACGGGCTCCGGCCTCTGGCGCGACGTGGTCGCCCTCGGCGCCGACCTGCGCGGGCTGGCCGGGGTACGCGGCTCCCGCGTCGAGGCCGAGGTCGCGCTGGTGTGGGACTGGGAGTCGTACTGGGCGCTGGAGCTGGAGTGGCGCCCCTCGGTCGACCTGCGTTTCCGCGAGCGCGTGGAGGCCTACTACGAGGCACTCTGGCGCGAGCACGTGACCACCGACTTCGCCCACCCCGCCGCCGACCTCTCGGCGTACCGGATGGTCGTCGTCCCCAGCTCCTACCTGCTCACGGAGGCCGCGGGCAAGAACCTGCGCCGCTACGTCGAGGCGGGCGGGCACCTGGTCGTCTCCTGCTTCTCCGGGATCGTCGACGAGAACGACGCCATCCACCCCGGAGCCCACCCCGGCGCGCTGCGCGACGTGCTCGGCCTGTCGGTGGAGGAGTTCCACCCGCTGCCCGAGAGCGGCACGGTGCCCGTCGGCGACGGCGGCCTGACCGGCCGGATCTGGTCCGAGCGGATCCGCCTCGCCGGGGCGCGCGCCGTCCACGCCTTCACCGGCGGGCCGGACGCGGGCCACCCCGCGGTGACCCGCCACGAGCTGGGAGCGGGCACGGCCTGGTACGTCGCCACCGCCCTCGATCCGGCCCCGGACCCGTCCCCCCGCTCCGAGGCCCCGGCGGACGGCACGGGAACGGATCTGCGCGCGGTCCTGCGCGCGGTCCTCGACCTGGCGGGCGTGTCCCGCCCGAGAGGCCTGCCGGACACGCTGGAGCTCGTACGCCGGGGCCGGCACCTCTTCCTTCTCAACCACGGCGACGAGCCGGTCACCGTCCCGGGGGTGAGCGGGACCGGGGTGTTCGACGGCGCCGCGCACACCGGGTCGGCGACCGTGCCCGCCGGCGGCGTCACGGTCGTCGAGCTGGCCCGGGACGCGTGATCGTCCCCGGGGTCGCGCCGGCCACCTGACCGCGGCGCGCCACCGGGGGTCTCCCGGACCTCCTCACGTCACTCCCGAGCGGCGCGAGAAGGTCGCCATCCCCCTCCTCCGCGAAGGCGGAGGTTTCCCCCCATGGAGAAACGATGAGGAAGATCCTGGCGGTGCTGCTGTGCGCCGCCGCGCTCGCCGCGGGCCAACCGGCGCACGCCGCGACCGGCCACGACCGGGGCGCGCTGCCCATCAGGGGCGCCGACGTCTCCAGCCTGGCCAAGTCGGAGGCGCTCGGCGGCGTCTACCGCCACCCGGACGGCAGGCGCGGCGACGCGCTGGCCATCCTGCGCTCGGCCGGCCTCAACTACGTCCGGCTGAAGGTGTGGGTGAACCCGGCCGACGGCTACAACACCAAGACGCAGGTCCTGGCCCTCGCCAAGCGGGCGAAGGCCCGGGGCATGGGGCTGCTGGTCGACTTCCACTACTCCGACGGCTGGGCCGACCCCGGCAAGCAGAACAAGCCCGCGGCCTGGAGCGCGCTGCCGTTCGAGGAGCTCAGACAAGCCGTCTACGATCACACCCACGACGTGCTGAGTGCGCTGAAGGCCCAGGGCACCAGGGCGGACATGGTGCAGATCGGCAACGAGCTCAACGGCGGCCTGCTCTGGCCCGACGGCCGCTGGGACAACTGGCCGAACCTGGCCGCGCTGCTCAACGCGGGCCACGACGCGGCCAAGGCCGTGTCCCGCTCGACGAAGGTGGTGCTCCACCTGGCCGACGGCGCGGACAACGGCCTGTACCGCTGGTGGTTCGACAGCGCCGCGGCCAACGGCGTCCGTCACGACGTGATCGGCCTGTCCTACTACTCCTTCTGGCACGGGACGCTGGAGGCGTTCCGCGCCAACCTGCACGACGTCGCCGCCCGCTACCGCAGGCCGGTCGTGGTGGTGGAGACCGCCTACCCCTTCACCACCGCGGACGACGACGGCTGGGAGAACATCATCACCTCCGCCGAGCCGTACCCCGGATACCCGGCCACCCCCGAGGGGCAGGCCGCGATGATGCGGGACGTGGCGGACGCGGTCAGGTCCGTCCCCGGCGGTCTCGGCCTGGGCGTCTTCTACTGGGAGGCCACCTGGACGGGAGTGCCCGGCAACGGCTGGGACCCGGCCGACCCCTCCTCGGGCAACGGCTGGGAGAACCAGGCCCTGTTCGGCTTCGACGACCGGCTGCTTCCCACCGTCAGGACGTTCGCCCGGCGCTGACGGGCGCCGGCGGCGGACCCCGTGCCCGCGGACCCGGCGTCC
>NZ_JBFAAE010000105.1:0-16670 GCF_040639575.1 Streptosporangium sp. NPDC023825 | reverse complement strand
GCTGTTCGGGGCTTCGTGGCAGACGGTGCACCGTCGTTTCGCCGAGTGGAGTGCCGCGCGGGTGTGGGCCAAGCTGTACCGGATCCTGCTGGATGGGCTGGGCGCGCGCGGTGAGCTGGACTGGTCGCGGTGCGCGATCGATTCGGTCAGCGTGCGGGCCGTCAAAGGGGGGAGCTGACAGGTCCGAATCCTGTCGATCGCGGCAAGAAGGGGTCGAAGATCCATTTGATCACCGAATGGACCGGTCTGCCCATCGCTGTCGCGATCAGCGCCGCCAACGTTCACGATAGCCAGGCCTTGGAACCGCTGGTGCGCAGCATCCCGCCGATCCGCTCCCGCCGCGGCCCGCGACGCCGCCGGCCGGGCAAGCTGCACGGCGACAAGGGCTACGACTACCCGCACCTGCGCTCCTTCCTGCGCGGCCGAGGCATCATCCCGCGCATCGCTCGCCGCGGGATCGAGTCCAGTCAGCGGCTGGGACGCCATCGGTGGGTCGTCGAGCGCACCGTTTCGTGGCTGGCTGGTTGCCGACGCTTACACCGGCGCTACGAGCGCCGGCCCGACCACTTCGCATCCTTCGTGGCCATCGCCGCGGCCCTCATTTGCTATCGCCGACTCTCCAAATGAGTCACCGTCTAAGTGGTCATTCACGGTATTCGCGATCTCGAACTGTTTTTGGTCGTGCTGGGAACCCTTATTCTACCCAGCCTTATTTGGAGATCTTTGCCCTGACCATCTTGATCACCTTTGGTTTAGATGGTGTTTGAGTTTCGCTCCTCCGGGTGAAGACGAAGGTCTGTCAAGTGTTCCAGGCGTCCGTGCGGGCGACCTCGGAGACCGGCTTCTGTCCAGCAAGCCCTCTACCTAGATGATCGGCAGAGGCCCGTACCAGGTCCGCGGGCCATGCGTGGGCTCGCGCAGGATCGCCCGCGCCCGTGAAGAAGTCAACTTATTGGTCTTTGCTGTTTCCGATTCCCCTTCGGGTAGGTCATCGCGAGCCCCGCGGAACCGCTCGACATCGAATCGCAAATTGGTACTTGGCAGGAAATTATGAATAATGGCCCGCGCGGTCGGACTGGTATTCAAAAACAGCCCCAGATCAGGCGCGAGGAAATGACCGAGCTGTGCGCGTGTGCTATCGCCAGTGGTGGTCCGTGCGAGGACTGCGAGCTAGGGGGGCCTGAATCCGCGAAGGAGCAATCCGCAATCGACGCCTCCCCGCTGACGCCCCGGGTGGATCGCCGCAGTGATGACCTGTGCGGCAATCTTTGCGCTCATGGCAGCCTCCTGGCCTTCTGCGAAGAGCCCTTCAGCGGACAACGGCACCAAACCAGCGATAACAACAGAACCATTGGGCCGCCACAGTGACGCTGAACCGCGCCGGGATTGCTGGAGGCTTTGGTCTGCCCCGGGTCCGGTGGAGTCGTTGATGTACTCCGGGTTCGGTGGAGTCGGTTTGGCTGACTCTCATGCCGACTGGTCGATCTGGTTCGCCACACCCCGCCCGGCGTCGGTGTCCGCCGGAGTTGAAAGAGCGGGCGGTGCCGATGGTGCAGGAGGCCACCGAGCAGTCCGGAGAATCGTTCGGCGTCATCACCCGCGTTGCCCGGCAGTTGGGCATCGGATCCGAATCGCTCCGTGACTGGGTCGGGCAGGCCCGGATCGACGGCGGTCAGCGGCCGGGGACCAGGACCGATGAGGCCAAGCGGATCGCCGAATTGGAGCGTGAGGTTCGTGAGGTGCGCCGTGCCAACGAGATCCTCAAGGCGGCGTGAATTGGATGCTTCAGCGTGGTCTTGTGGTCGACGTGACCGCCAGATGACAGTCCTGGCGGCACGCAATGCGGCTGGAGGTCATTTCCGGCCGGGCCGGTGCCGGTTCAGGAACCGGCCTCGAGCACGGCGAGGTCGCGCACCGCATAACGGTGATGCTCGGCCTCCTCCTTCAGCACCACCTTGAGGCAGCGGCGCACGAGGTACTCCTGGTCGGGATACGGGTCCGCCGGCCTGCGGCCGCATACCCGATCGAGCTCGGTCTCGGTGAGCCCGTCGACGAAACGCCGCATCGTGGCCATGCGGGCGAGCCGCGGCGCGAGCACCTCGTCGAGTGCCGGGGTGGCTTCGAGGGTGAGACCGAGCTTCGCCGCCGCGTCGGGCGGCATCCCGCCGGAAGGGAAGCCCAACGGGTGGTACGGCGCTTCCTCCTCCAGCACGGCGTTGCCGAGCCAGGCATCGCCGGCGAACAGCAGGTGCCGTTGGGTCTCGACCAACGACCACTCGCCGTTGACCTGCTCGTGCAGCTTGGCCTCGGGCAACAGCCCGGCGCGGTCGAGTGTCGCCGCCCACAGCGCCTCGACGGCATCCCAAGCAGCCCGGTAGTCGTCGGGGGACGCGGCCTCACGCGCCAGCACCCGCGCGGGGTGGCGCCGGTCGAGCTCGGCCTCGACGTAGGCGGTCACGTCGACGTCGTTGACGACGAGACGCTCGAAGTCGCCACCGAGGTAGACGTCGCCCCCATAGCAGTCGACGATCTTCAGACCGCTGACCTCGCAATCGCGGATCTCGAGACCGGCAAGGTCGCACAGGTGGATGCGGGCACCACGGAACTGGTCACTTTGGGCGTACTCGGCAGCCATCGAGGCAGTCTTCCGCATTCGTCCCGCCCGCGCCACCTTCGGAGGGCGATCCGGTTCGCAATCGCCACAAGATTCCGTTGATGACCTCGCGGTGGTCACGCCGGGGACTTCCCCCGCCATCGGTCGCGGGCGGCAGGGGCTCGATCCGTTGCCAGGCCTTGTCGGTCAGCTCACCTCGTCGCACCACGAACGATCATCGGACCGCACCCACCGTGATCATTTGTCGGACACCGCCGCCCAAGCCCGCCGCGACCTGCCCATCACCTCCTGACCTCCCCACGCCCCGGGGCACAGACGGCCCGATAGGGCGTGGCGCTCAACGCGCGTATGGCTTCCGTAACTGAACCAGAGGTTCAGGGGTATCCGATATCGATTCGGGGCAAGGAGGCCGAAGGCGCTGCAGATGGGTACGTGCCTGACGCCAACTTGGGAGGCTTCATGAGCATAGATGTCGCCGAACGAGAGCACCTGGCCCTCGGTGATCTTACCGACCGTTTGACGAAAGTCTTCGCCGGTACTCATGAGGCCGAGCGGGTGCACTCCACTGTGACGGCAATCCACCAGCGCTTCGACGACCGTCCGATCCGTGATTTCGTTCCCGTTTTCGTTGAGCGGATCGCCCGTAAGGAACTTGGCGGCTCCGCCTGAGGCGCTCGGCCCTCAACCCGGGCAGTTCCGCCGCGTGGGCGTGCACGACCTCCACGCCGGGGAAGCGACGGCCGAGGACGGCCAGGCGCGGGTTGAGCTCGACGGCCAGATGGCGGCCTCTGCCCCCCAGACGATCCTGGATGACCCGGGTGAAGGCGCCGGTTCCCGGTCCCAGCTCGACGACCGGCGGCTCCCGTGGCCGGGGATCCGGGGAGTCCCGGCCGGAGGGATCGCCGTCACGAGGAGCCGGGTGGGTGGTCCGCCCCCTCAGGGCGTCAGATCGGGTTTGTTGGTGATGATGCCGTCCACCCGGTAGGAGGTCACGCGCCGCATCGTCGCCGGATCGTCCACCGTCCAGGTGAAGACCTCCATGCGGTGGCGGTGGACGCGTCTGACGTACTCGGGGGTGAGCTCGTTGTAGGGCGGGTTGATCTGGTCGGCGAACCTCGCGAGTCGCGGGAGGTCGGCGATCGCGGGCGTGCCGATCAGGCCGATCGGGACGCCTGGCATGACCCGGTGGAACGTGCGCATCGAGTTCCAGTCGAACGACTGCACGACGAGCCGTCCGGGCCCCAGCCACGAGGGGTGGCGTCGCAGCTCGTCGGCGACGCGGGTCTCGATGCCCCGGTAGAGCCCCGGCGCCTTGATCTCCAGCAGCAGGCCGAGCCGGCTCGCACTCATCGCGCGCAGGGTCTCTCCGAGCGTGGGTACCGGCTCGCCCTTGTACTTCGCGTCGAACCACGAGCCCGCGTCCAGCCTGCGGATCTGCGCGAGGGTGAGGTCGCCGACCCTCCAGGGCGCCAGGCCGGGGAACACTCTCTCGGCGTTGGTGGTACGGGCCAGTGTCGTGTCGTGCATCAGGACCAGCTCGTGGTCCTTGGTCTCCTGGACGTCGAGCTCGAACATGTCGGCGCCCTGCGCGTCCGCCAGCTCGAAGGCCGCGACGGTGTTCTCCGGCGCGTACGCCGATGCCCCGCGGTGGGCGACCGTGGTGGGGGCCGGCGGCTGCGCGGCGGCCGGGGGAACGACCGCCGCCAGCACCGCCAGCGTGGTCATGACGGCGAGGCCGAGTCGTCGGAACATGGGTCTCCTCGACATCCGGGGAACGTCCTACGACCTTGAATCTGACCCGCGTTCATGACATCGAGTTGACATGCGAGTGGTTGGCCGATGCCGGGCAGATGAGCAATCGCCTCGGCGCCGCTGTGGCGCGCGTGTCGCTATGGCCCGGCGGGGGAGGGGGCACGTAAAACCGATACCAGGCCTCGCGGCGCCGGCCGGTCAACGCCGGCAACGTCAACGACGAATGGACCGGCCCAAGGGCCTGGTCGCCCAGATGGACGACGCCACGCGTTGAACCTTGGCGGCGAGCCGCCGACCGGGGGAGCAGTACGCCACCGGATCCAGGGGGGCGGAGAACTGCGGCAGGTCGCGCGGGCCGCGCGGCCGACCGCGGGACGGACGTCCTCGCGCGACCTGTCAGCACGGATCAACTGGCTGCTACCGGTCCAATCAGGAAGTATGCTTATAAATCTACATTGTAAAGGCGTCGGCTTGAAGTTCAAGATCATTTACAATGGGCTAAAGACTCAGCACCCAGAAGCAAGGCTCACCGCCCCGGTTTCGTCGAGCGGGTCGCCCGACAGGGAACTCGGTCGCTCCGTCTGAGATGCCCAGAGGGTTCGCCTGGTCACTGGTCGATGATCCCCGTCTCCGTTCCTTCGAGTCGGCCACGAGGTTGTCGATCCGGTGGATCCGCCGGCGAGGGTGGCCTTCGTGGTCGGTGCCGGGCGACTGCCCGGAGTTCACCGAGCCGACGGAGTCCAGCGTCTCGGTGCTTTCCAGCGGGTCGAGGCCGACGCCGGGGGATTTATGCGAGTTCCGGTGCGATGACGGCGACCGCCCTTCGAGCGGCGTATTGGTGAACGGAAAGTGAATTGTCGCTACGTTGTGAGTGCCTCGCTCCGCGCTGTCGTCGTTAATCACATAATTCAATTACGACCGCTATTTCATAGCGATACGGGGCAAGCTTTCGAGGAATCACATGAGGCGTTGGATCGGTGTCGGGCTGGCGCTGCTCCTCGGCGCCGCCGTGGTGGCGGCGATCGTGGTGGGCAACGGCGGCGAGGCGGGGACGAGGGAGCTCACCTTGGTCCGGGGGGTGATCGGTTCGGAGAAGAAGCCGTTCTTCGACGATCCGAGGGTGCGGGCGGTCTTCGCCGCGCACGGTCTTCGGGTGGAGGTCGACACCTCCGGGTCGCGCCAGATCGCGACCTCGGTGGACCTGGGGAAATACGGCTTCGCGTTTCCGTCCAGCGCTCCGGCGGCCGAGAAGATCAGGCGTGACCGGGGTGTCGCCCGCACGTTCGCGCCGTTCTCCTCGCCCATGGCGGTCGCCACTTTCGCCCCGATCGTGGAGGTGCTCACCAGGGCGGGCGTCGTACGGGACTCCGGTCAGGGTTACCAGGTGCTCGATATCCAGAAATATCTGGTTTTGGTGGCGAAAGGCACTCGGTGGGATAAATTGCCGGATAATACGGTTTATCCGGCGCGCAAGCGTGTGCTGCTCACCACCACCGACATCCGTACCTCCAACTCCGCGGCGATGTACCTGGCGATCGCCGGTTACGTGGCCAACGGCGACGACGTGGTCACCTCCGACGAGCGGGGGGCCAGGGTCGCCCAGGCCGTCGCCCCTCTCTTCCTCGACCAGGGCTACTCCGAGACCTCCACCGAGGCGCCGTTCGAGGACTACCTGTCCCTGGGGATGGGGAAGACGCCCATGGTCGTGATCTACGAGGCGCAGTACGCCTCGCGCCTGTTCGCCGGGGACGGCTCGATCCGCCCCGACATGCGGCTGCTCTACCCCTCGCCCACGGTCTTGAGCAAGCACACGCTCGTACCGCTGGGCGAGCGGGGCACCGAGGTCGGCCGCCTCCTGCAGGAGGACCCGGAACTCGGGCGCCTCGCGGCCCTGTACGGCTTCCGCACCGCCGCCCCCCGGGCTTTCGACGATCTCGTGGCGAAGGTGGGGGCTCCGCTGCCACCCGGCCTGGTCGACGTGGTGGAGCCTCCCGACCACGAGCGGCTGGAGGGCATGATCTCCGCGGTCGAGACGCTCTACCGCTCCGGAGCGGTCCCCTCGTCCACCCCCTGACCTCACCTTCCCAGCGTTTCGAGGAGAGACCACCGTGAGCGATCTCGTGCTCAGCCCGCCCGAACCCGTGGCCAAGGTGCCCACGGAGAAGGCGGCCACCATGCTGCCGGTTCCGGAGGGGCGGGAGACGGAACTGGCGGAGAAGGCCCGCGGTTTCGCCGAGGAGCTGGACGGCCTGGACCCCAGATCGCCGGAGTTCGCCCGGAAGGTGCACGACATCACCTCCATGGGCGACTCGGAGATCCGGGCCTCCTCCCAGGTGGCGAACCGCATGCTGGGGCGCCCGGTGGCCGCGCTGGCGTCCGCGCGGGGCGAGGGCCGGGACGCGCAGGCGGCGGTGGCGGGACAGCTGGTCGCGCTGCGCCGCACGATCGTCGACCTCGATCCCAAGCAGACGTCCGGCCCGGCCAGGAGGCTGCTGGGACTGATCCCGTTCGGCGACCGGCTGCGCGACTACTTCGCGAAGTACCAGTCGGCGCAGAAACACCTCGACGACATCATCCGCGCTCTCAAATCCGGGCAGGACGAGTTGCGTAAGGACAACGCGGCCATCGAGGGTGAGAAGACCAACCTGTGGGAGTCGATGAAGCGCCTGCAGGAGTACGCGCTGCTCGCCGCCGCCCTCGACGCCGCGGTGGAAGAGAAGATCGTGTATGTCGAGGCGGCCGAGCCGGAGAAGGCCACCGCGCTGCGCTCGGACGCGCTGTTCGGCATCCGGCAGAAGCACCAGGATCTGCTGACCCAGCTCGCGGTGTCCGCCCAGGGGTATCTCGCCCTGGACCTGATCCGCAGGAACAACCTCGAGTTGATCAAAGGTGTGGATCGGGCGACCACGACGACGGTCGCGGCGCTGCGCACGGCCGTGACCGTGGCTCAGGCCCTCGCCAACCAGAAGCTCGTGCTCGACCAGATCGCCGCGCTGAACGCCACCACCTCCGACCTGATCGTGGCGACCAGCGAGATGCTGCGTACGCAGGCCGCCGGCATCCAGACCCAGGCGGCCTCGACCGCGGTCGGCATGGACGCGTTGCGCAAGGCGTTCGACAACATCTACGCCACCATGGACATGATCGACACGTTCAAGGCCAAGGCCGTGGAGAACATGGCGATCACCGTGGACAGCCTGACCGTCGAGCTGGACCACGCGCGCACGTACCTGGAGCGCTCCCGGCGCGGCGACGAGCAGGAACTCCAGCGATGAGGGGTCCGGCGCCCGGTGCGTCACCGGACTCTTGCCCGGCCTGGTCGGCATCCGGCGTGCCGCTCGGTTCACGCTCGGCTGGGCCGGCGCTCGGTGTGCGGGCGGGTGGTCGCCGGGTGAGGCGGGCGCTCGCCGTACTGGTCCCGCTGGTCCTGCTGGTGGTGTCGGCCGCGTGCGGCGGGGCCGACACGCCCGACATCTCCGACACTCCCGTCGATGGCCCCGATGTGCTCCGCGTTCTCGTGGGAAGCGAGGTCGGCGACCTGGAACCGTTGCTCAGGCGGGCCCAGGACGCCGTCGGCGTGCGGGTCACGCTGTCGTATGCCGGAACGCTCGACGGGGCCGAGCAGGTGGCGAGTGGCGGCGCGGACGGGCGGTACGACGCGACGTGGTTCTCCTCCAACCGCTACCTGTCGCTGATCGACGGGGCGGCCGCGCGGCTCTCGACCCAGACCAAGGTCATGGTCTCGCCCGTGCTGCTCGGGCTCAGGGCGTCCAAGGCCCGCGAGCTCGGGTGGGATGCCAAGCCGGTGACCTGGAGTGACATCGCCTCGGCCGCGCGAGCCGGGAAGTTCACCTTCGGCATGACCAGCCCCGCCGCGTCCAACTCCGGGTTCTCGGCGTTGGTCGGCGTGACGGCGGCGCTCTCCGACGCCGGTGAGGCCCTGGAGGAGGCTCAGATAACCGCGGTGACTCCCCGGCTGAAGGAGTTCTTCTCGGCGCAGACGCTCACCTCCGGTTCCTCCGGCTGGCTCGCGGACGCGTACACCAAGGAGGGCGCGGTGGACGGGCTTGTGAACTACGAGTCGGTGCTGCTGGGCCTCAATGCCTCCGGAAGGCTCTCCGAGCCGCTCACGCTGGTGTATCCGGGCGACGGGGTGGTGACGGCCGATTACCCGCTCACGCTTCTGAGTTCCGCGCCCCCGGAGAAGAAGGAGCTGTACGGCAAGCTCGCCGCCTGGCTGCGCACGCCGGAGATCCAGCGGGAGATCATGACCACCACCCACCGCAGGCCCATCGTCCCCGAGGTCAGGCCGGAGCCGCGTTTCGGGATCGCGTCGCTGGTGGAGCTGCCCTTCCCCAACCGGCGCGGCGTGGCCGACGAGCTGATCGGCGTCTATCTCAACCAGGTGCGCAGGCCGTCGCGGACCCTGTTCGTGCTGGACACCTCCGGTTCGATGAGAGGGGAGCGGATCGAGGCGCTCAAGCAGGCGCTGACCGCCCTGTCGGGCGCCGACACCTCCGCCAGCGGGTCGTTCTCGCGCTTCCGTGACCGCGAGAGGGTCACGATGATCCCGTTCAGCACGGGCCCGGGCAGTCCGCAGACGTTCACCTTGCCCGAGCGTGACGCCGAGCCGGTGCTCCAGCGGATCCGTTCCTACGGCGAGGGGTTGCGGGCCGACGGCGGCACCGCGATCTTCGACAGTCTGCGGGCCGCCTACGAGCAGGTGCGGTCCTTGCCGTCGGAGGAGTTCACCTCGATCGTGCTGATGACGGACGGCGAGAACACCGACGGCGGCTCCTATGACGACTTCGCCGCCTACTACGCGTCATTGCCCGTGAAGTTCCGGACGTTCGTCGTGCTCTTCGGTGACAGCGACGTCGAGGAGATGCGGCGGATCGCCGAGCTCACCGGCGGGGCGACCTTCGACGCCCGGCAGGGGTCGCTGGCCACGGCCTTCAAGGAGATCCGTGGCTACCAGTAGCCTGGGAGGGCGGATTCTCGCCTATGCCGGGTCGACCAGGAACATCGCCGGGTGCGCGCTGGCGCTCGTCGGGGTGGTCCTGGTGTTCCTCGGCGTTGCCGGGACGTTCTGGCCCGTCGTGGTCGCCGGGTTGTACGGTGTCGGGGCGCTGCTCGCTCCGGCGGACCGGGTGAGGCTCACGATCTCGCATGCCGAGGTGGAGTCGCGGCGGTTGCGTGCCGACCTGGACACCTTGCTGGCCGGGGTCGGCGAAAACCGGTTTCCCGACGACGTGACGACGCGCGTCGGCGCGCTCGCCGAGGTGCTGCGTGACATCCTGCGGCGGGCGGGCACGCTCACCTCCTCACCCGAGCACCTGCACATCGTGTCGCAGACGATCAGGGATTATCTGCCGTCCAGCCTGGAGGCGTACGCGAACCTGCCTCGCTCCCGCGCGCTCACGCGGCGCGGCGAGCGGGAGCGCAGCGCGCACGAGGAGTTGCTGGCCCAGCTCGACCTGCTGGACATCCGGCTGCGTGAGGTGGCCGAGTCGGTCTACCGGGGTGACGAGCAGGCCCTGCGCGACCAGGGCAGATTTCTGCGGGACCGGTTCGGTGGCTCCGGCCTGGATCTCTGATCTGGTCGCCCGGCGTCTTCGTGGGCGGGAAGAGGCCCCGTCTCGATCGTTTTCGTGCCGGTGAGGTCATCGAGCGGGAAGTTGTCGTCACGGTGTCACGAGCCGGTGCCAGGTTCACTGAGCCGGGACACCGAGGTCTTGAGCGACCCGCTGGTAGTCGTCCAGAACGGCGATCTTCATTCGGACCTCGTGCGCCTACGATCATGGGGTGACGTTCGCAGGCAATTGGGATCATCTGGAACCGGCCACCAGGGAGGCCTACCGGCGTTTCGACGTCCTCACCGAGCAGGGCCTCGACCCCGGCCCTGACACCGACTGGCGCCTCTACGGCACCTATGCCCACACCAAGCTCTGGCTCAGCCCGCAGGGCGGCCACGACTACGACGAGCGTGTCCTGCGCCTGGTCCGCACCGTGGCCGGGCGCGCCGTCGACTGGACGCCCGACGACGCCTGGAACCTGGCCGAACGCGCCGGCTACTGGGCCCGCCAGGGCCACACCCGCCACGAGGAGCTCTATCGGATCCCGCTGTCGGCCGCTCACCTGCTCCATCCGCAACAGCGCCGCGACCTGTTCGGCCACCTGACGGACCTCGGAGAGCTCCAGCCGCTCCTGGAGGGTCTGCTCACCGAGGAGGGTCCGGCCGGTGCGGTCAGGAACGTGATCGGGGAGGCCGACCCCTTGGCCACGATGCTGGCCGAGGAGTATGGTTCCCGCCTGGCCGGAATGCTGCCGCTGCTGCGCCACTGGGCCACCGCCGACACGCCGGCTCCGGGCGACGGCTGGTTGCCGGTCGTCTGCGACCTGCTCACTCCTGAGGCCATCGCCCTGGTCCACGAGCTGGTCACCCGCCTGGCCGCCTACCGGGGCGGTCCGTTCGTCTGCCACCACGCCGGCATCAGCTGGAGCGAGGACCGCTTCTTGAAGGGCCGGACCGTCTCGGTGGCGCGCGGCCTGATCTGGGCCTGCGAGGTCATTGACGAGCCGTGGGTCCCGTCGCTGCTCGCCGACGTCGCCGTCACCTGCGGCACCGGCCACGATGGCCCCGGCTCCACCTGCCGCAGCGAGACCGTCGCCGACGGGGCCGTCGGCGTGCTGGCCCGCCGGGGCGCACCCGAGACAGTCATCCCGCTGGCGTTCATTCAGGCGCGGGTGCGGGTGGCGTCTGTACAGGAGAGTGTCACTCGCGCGCTCGACGCGCTCGCCGGCGTGGCCGCGCTGACCTGCGACCAGTTCCTCGACCGTGCTCTGCCCGCCGCCGACGCCACGCCCAGAGAGGTCGAGCAGGCGCGCGCGGCCGCGCGCTACCGCCTGGAACAGGCGCTCATCCACCAGCGCGAATGGCCCTGGCGTGAGGTCGGCGAGCACCTCCTCGATCACCCCGTCACCGGCTCCGACGCCTGCGCCCTGGTGTGGCGGGTTCCCGGCGGTCCCTCGGGCCTGCCGGTCAGAACCGTCGACGGCTGGGAACTGGCCGGGTGCCGCCCCGAGGGCCCGGTCGCCTTGTGGCATCCGGCCGGCGCAAGCGCCGAGGAGGTGGGCGCGTGGCGCGAGAGGGGTCTGGCGCAGCCGTTCGAACAAGTCCTCCGCGAGGTGTACGCGGAAGAGCCGGCCCGCGTCGCCGGTCACGTCGTGCGCTACGATCTGGCCCGGGCGGAGCTGATCCGGCACGGTTGGACCGGCGTGTCGATCGGCTACTGGGAGTACGACTGTCACGAGGGGCAGGGCGAGGTGGTGCGCGACCTTGCGGGCTGGCGGGCCCGCTGGCTCCTGCGCGTCGTCGAGGGCATGTCCGATGAGGGATGGGACCTGGACGCGCTGTGCGCGACCAACCCGATGACCTTCCACCGCGACGGCCGGGAGGTGCCTGCGGCGTCGGTGCCGCCGCTGGTGCGGTCGGAGATCCTCCGAGAGGCCGACCTCACAGTCGCCGTCGCCTCGGCCGGCTTGGATGCCCAGCACCTGGTCGACTACTACGACGGGTATTGGCACTAGAAGTTATGCGGTACCGACACGACGATGCCCGGGATGGCGGCCTCGTTGCCGTCGGTGTCGCCGCGGGCGGGGTTGCGTGGTTTGGGGACGACGTCGCCGCCCCGTCGCCGGAACTCCTCGATCGCCTCGCCGGCGCTCTGCCGCGGGCGGTCGCAGGCTTCGTGCCCCGCCATGGACCCGTCAGGATTCTTTAGGGTTGAGCGCGATCACTCAGGGACAGCGCCTGGCCATGGCGAGTGCCCGGGCCGGGCTCGGTGGCCAGCGCCGTGCCACCGGGCGCAGGCGTCATCCGCTCGGGTCACGTCCGCTGGGTGTGCTGTTGAGCAGTGGCAGCGAGATCGAGGTGCCGGCCAGGTCGATGGTGACTTTGGCGCCGGTGCCGGGTTCGGCGTCGGCGCCGGTGCCGTTGGCGCTCTCGTCGAGGTTGAAGTCGTCGTTGGCTCCGGTCAGCACCAGGCCGAGGCGGTGGCCGGCCTTGAACTCGTAGTCCTGCGGCAGCATCTTCCAGCTGATCTGGTACGTCCTGCCCGGCGTCAGCGGTGTCTGGCGGCTGAGCGATCGGTGGTTCTGCGCGTCCAGGATTCCGCGGGTGACCACGTTCATGCCGGAGGTGGAGATGTTGTCGCCGGCCTTGAGGTAGCAGCCGTCGTCGTCGGCCGTGCTTTGGCCGACGCAGTCCTCACCGCCGATGAACGTGAGGCCTTCGTCGGAGGCCGGGCCCTGGGCGCGGTAGTCGATGCGGGTGTCGGTGCCGTAGTCGACGAGCAGGACGCCCAGGTTGGCGGTGGGTTTGTCCAGCTTGAGGCGCAGGTTCACCGACGGCGTTCCGGACAGTCTTGTCGCCTTCTGCAGCGGCGGGGTCAGGAAGGCCAGCCGGTTCGGGTTGGTGGTGGTGGGCTGGTCGGCCATCGCGATCTCGGTCTGGGCGGTGTCGAGGTAGCTGCCGGTGCCGGTCGAGGGCCGGCGGCCCAGGGAACCGTCCTGCTGCGGCCGCAGGGTCGTCGTCCGCGCCGCGGGAGCGGGCCATTCGGTCTGGGCGATCCAGCGGTCCGGGCCGAGCTGCACGTCGACGCGAGGCCGGCGCATGATGTCGTTGGAGAGGCCCATCAGTTCGTGGTCGAACCACTGGTGCAGGGTGTCGAGCCATACCTGGCGGCGGGCCCAGAACGGGTCGAGATGCCCGTACTGCGTCACCCACGCCTTGCGCTGCGCGGTGCGGGGCAGCTTGGCCCACCACTCGGAGAACTGGCTGCCCACCACGTTGCGGTCCTGCATGCCCATCACCGAGAAGACGCTGGCGCGGACGTTGCGCGCCTTGGAGATCGACCCGTTTCGGTAGTCGCGTTCGTGCCAGTAGGCGTTGTAGTTGCCGGTGGCGTCGTCGGAGTCTTCGAGCAGCTTCTGGCGCACCGCCGCGCACTTCTCGTCCGGGTCCTTGTCGACCCGCTTGGCCTGCCAGGACGCCGCGCCCTTGAACCAGGTGACGGTGCCGTTGTTGCGTGAGTTCTCGTAGCCGCTGGTGTAGCCGGAGATGTTCACGATCGTCTCCAGGCCCCGCACGCCGGTGCCGGCGACGGCGGCGCCGAGCGCTCCCTCGTAGGAGTGGCCGATCATCGCGGTGCTGCCGGTGGTCCAGGTGGCCTTGACTGGTTTGCCCTGGTCGTCGTAGGCGGTCGCGCGGCCGTTCAGCCAGTCGACGACCGCCTTGCCGCCGAGCACGTCGGAGGCGCCGTAGGAGGTCGGGCAGCCGTCGGAGAGCCTGGTGCCGATCATGTCGACGGACACGAACGCATACCCGCGGGGCACGAAGTAGTTGTCGAAATACATCGGGAACTTCTTCACGTTCCCGTTCGCGTCGTAGGTCTTCTTCTCGATCTCGTAGCCGACACCCGGATCGTCGTAGTACGGGCTCTCCTGCATGATCACCGGGACCTTGAGCCCGGAGCCGGACTCCTTCGGCCGGACGATGTCCACCCGGACCAGGTCCTTCTTGCCGTCGCCGTCGCTGTCCACCGGCGACTGCACCCGGACGTGCTCACGGATGGCGTCGGCGTAGGAGAAGACGGGCTGGGTGACCCCGCGGGAGACTTTGATCTCCGGTGTCGCCGTCGCGGATGCGACGGGAGCGGTGGCGACCACGAGCGTGGTCGTGAGAGGAACTGCGGCGAGGAGGCCTCGCCGTGGGAAGTTCGACATGTGTTTTCCTTGGGGCTGTTTACTGCTGGCGATGAGCGTGCGCAGGTGAAGCGGCGGTCTGGGGGTGGGGGAGCCGCCCTTGTCGTCGTGCCGCGGAGCCCGGAGCGGACCTGTGACAAGCGGTAGCCGTGCCGGCCGGCCTGCTCTCAGGCGGCGTCGAGCGCTTCGGTGATCTTGCGGCTCATGTCCGCCACCGTGGGGCTGGGCCGGCCTTGGTGGGTACGGGCGGCGGCTTCGATGGCGACCAGGACGGTGCGGCGGAAGTTGTCGGCCTCGGCCGGAGCCTGCTGCTTGAGCAGGCTCATGGCTTCCGTCAGGGCCGGTAGCACCTGGTCGGCGATGGCGGCTACGGACGTGTGGTCCAGCTTCATGTCCTTGGGGTAGGTGGCGAGCGCATGCCCGATCAGGCCGGTGGCCGAGGCCAGGGCGATGGAGCCCTCGGTGGCGCTCTTGTGGGGCTTGCCGGCGGCCTCGGCGGCGGACATCAGCGTGACGGCGCCGTAGGCGGCGGTGCGCAGGGTGAGCTTGTCCTGGTCGGTCAGGGTGAGGGACATGGCGGGGTGCTCCTTGGAGTCGGTGGTGGAAGGTGATCGCCGAGGACGGCTCTGCTGGGGGCGAACGGGGGCGAACTTGGTGTCAGGCGTCGATGGCCTGGTAGAGCGTGGTCCAGAAGTCGTTCATCAGGTGGGCGGGGTTGGGCACCGTGTAGCCGAGCTGACAGAGCAGGATGCCGGTGAGCTGGTTGGCCGGGTCGGCGTAGGCGGAGGTGCCGGCCCCGCCGTCCCAGCCGAACTGGCCGATCGGGGCGTAGTCGCCGCGGTAGGTGCGTACCGCCATGCCCAGGCCCCAGCCGCCCTGCTGGCCCTGGCCGAAGGAGATGTGCACGTTGCCGGTGGCCAGGGCGGTGCGGGCGGCGTTCTGCTCGGGGGTGAGCCGGTTGGTGGTCATCAGCTCCACGGCTGGCCGGGACAGGATGCGCCGGCCGTTGTGGACGCCGCCGTTGAGCAGCATCCGGAAGTAGGCGTGGTAGTCGTCGGCGGTGGAGACGAGGCCGCCGCCGCCGCCCTGGAACGCCGGCGGCTTGCTCCAGCGTCCGTCCTGGGGCTCGTCCCAGGCGAGGAACTCGCCCGTGGCGGGGTCGGGGGCGTACAGGGTGGGCAGCCGGTCGATCTTCTCGGCGGGCACGTGGAAGCCGGTGTCGGTCATGCCGAGGGGTTCGAAGATGCGCTCACCCAGGAACGCCTCGAAGGTCTGGCCGGTGACCCGGGAGACCAGGACGCCGACCAGGTCGCTGCCGATGTGGTACTGCCACTGCTCGCCGGGCTGGTACATCAGCGGCAGCTCGCCCAGGCGGCGCATCCACTCGTCCTGCTCGGGCACCTCGGTCGGCAGGTTGGGGGTCAGGCCCTGCGCGAAGACCGCGTTCATGATCGGCTTGCCCAGCGCGGTGAAGTCCATGCCGAGGCCGAAGGTGCAGGTGAGGATGTCACGGACGGTGATCGGGCGGCGGGCCGGCACGGTGTCGTCCAGCTCAGCGTCCGGCCGGGTCAGCACCTGGCGGTCGGCCAGCTCGGGCAGCCACGGGTCCACCACGTCGTCCAGCCGCAGCCGGCACTCGTCCAGCAGGACCATCGCGGCCGCGATGGTGACCGGCTTGGAGGTGGAGGCCATGCGGAAGATCGTGTCCCGGCGCATCGGCGCGCCGCCGTCGTGCCGCATCGTGCCGAGCGTCTCGACGTGCGTCTGGCCGCCCCGGCTGACCAGGGCCACCAGGCCGGGGATCTTCCCGGAGTCGACATGCCGTGCCAGCACCTCGCGCAGCCTGCGCAGTCCGGTTGCGGTGAAGCCGGAGTTGTTCTGTCCCATGATGAAAATTCCTTGTCTACAGTGTTCGATCTTGCGAAACCCGTCCTGGTGCGGCGCTTGTGAGCATCCATGAGCGACGCGCCGGGGCCGGGGTGCGTAGGGCGTGGCCTGGTGCGTGGCCCCGGAGGCCGCGACCGCCGAACCGTTCCTGGCATCCACCATCGCCGGACGCACTGATGCCGGGCCGTCGCCGTCCTGACACCGCCGCTGACACGCGACCGGAAGCAGGGCGCTCAGATCCGAGGGCCGAGGAAGCAGCCGCCGGAGGCGTCGATGACCTGCCCGGTCACCCAGCGACCCGCCGCCTCGTTGCCGCCGTGGTGCACGGCCGCCAGCGCCCCGTCGGCCGCCAGCCGCCGCGCGACCGCCCGCCCGATGCCCCGCGAAGCCCCGGTCACCAACGCGGTCTTGCCCAGCAAAGGCGTCACCTTGTCACTCCAGAAATGGTGCGAATCTCCCGGTGACCAGGATCGGCGCGAAGAACCACCTGAAACAATGACAACTCACGCAAGGCAGCATTAACCCCGGGGTTAACACGAGGGAGGATCGTGGAACTGCGCGACATCGAGATCTTCCTGACCCTGGCCGAAGAGCTGCACTTCGGCCGGACCGCCGAACGGCTGCGCGTCACCCCCGCCCGCATCACCCAGGC
>NZ_JBFAAE010000104.1:0-16686 GCF_040639575.1 Streptosporangium sp. NPDC023825 | reverse complement strand
CGGCTCACCATGACCTCGACCTCCCTCGATTGGCCGACCCAGGCGCTGGGCAACGTGGGCGCCGAGTTCGAGGTGCTGGGGCCGCCGGAGTTCGCTGCGCACATCCAGGAGTGGGGCGCCCGCTTCCTGCGGGCCACCGGATCCGGCGCGCCGGGGAGACCGTCCCCGCCGTAGCCCGGACCGCGACGACGGCGCGGCGTCCGTGGCGGCCGGCCGGGGCGACGGAAGGCGTGCTGCCAGGGGAGCCCGCGCCTATCCGCGTAACCCTTATCCCGATTTTTCGCTCTTGGAGAGCATTTCTAAGACTTTGTCGAGCCGGACCTTCCTGTTCTCCGGCGTGAGCGCCTGGAGCAACGGCAGCATCACCAGGTAACGGCCGGTCTTGTCGAGCGCCTCGAACGCCTTGCCGGCCTCCGGGTTCGCGTCGAGCGCCGCCGCGAGATCGGGGGGCACCGTCGCCGTCTTCTGCGACTCGTAGGCCACCGCCCAGCGCCCGTCCTCCTGCGCCCTGCGCACCTCGGCCAGGCCGGGTTCGCGCATCCGCCCGGCGGCGGTCAGCATCGCGACCTTGTCGACGTTCACCTGCGACCACAGGCTCCTGGGCCGGCGCGGCACGTACTTCTGCAGGTAGTACTGCTCGTCGAGAGGGAGCCGTTGCCCGGAGATCCAGCCGTAGCACAGCCCGACGTCGACCAGCTCGTCGGAGGTGACCGTCGGGATGCCGGACTTCTTCTTGGCCAGCTTGATCCACAAGCCCTCGTGGCGCGTGTGGTTCTCGGCGAGCCAGCTCTCGAACGCCTCGGCGTCCACGAAGGCGATGATCTCCACTCCGTCGCGCTCATCCATACGGATCAGGCTATCCGCCCGTCGCGCCGGTGGAGATCATCGATTGCCGGACCCCCGAACCGGCGGCGTGCCGGCCAGGCGGTTCCCGATCCCTCCCGCCCGGAGAACCCGCTCGAACGGATCGAGCCGGCCAGGTCCGACGGCCGCCGGGCGAGAGCACCCTCCGCCCGGGCCGCCCCGCCACCTCGGTCCGTGAGGAGGTCACGCCACGCGTACGGCGATCTCGGGGTAGTCGAGCACGAGGCCGGACTCGTCGTAGACCAGGCGGCACGCGAAGTCGAAGACCGGGGCGCTGTAGTCGTAGCGCTGCCGGGAGCCCTCGTCGGCGACGCGGACGTAGTCCTGCTCGAGCCGTTCGACGGCGAGGTCGGTGGCGCGTACGTAGGCGGCGGGGGCGGCCGACTTCTCGCCGGCGCGCAGGCCCATCCGATGCGCGGGGAAGGCGTTGGTCATCGCCGAGGACTCCAGGTCGACGTCCAGGCAGCCGTCCAGGTGGGGGGCAGGCGTGTCGTCGACGCGCCAGTGACCGGCGCCGTCGGCCTCCAGCACGGTGTGCCGGGTTCCCGAGGCCGAGCGTCCCGTGATCCGCGCGCTTCGCGTGGTCCAGGAGGCGTCCAGCTCGATGGAGTAGCCGACGATCCAGGTCTGGCCCTCCTCGACCGCCGTCGTGCACCCTTCGATGAGAAGGCCGTCGTCCGAAGGCCGGAAGTAGGTCACCTCGAAGCCGTCCCGCGCGTCGAGATGCCGCCAGGCGGCGGTCCTCGGCGGTGCTGTGAAAGTCATGACGCGATTCTTCCCGCTTCCCGCCGAACGTCTTCCCGCTTCCCGCCGAACGTCTTCCCGCTTCCCGCCGAACGTCTTCCCGCTTCCCGCCGAACGGCGGGCCCGCCGAACGGTGGGCCCACCGCCGGGATCACCGCGCGACGCGGAAGAACTCACGCAGGTCGCCGACGAGCAGGTCGGGTGTCTCCATCGCGGGGAAGTGGCCGCCCCGGTCGAACTCCGACCAGTGGCCGACGGTGTTCGCCGGGTCGGCGAGTGCGCGGATCGTCATGTCCGCCGCGAACACCGCGATCCCCTGCGGCGGCGCCGGCGCGGACGGCCACCCGCCCTGGTCACCGCCGGACTGCGCGGCGGCCATCTCGCGGTAGGCCTGCATACCCTCGTAGAGGATGTCGGCCGAGGACGCGCCGGAACCGGTGAACCAGTACAGGCTCACGTTGGTGAGCAGCCGGTCGCGGTCCACCGCGTGCTCGGGCAGTTCGGCGGCAGGGTCGGTCCACTCCTTGAACTTCTCCGCGATCCACGCCAGCTGTCCGATCGGCGAGTCGGTCAGCGAGTAGGCGATGGTCTGCGGCCGGGTGGACTGCAGGTGCAGATAGCCGAAGTCATCCTGGCGGGCGGCGTTGAACCGCTCGGCGCGCGCCCGGTCCGCGCCGGACAGGCCGTCCGGCTCGACGGGCGGGCCAAGCGGGTACGGCGACGGACCGTTGATGTGGGTGGCGACCACACGGCCGGGGGCGGCCATGGGCAGCAGTGCGGTCACGCCGCCGCCGATGTCCCCGCCCTGCGCGGCGAACCGCTGGTAGCCGAGCCGGCTCATCAGTTCCCCGAACGCGGCGGCCACCCGGAACAGGTTGCCCCAGCCCGGTTCCCGCACCGGATTGGAGAACCCGAAGCCGGGCAGCGACGGGATCACGACGTGGAAGGCGTCCGCCGGGTCGCCGCCGTGCGCGCGGGGATCGGTCAGCGGCCCGATCACGTCCAGGAAGTCCACGAACGAGCCCGGCCAGCCATGGCACAGGACCAGCGGCAGCGCGTCCGGCTCGGGCGAGCGGACGTGCAGGAAGTGGACGTCCTGGCCGTCGATCGTCGTCACGAACTGCGGGTGCTCGTTCAGCGTCTTCTCCTGCGCGCGCCAGTCGAAGTCGTTCGCCCAGTAGTCGGCCAGTTCCCTGAGGTAATCGACGGGAACGCCGCGCTCCCAGCCGGTTCCGGAGATCTGCCGGGGCCAGCGGGCGCGGGTGAGGCGATCGCGCAGGTCGTCCAGCTCGGCCTGCGGGATGTCGACGCGGAACGGGCGGATGCCGGTGTTGTTGTCCATGACGAGAAAGGTAGGGGCGATACCGGAAAGCTCCGTTCCTGTATTCGGGCAGACTTGAAACATGTTGGACACGGCACAACGGCTACTGCGGCTGCTCTCCCTGTTACAGATGCCGCGCGACTGGACAGGGCCGGAGCTGGCCGAGCGCCTGGACGTCACCACCCGCACCGTGCGCAACGATGTCGAGCGCCTGCGCGACCTCGGCTATCCGGTGCACGGGATCAGGGGCGTCACCGGCGGTTACCGGCTCGGGGCCGGTGCGACGTTGCCGCCGCTGCTGCTCGACGACGACGAAGCGGTCGCGGTCGCCGTCGGGCTCCGAGTGGGCGCCACGCAGGGCGCGGTCACCGGCATCGAGGAGGCGGCGCTGCGCGCCCTGACCAAGCTCGAACAGGTGCTGCCGCCGCGGCTTCGCCGTCGTGTCAACGGCCTGCGCGCGTACCTCGTCCCGCTTCCGCAGGCCGGCCCCAGCGTGGACGCCGCCACGCTCACCGCGATCGCGGCGGCCTCCCGCGACCACGAGCGGCTCCGGTTCGACTACACCGGCCACGACGGGTCGGCCGGCCGCCGCGAGGTCGAGCCGCACCGGCTCGCGCACAGCCGAGGCCGCTGGTACCTGGTCGGGTGGGACGTCGCGAGGTCCGACTGGCGCACGTTCCGGGTGGACCGGATGCGGTTGCGGACACCGAACGGCCCGCGGTTCACCCCGCGCGAGGACCCCGGCGGTGACCTCGTCGGCCACGTCGCCACCGGCCTGGCCACCGCGCCCTGGCAGTGCCGGGCGCGGGTGACGGTGCACGCACCGGCCGAGCACGTGCGCGCCCGGCTGCCGCCCGGCGTTCCGGTGGAACCTGTGGGCGACGACGCCTGCGTGGCCGAGGTCGGCTCGGACACGCCGCAGATGCTGGCCGGATACCTCGGCATGCTCGACGCCGACTTCGAGGTCACCGAGCCGCCCGAACTCGTCGCGCGGATCCGCGTGCTGGCCGACCGCTACCGGCGGGCGGTTCCGGCGGAGACATCGTGCGGTACGTCGCCGCGTGGCGTGCCCGGCGTCGAGTCGCCCGGCCAAGCCGGTGAAGCTTGAGCGGTCACCGCACCAGCGAGGCCTGACGTGGACGAGGCGGCGCCCTGAGGTGCTCCGAGAGCAGGTCGACGAACGTGAGATCAAAGCGACTCCCGGATGTGTGAGCGATGTCGGCGACACGCCGCGACAGGACCCGACACAGTGGGCACCTGATGCTTAACCTGCAGAAACAGGCGTACACCACCGGCGGATCCAGGCTGTGAAGGCGGCGTGCGTTCTTCGACCGCGATCGCGCGGGTCGCGACAACGAAAGGGACGTCATGACCGGCACCTCACGCCATGTCACATCCTTGGCGACCGCTTCGCCCGCGTTCGAGAGCGAGCTCGGATCGGTCACCCTGGTCGACGCCGGCGCGATGCCCATCCTCAGCGGGCTCTCGATCAAGCACGTCACCCTGGAACCCGGCGCGATCCGCGAGCCGCAGTGGAACGTCAACGCCAACCAGATCGGCTACTGCCTCTCCGGCACGGTGCTGGTGTCGATCCTGGGGAACGCCGACGCCTTCTCCTCGTTCATCGTCGCCGCAGGTCAGATGTACCACGTCGAGTCGGGCGCGATTTACCACATCGAGAACGTCGGTGACGACCGTGCCGAGTTCGTCCTCGCGCTGCGCGACGAACGTCCTCAGCACTTCTCGCTGCACGACAGTTTCAACGCCATGACCGACGCGGTGCTCGGGAACACCTACGACCTGCCCGCCTCGGCGTTCGCCGCCCTCGACCGGTCTCCGGCCCAGCAGATCGTCCGCCGTGCCGGCGCCGCCGACATCCCGGCCACGGCCGGCCTGCCCAACGCCCACCTGTTCGACCTCGAGGGCCAGCACCCGCCGCTGTCCTACGCCTACGGCAGCGCCCGCCTCGCCCGTAGCCAGTACTGGGCCGCCCTGGAGGACATCTCCATGTACTCCCTGCGCATCAAGGAGAGCGGGATGCGCGAACCGCACTGGCATCCCGTCACCGCCGAGATGGGGTACGTGGAGAAGGGGCACGCCCGCATGCGTGTCCTGGACCCCGACGGCACCCTCGACGAGTACGTGCTCGGCCCCGGTGACGTCTACTTCGTGCCACGCGCCTTCCCGCACCACATCGAGGTCCTCGGCGAGGACGACATCCACTTCCTGATCTTCTTCGACCAGGCCATGCCCGCCGACATCGGCTACCGGGCCAGCGCGTCGGCGTTCTCCCGCGAGGTTCTCGCCGCGAGCTTCGGCATGTCCGAGCGTGACCTTCCCCGGTTCCCCTTCACGCCGGTCGACCCGCTCTTCGTCGCCCGGGCCAATCCCCGCGACCCGGTCCGCTGAGGACGTCGTCCGGCCGGCCCTCCCCTCGGTTCCGGTGATCTCGCGGGCCAGGTGGCGGGTGGGCTCGGGGTCGCAGCGAGGTCGCGGGCCAGGTGATGTCGCAGGCCAGGTGATATCCGGGTAACCGTGCCCATCGTCTAAAGTCGGGCGAATGGCCCCGATCCCCTCGCGGCTGGCCTGGTTGGACGCCCTGCGCGGACCCGCCGCGCTCGCCGTCGCGCTGCACCACTCCGGCTGGACCTTCATCCCGGGCCTCTGGGCCGAGGTGGACCGCAGGATCGACGTCGGCACCTGGGGCGTCTTCGTGTTCTTCCTGGTCAGCGGCTATATCATCCCCGCCTCCCTGGAGCGGCGCGGTGATCTGCGGGCCTTCTGGATCGGCCGGGCCTTCCGTCTCCTGCCCCTGCTGCTCGCCGCTCTCGGCCTGGCGCTCCTTCTCGCGTACGCCGGAGCGTTCGCCCTTCATCCGGGCCTGGGCACGCGCCCCTTTCCCCTGGTCGTCCTCGGGAACGTGACGATGCTGCAGGAACTGCTCGGCGTGCCCGCCGTCATCGACGTGATGTGGACGCTCTCGTACGAGATGGCGTTCTACCTGCTGGCGGTCGGGCTGTTCGCCACAGGGCGGGCGCGACGGTCGGCGACGACCGCGATCGTCCTGGCGCTGTCGGCCGTCCTGCTGGGCCTCCTGCTGCCGGGACCGCTCATCGGTGGCCGCGCCGACCTGGTCGCGGCGCTTCTCGGGGTCGCGGTGGTCGCTGTCATCGTGGTGTCGGCGCGGGCGGGGGGCGGGACGCGTACGGCCGCCGCGGTGGCGGGCGGTCTCCTCGGGCTGTCCCTGGTGATCCTGGGCAGCCGGATCGGCGCCTGGCAGGGGCTGATCATCCTGGCCATGATGTTCGCCGGTACGGCCGTGTACCGCGCCGAACAGGGGACCATCCGGTGGCGTACCGCCGTCGCCACCGTGCTGACGGTCCTGGCCTGCGGGATCCTCGCCAAGGACGATCCCGGCTGGGCGCCGGCGATCCTGCTGGCCGCGGGTTTCTTCGCCGCAGGGTTCGTGCTGCGGCGCAGGTCGTTCCCCCGCTGGCTCGCCCACCTGGGGGTGATCAGCTTCTCCCTCTACCTGCTGCACCCGCTCCTGCTGCGGATCAGCCCGAACCTCCCGCTGTTCTTCCTCGCCCTGGTGCCGCTCTGCTACCTGACCCACCGCCTGCTCGAGGCCCCCGCTCAACGTCTCGGCAGACGACTGGCCAGGTCTTCGGTGAGGGAGCCCGCGGAGAGCGGGTCCTAAGGGCCGGTACGGAGCCGGGAGTGGGGGGATTCGCCCGCGCCGGCCTGCGGTCCTGGTAGGTCGTCGTCATGGCGGGTGGAGGGCTCCCAAGGAGTGGCGCGGTCCGGCCTTCCGTGTCGACGGGACTCCCCGGAGCCACGTCGCCGAGCCTTCACCCGCGGGAGCCGGCTTGTGAATCCGAAGCCTTCGCCCAGCTGAGAATCCGAATCGCGTACAGGCGCTGAGCCTCACTCCGCGGTCAGGCTCTCGGTCGCGGTCCGGCCGGCTTCGGCGGCCCGGCCGAGGAAGTCGGCGAGGAGTTCGAGGTCGGCGTCCTCGTAGCCGGCACAGATGTGCTCCAGTGAGGTGTTCATTCCCGCGAAGAGACCAAGGAGTTCCGCGTTGCGGTCGCGGCGGGTGCTGATCTGGACGGCGCGCCGGTCGGAGGGGTCGCGGTCGCGGGAGATCCAGCCGCCGCGTTCGAGCCGGTCGAGGATCCCGGTCATCGTGGCGGGGTGCAGACCGGTCCGCCGTGCCAGGGCGCTCGGGGTGAGCGGGCCGTGCGCGTTGATGAGGTCGAGACAGTCCAGATCGACGTCTTTGAGCTCCAGACGGACGCTGACCTGCCGGTTGAGCAGCGACAGTTGCACGCTCAGCTCGCGCAGCGCTCCCCTGATCGCCACGGTGGTCTGCCGGCGTCGGCGAGCCCCATCTCCAGATGTTACGGGAGTCATATTTTCCCCTTCGTGAAGCAATGTGCTACGTTTCTCGTATCTTATGAAATTCGTACATTCCGGCATCCTGCGGCTAGGGGAATCGACATGATCGTTGTTACCGGAGCCACCGGCACCGTCGGCCGTCGCGTCATCGACCTGCTTCTGCAGATCGGCCAGAAGGTTACGGCCATCACCCGCAACCCGGCCACCGCGGCGCTGCCCAATGGTGTCCAGGTCGTGTATGGCGACCCGTCCAGGCCGGAAACGCTGAGGCCGGCGTTGGACGGAGTCGAGGCCGTACTGCTCAGTCCGCGTGCAGCCGGGAACGCCACCACCCGATTGCTGGCGCTCGCCGCGGATCTTCGTCGCGTGGTCGTGCTGTCAGCCGCCACGGTCGAGTTCCCGGTCGGGCATCCTCGGTTCCACGCTCATTTCCGAGCGGTTGAAGACGCCGTCAGGACCGCCGGCCCGCAGTGGACCTTCCTGCGCTGCGCCGACTTCGCCGCCAACGCCCTCGCCTGGGCGCCGCAGATTCGTGCGACCGGCATCGTCCGCGGCGCTTACGGTGCCGCGGCCACCTCGCCCGTCCACCAGCGTGACATCGCGGAGGTCGCCGTCCGGGCTTTGCTCGACGCCGAACACGCCGGGCACTCCTATGTGCTCACCGGCCCCCAGTCGCTCACCCAGGGCGACAAGGTCCGCGTCATCGGCTCGGCCATCGGCCGGGAACTGACCTTCCAGGAGATCTCTCCCGAACAGGTTCGCCGGGGCATGCTCGCCCAAGGCCTTCCCGAGGAGATTCCCGACCGCCTCCTCGGCTCGCTGGCCGATTACGCCGTGCGGGCGGGCCCGACCACGGACACCGTGGAACGGCTCCTCGGCCGCCCCGCCCTCACCTTCGCCGACTGGGCCGCTGACCACGCCGCCGCCTTCCGGGCCTGATAGGAGGCCGCTGTGTATCTCTCCCGGATCGCACGAATCTCCGGCCTCCTGTTCGCCGGCCTGTTCGCGGGCTTCCTCATCACGGTCCTCGTTCTCGAACTGTCCCTGCGGCGGTCCGGCGCCTCGGTCTACACCCAGGTCCGCATGGTCGAACTCGACGCCCTCGACAAGCTCGCCGCCGCCACCCTCATCCCGGCGTTGATCGCCACCCTGACCGTCGTCGTCCTCGCCTTCAGATCCAAGGCCCGCATCCCAAGGTCGCACCTGACGGCACTGGTCCTTCTGACGCTGGTCCTCGTCATGACGATCACGATCAACATGCCGATCAACGCCGACCAGCTCACGTGGGACATCGAAACGCCCCCCGCGGGCTGGATGACCGTCCGCGACCACTGGCAGATCGCCCACACATTGCGAACCGTCGCGGCCGTAGTGGCGTTCGGTTGCCTGGCCACGGCGGCTCACCTCAGGGCCGGTGGATCTTGACACGGGACGTTTCTCGTGGTCCTCGCGTTCGAGCTTTCTGGGGATCGCGAGCTTTCCGGGCACGGACGGGCCTTCGCGCACTGGCTAGGATCGGTTCATACACGTCTGTTCTGATGGGGGACGGTGACCGAGCCCAGGCATCCGGACGGCCGTCCGCGCGACTCCATCGCGGCGGCCGCGATGGCGCTTTCCCGCCTTGGACGCCTGGGCCGCCCACGTGACCTGCCGGTCATCCTCATGCTGGCGTGGGTGGGCTGGCTCGCCATCCCGTGGCCGTCCAGCGGTCTCGTCCAGGCCCGCAGCGCGACCACCCAGCCCCAGGACGGGCACGCGGGTGCCACGGACGAGTCCCCGTCTCCGGGCACCCATCTCCTCTCCGTCCCCCTTGTGTCCGCTGTCTCCACTGTCTCCCCGGCGCGGGTCCTCGGCGCGGAGCCTCCGAGCGGCGGGCTCTCGGGTACGGACGTCCCGGCGAACTGGAGTCTGAACGCGGCGCCGGCCCGTCCCACGCTGCTCGTGAAGCCGGCGAGACCGTTGGCGACGGTAACGGGCGCGGAGGACGCCGCACAGTCCGAACCGGCCGGCGAGGTGGCGCGGGAGCTGATCGCCCTGGAGCGGGCGCGCATCGCGGAGGAGGTGCACGACGTCGCGGGACACGGCCTCGCGACCATCGCCATGCAGGCCGGGGTCGCCCTGCTCGTTTTCGACGAGCGGCCCGACCAGGTCCGCGCGTCACTGGAGGCGATCCGCTCGACCAGCGTGCTGGCGCTCGGCCGGCTCCGCTCCGCGCTCGACCTCATCGACCCCGGGGCCCTCGCCGACCACGACCTGTCCCGGCTGATCGACGGGGTGCGCGCGGCGGGGGTGCCCGTCGACGTCGAGCCGGCCGCGCCGGATGTTCCCGCGCACCTCGAAGGCGTGGTCTACCGCGTCGTACGCGAGTCGCTGACCAACGTCCTGCGCCACGCCGGTCCGACCAGGGCGCTGGTACGCGTCACCGGCGACCCGGACGCGTTCGTCCTGGAGGTCGCCGACAGGGGGAGCGGTCCTTCCGGAACGGCCGCCGAGGGCCGGGGGCTGGCCGGGATGCGGGCACGGGTGACGGAGGCGGGTGGCGCCTTCGGCGCGGGCCCCCGCGAGGGCGGCGGGTTCCGCGTCGTGGCCCGTTTCCCCAGGGAGACCGTGTGACTTCCCCATGGAGACCACGTGATGTCTCCGGCCGTGGCCCGTTTCCCTCGGGAGACCGCGGGATGTCCCTGGCCGCGGCCCGTTTCCCCGGGGAGACCGCGTGACGTCTCCGGCGGGTCCGATCCGTGTGGCGCTCGCCGACGACCAGGCCGTCGTCCGCATGGGGCTCAGGGCGCTCATCGACCGCGAGCCCGATCTGGAGTTCGCCGGTGAGGCCGCCGACGGCGCCGCCGCGCTGCGGCTGCTGCGCGAGACCCGTCCCGACGTCCTGCTGCTCGACATCCGCATGCCCGGCATGGACGGTATCGACACGTTGCGGGCCATCGCCGCCGATCCCGCGCTTCATGCCACCCGGGTGGTCGTCGTCACCACCTTCGAGGTCGACCGGTACGTCTTCGCCGCCCTCCAGGCCGGGGCCAGCGGGTTCGTCCTCAAGGACAGCGCCCCCGAGGAGATCACCCGCGCGATCAGGGTCGTCGCCTCGGGCGAGGCCCTGCTCTCCCCGTCCGTCACCAGGAAGGTGATCGGGCTGTTCGGCCGGCACGACGTCACCCCGGTGGAGGGTCTCGACACCCTCACCCCCAGGGAGCGGGAGATGGTCGCCTGGGTGGCCACCGGTCGCTCGAACGACGAGATCGCCGCGGAGCTGGTCATCAGCCCCGACACGGTCCGTACCCATGTCAGCCGCGCCATGGTGAAGCTGCGCGCCCGCGACCGGGCCCAACTGGTCGTCTTCGCGCTCAGGTCCGGGGTGGCGATCCCCTGAGGAAGCCCCGGTAGTCACGCTGGTCCAGTTGCGCCTCGATCTGCTTCACCGTGTCGAGCCCCACCCCGACCATGATGAGGACGCTCGTCCCGCCGAACGGGAAGTTCTGCTGGGTCGCCGGGTCGCGCAGCACCATGAACGCGATGATCGGGATCAGGGACAGGGTGGCGAGGTAGGCCGCTCCCGGTGCGGTCAGCCGCGAGAGCACGAACCGCAGATACTCCGCGGTGGGCCGTCCCGGCCGGATGCCGGGGACGAACCCGTTGAACCGTCTCATGTTGTCGGCCACCTCCTCCGGGTTGAAGGTGATGGACACGTAGAAATAGGTGAAGGCCACGATCAGCAGGAGGTATGCCGTGATGTAGACCGGATGGTCGCCCGAGACGAGATAGCGCGCGATCCACGTGGACACCGGTCCGGTGCCGCCCGTCAGTTGCATCGCCAGCTGCGGCAGGAAGAGCAGGGACGAGGTGAAGATGACGGGGACGATCCCGGCCTGGTTGACCTTCAGCGGGAGGTAGGTCGAGGTTCCGCCGTACATCCTGCGCCCGACCGTCCGCTTGGCGTACTGCACCGGGATCCGGCGCTGCGCCTGCTCGACGAACACCACCGCCGCCACCAGGAAGACGCCCGAGACCAGCATCGTCGCCAGGGCGAGCGGGTTGAGCAGGAAGATGTTCGACATGTAGGAGGGGAACACGGCGATCACCTGCGTGAAGATCAGGATGGACATGCCGTTCCCGATCCCCCGGTCGGTGATCAGCTCGCCCAGCCACATGACCACGCACGTCCCGGCCACCAGGGTGACCACGACCACCGCGATCGTCATGAGGCTCCGGTCGTGCAGCAACTGCCGGTCGCAGTTGGGGAAGATCCGGCCCGCGCGTGCCATCGCCACGACGGTGGCGGCGTTGAGCACGGCCATCGCCACCGTCAGGTATCTCGTGTACTGCGTGATCTTCGCCTGCCCCTGCCGTCCCTCCTTCCTGAGCGCCTCCAGGCGCGGGACCATCACGGTGAGCAGCTGGACCACGATCCCGGCGGTGACGTACGGCATGATCCCGAGGGCGAACACCGACATTTTCAGCATCGCCCCGCCGCTGAACAGCTGCAACATGTCGACGAGCCCGCCGCGGGTGCCCCCGTTCAGGCACTCCCGCACCGCGACCACGTTCACGCCGGGCGCCGGCAGCGTCTGCCCGAACCTGAACAGCGTGATCATCGCCAGGGTGAAGAGCAGTTTCCCGCGGAGGTCGGGCACGCGGAAGGCACGGATGAGCATGGTGGGCATGCGCCGAGTCTGGGCGTGAGAGCGTGGCGCGGCATCCGCTCATCCGAGGCTTCGCCGTACGCGAATCCGCGTACTCCCCGGCCGGATCCCCGTGATCTCCGGCTGAACCCCCGGGCCTCGGCCGGATCCGCGGTGACCTTCGCCGGGTGTCTCCCAGGCCGGGCGTCACCTCGCACCCGGCCCTGCGCGACGCGCTCGAAGCTCTCGGAAACCACCGAGTCCCCTCATGAACCCATGACTTCGTCAATGCAGCACGAAGTTCGCGCGATGCGCTCATCTGGCCGAGGGCGGGTGCCATCCGCTGACCTAACTTCGAGGTATGTCCAGCTCGCACACCACCTTGAGGAACCGGCCATGGCCTTCGTCACCACCGCCGACGGTACTGAGATCTTCTACAAGGACTGGGGCGGCGGGCAGCCGGTCGTCTTCAGCCACGGCTGGCCGCTCAACGCCGACGTCTGGGACGACCAGCTGAAGCTGGTCGCGGACAACGGTTTCCGGGCCGTCGCGCACGACCGCAGGGGGCACGGCCGTTCCGGCCAGCCCTGGAACGGCAACGACATGGACACCTACGCCGACGACCTGGCCCGGCTGATCGAAACCCTCGACCTGCGCGAGGTGATCCTGGTCGGTCACTCCACCGGCGGCGGCGAGGTGACCCGCTACATCGGCCGGCACGGCACCTCCCGCGTCGCCAAGGCCGTCCTGCTGGGCGCGGTCCCGCCGCTCATGCTGAAGACCGGCGCCAATCCCGAGGGCCTGCCGATCGAGGTGTTCGACGGCATCCGCGCGGGGGTCGCGGGCGACCGCTCGCAGTTCTACCGGGACCTCAGCATGCCCTTCTACGGCTTCAACCGGCCCGGCGCGGAGGTGTCGGAGGGGGCGAGGGACGCCTTCTGGATGTGGAGCATGCAGGTGGGCCTCAAGGGGGCGTACGACTGCGTCAAGGCCTTCTCCGAGACCGACTTCACCGAGGACCTCCGGCGCTTCGACATCCCGACCCTCATCGCGCACGGCGACGCCGACCAGATCGTGCCCATCGTCGCCGCCGGCCCGAAGTCGGCCGAACTGGTCAAGGGCGCCACCCTGAAGGTCTACCCGGGCAGGCCGCACGGCCTGGTCGGCGCCTACAAGGACGAGTTCAACGCCGACCTGCTGGCCTTCGCCAGGTCTTGAGACGGATCGGTTCCTGGGACGGCCCGGCTTCTGGGACGGTCCGACGCCTCGGAGGGTGCGGCATCGCCTCACCGCGATCGCGAACATTCGAGGGTCGAAATCGTTCGGGAGCGCACGATTCTCTTTTCACACCGTACGGTTCGCGTTTCAAGCCATACGGTTCGCGTTTCGCACCACACGGCTCTCGTTTCGCGTCCCAGGGACCGGCCGTTCCGATGTCCGGTGTCCGGCGACGCCGTGACCCCTCAGGCGTGCGACGGCCGCGACGTCGCGAGGCGTCGCTGCTCCTCCTCGACGATCTGGCGGGCCAGGGTCTGTTCCGAGATGTCGACCGCGTCAGGGGTGGACTCGGCCAGGTCGCTGCGGCGGGCGTAGGTGTCGAAGAGCCCGACCTTGCCGCGGAGGATGTCGAGCATGCGCTGGTCGACGCTGTCGGCCGTCAGGAGGCGGTGTACCTGGACCTTGCGGACCTGCCCCATGCGGTGGGCGCGGGCCACGGCCTGGCTCTCCATGGTCGGCTTGACCTGGGGCTCGCAGATGATCACCACCGAGGCGGCCTGCAGGTTGACGCCGATCCCACCGGCCTGGATCTGGCTGAGCAGCACGGCGTGACCGGGGGCCGCCGTGAACTCGTCGATGACCTGCTGGCGGCGGGCGGTGCCGAGGTCGCCCGAGATCGGCCCGTGGACCCGGCCGCCGGGGTCGCCGGAACCGTCACCGGGGGATCCCGGGGCGCCGGTGCCCCCGAGAGCCCCGTGGACGGCGGCCATGACGTCGCGGAAGTAGGAGAAGACCACGACCTTGAGATCGTTGCCCGCCGCCTCGTCGACGAGTTCCAGCAGCCTCTGGAGCTTGGCCGACGTCTCCGGCACGGCGTAGGCGGCACGGCGCATCGCCATGAAGTTCCCGTCGGCCACGGCCTTCCGGTAGGCGGCGAGGTCCGCCGGGCTGAACTCCTCCCACTCGTCCACGTGCACGAGGTCGGGCAGCTCGGCGAGCACGTCCTCCTGGTTGCGGCGCAGGTAGACCGGTGCCACGGCCCTGCGGAAGGACTGCCCTCTCGCGGCTCCCGTCCCCGCCACCGTCGCCAGCGCCGCGGCGTCGCCGTTCCGGATGCCCGGGAGCAGATCGGGCCTGAGGTAGCCGATCAGGTTGCGGAACTCCTCGACGCGGTTCTCCATCGGGGTCCCGGTCATGAAGAGCACCCGGTCGGTACGGCCGCACCACCGGGCGACGGCCTGGGAACGCCGGGCGGCCGGGTTCTTGACGTAGTGCGCCTCGTCGACCACGAGCATCCCGAGCGCGACGTCGCCGGGGATCTCCAGCCGGTGCAGGGTGTCGACGGTGGTCACGGCGACGCCACCGGTGCGGATCCACTCCGCCAGGGCCGCGGTCCGGTCGCCGCCGCGCAGGGAGTAGGCCGGCAGCGTGCTGCGGGCCTCGATCTCACGTACCCAGTTGATCAGGACGCTGGCCGGGCAGGCCACCAGGAAGTGCCTCTCGCCGCGCGCCCAGAGGTGCGCGAGGGCGGCGATGGCCTCGATGGTCTTGCCCAGGCCCATCTCGTCACCCAGGATCACCCGCCGCTGGGCGAGGGCGAAACGGGCGCCGAACGACTGGTAGCCGCGCAGGGAGACCCGGCGGTTGGTGTCGTCGAGGTCCTGGGCCTTGACCCGCGCGGAGATGTCGTCGGGCAGGAAGCCCTCCGAGGCGACACGGTCGGGTTCCGTGGCCGCAATCTCGGCGAGCAGGTTGTAGTACTCGGACGCGCGGAGCTCGAAGTCGACCCACGCCTCGATGCCGGAGACCGGCGGGCGCAGCAGGTCCACGGAGGCCTGGCCGAAGAGCAGCGCCGTGCCGGACGCGTTCGCCTCCGCGATCACGTCCTCGATCCGCGCGACGGCCTCCTGCGCACGGTGACGGCCTCCCTGGCCCGCGAGCAGCATCCGCAACCACCCGCGAGCGGGTTGCGCGGCGGGCAGGAGCGAGGCCAGCCTCCGCTCGATCCTCCGCGCGGCACCGCCCGCGCGCGGCAGGTCGGGGCCGGCGTTCACCAGCCGGTTCAGCGCGACCAGCAGCTCCGTGGTCTCGTCGTCCTGCCGGTCGACGTCGATCCGCAGCGCCACCGTCTCCTCCACCGCCTTGGCGATCTGCCCGGCGGCGGCGTGCGCCTGTTTCGCGTTCCACGCCCCGACCCCGGGGTGCAGCTGGAGCGCGTACGGCGTGGTGTCCAGGATGTCGAGGATCGTCTGGTAGCCGGCCTGTTCGAGCGCCCTGATCCGGAGCCGCCCCACGGTGACGTCCTTCAGGCGCGTCAGGGGAATCTCCGCGAGCTCCTCTCGTGCCAGGCGCGTGCGTACGGAGGCCAGCGCCCGCCGGGCGTCGGCGCGCGCCCGCGCGTCATCGGCGAGCAGCGTGCGCGCGTGGGACCGGAGGCGACCCGCCCTCTGGAGGAGGGCCCTGACCTGCCTGGGGGTGGATGCCGGGTCTTCTCGCTCGACGTCGCCCAAGCTCTCGTCCCTCCCGTCACGGCCCGATCGCGGTAGTTCACCGTCGCCAACCACCCGGCCGGTTGTCAACGACCGGCCAGGCCGGACACGGCGTCACAGCCCTGTGCCCGCTGTCGAGTCGGCCCGGCCGGGCCGGGGCCGCGGTCCCGCCGCGGTTCCGCTGCCACCGCGACCCCCCTGCCCGCCGGGCACGCGCCGGAACCGATTGTCGGTGTCTCCTGGCAGAATCCGCGTGTTCTTGACCTGAGCGGCCGAAAGTGGAGGGAGACAGATGCCGGAGCGAGGGAACGCACCGCTGGTACGGCTCGACCCGTGGGCGGAGACCGATCTCGACCTGCTGCGTCGCATCAACGCACCTGAGATGACCGAGCACCTGGGAGGCCCGGAGACCGAGGAGAAACTCCTCGACCGGCACAGACGGTATGTCGACATCGCAGGGAAGGAGACCGGCCGGATGTTCGCCGTCGTCCTGCTCCCCGAGCTCCAGCGGGTCGGCAGCATCGGATACTGGGAACGCGTCTGGCGGGACGAGACCGTGTACGAGACCGGCTGGAGCGTCCTGCCGGAGTTCCAGGGCAGGGGCATCGCCGTCGCGGCGGCCCTGGCCGTTGTCGCCAGGGCGAGGGCGGAGCGCAGGCACCGCTACGTTCACGCGTACCCCTCCGTCGACCATCCCGCGTCGAACGCGATCTGCAGGAAGGCCGGGTTCCGGTTCGTCGCCGAGTGCGACTTCGAGTACCCGCCGGGAAACGCCATACGGTGCAACGACTGGCGCGTGGACCTCACCGCGGAGACGTGAGACGTCCCGCCCGGACGGGGCAGGAGGCGGCGCGGGGGGCGTCTCTCCCGGTCGTACGGTGAGTTGCCCCTCCACAGGCGCGAGTCCGTAATAGTGCACTTTGGGGGCTGAGTGTGCATTCCTGCGCAGAAGGAAGTCTCGACTGTTTCTAGTGTCCGTGGTGTCCGAACGGCACGACCCCTCCACCACCCGCACAGGAGCATG
>NZ_JBFAAE010000103.1:0-17628 GCF_040639575.1 Streptosporangium sp. NPDC023825 | reverse complement strand
GAACTGCAGCAGCGTGCTGTGATCCCCGGCCACGCCCAGCGCACCATAGGTGGCGTCCACCAGCCGGGTGGCGGTCTCCACGATCCGGCGCAGCACCGTCTCCAGGTCCAGATCGCTGCCCACCGCGACCACGGCCTCCAGCAAAGCGTGCACCCGGTCACGGGTGGCCAGCACCGCCTCCAGACGTCCCTGCAACTCCGACAGCAGTTCGTCCAGCCGCATGTTCGGGATCAGGGAACGCGGCTCCTTTTCTGTCATGGAGCGAAGTCTCGCATCCGGCTGAGCCGACGCCCACCCCACGCTGGAGATCGTCCACGTCCGTTGGTCGGAGGAATCGCCGAATCAGTGGGCCGACCTGTGGGTGAGGTTCACCCGCAGCCGGCACCCGGGGTGCGGGCGCCGGGCGGGCAGCAGGCCTGCAGGCCGGCCTGCAGATCGCTCAGTGCCTGGCCGATCCGGGCGGGGTCGGCCCGGTAGTAGACCGTCTTCCACTCCCGCCGGGCGCTCAGCACCCCGCCGTCGCGCAACGTCGCCAGATGGGTGGAGGCGGCCGACTGTGCCAGCGCCATCCGCTCGGCGACCTCGCCCACCGTCAGCTCGATCCCGCCGGAGAACAGCATCAGGATCTGCTGACGGGTGTCGCTGGCCATCGCCTTGAGAAAGCCGCGCGCGGCCTCGGTCAGCTCGATGCCGGTACTCCCCGTCTCCATGGGGACGACTCTACCCATCATATTGTCATTTCTTAATTTGACGATACGATGCGGCGCATGAACACCATCGTCGTCGGCGGCGGCCAAGCCGGCCTGGCCGCCACCCGAGCCCTTCTGGACGCCGGCCTGACTCCGACGCTCCTGGAGGCGACAGGCCAGGTCACCGGCTCCTGGAGGCGCTACTACGACAGCCTCACCCTGTTCTCGCCCGCCCGCTACAGCTCCCTGCCCGGCTTGGCCTTCGGCGGCGATCCCGACCGCTACCCGCACCGCGACGAGGTCGTCGACTACCTGACCCGCTACGCCCGCGATCTCGGCCGCGGGGGCGCCGAGATCCGCACCGGCGCCCGCGTCGTCGCCATCGAGCTCAACGGCCCTGCCGGTGCCCACCGCGGCGCCCGGGACGGTGGCGGTGGCTTCGCCGTACACCTCGCCGACGGCAGCACGCTGAACGCGCCCGCCGTGATCGCCGCCAGCGGATCGTTCGACCGCCCTCACCTGCCCCTCCTGCCGGGCCGCGACGGCTTCACCGGCGAGGTCCTGCACGCCGCCGCCTACACCAGCCCCCTGCCGTACGCGGGCCGGCGCGTCGTCGTGGTCGGCGCCGGCAACTCGGCCGTGCAGATCGCCTGCGAACTCGCCGAGACCAGCACGGTGACCCTGGCCACCCGCACGCCGATCCGCTTCGTCGACCAGCGCCCCCTGGGCAGGGACCTGCACTTCTGGTTCACCGTCACCGGCTTCGACCGTCTGCCCGCCCGCCTGGTCACCACCCCGCCCACCGTCCCCGTCCTGGACGAGGGCACCTACCGCCGGGCGCTGCGCGACGGCCCCCTGGAGCGGCGCCCGATGTTCACCCGCCTCGACGGCGACGACGTGGTGTGGGCCGACGGCAGCCGCGAACCCGTCGACGTCGTACTGCTGGCCACCGGATACCGGCCCAGCCTCGACTACCTCGACGGGCTCGGCGCCCTGGACGGGCGCGGCCACCCGCGCCATGACCGGGGCCTGTCCACCACCCATCCCGGGCTCGGCTTCCTCGGCCTGGAATGGCAGCGCACCCCCGCCTCCAACACCCTGCGCGGCGTGGGCCGCGACGCCCGCCACCTCACCCGCAAGCTCAAAGCCCACCTCGGCGCCCATCGCTTTCGGGCGGGCGTATGACGAAGGGCGCCTTCCCGGTTCTCCGCCGCCGAGAACGCCCCCCACCCCCGGGGCCGCGCCGGCCGCGATCTCCCGTCACGTCGGGAAGCGTGCACGGTTCCAGGCTGCAAACGCGACCCCGGGCGGACTCTCCCCGCCACCAGGGGGAATATCCGCTGCTTGCTGGATTTTTGGTGCTTAGCCGGGTGGGTCGGCGCGGAGCGCCGGAGCCCGTTCGTGAGACAGGCGGACATGACGGCCCCGCCAGCGTGAGCGTAGCCAGCGGTCGTGGCTGGCGATCACGATCGCGCCGGGGCCTTCGGCGCCCAGCATCTCCTCCAGCTCGTCGGACAGGAGGGGCGAGAGGTGGTTGGTGGGCTCGTCGAGCAGGAGCAGCTCGGGGGGATCGGCCACCAGCACTGCCAGGGCGAGCCGGCGGCGCTGGCCGACCGACAACTCCCCCACCCGCAGGTTCATGTCGCGCGCGCCGATCAGGCCGAGCGAGCGCAACGGCACGGCCTCGGCGCGCTCGGCGCCGAGCGCCAGTTCGTAGGTCTGTTCCACCGTGCGGTCGGGTCGTTCGAAGGTGGTGTCCTGGGTCAGCAGGCCGATGGTGAGTCCGTGCCTTCGCCGTATCCGTCCCTGCGCGTTCAGCCGTCCGGCCAGCACCGCCAGGAGTGTGGACTTGCCTGCTCCGTTGGGGCCGGTGATCAGCAGCCGCTCCCCCGGTGCCATGTCGAGCCGGTCGATGCGCAGACGTCCTGGCACCCGTACGTCGCGCAGGGACAGCAGGGTCCGGTCGTCGGGAGCGTGGGAGGCGGGGTCGCGCGAGGGGGTGGTACCGGGTTCGGCGATGTCGATGGCGTCGATGGCGTCGGTGCGGGTGGGCGGGGTCCGGGGGCGGAAGCGCAATGGCGGCGGCGGGGCGGGGAGCCGGTCGCGTTCCAGCTCGGCGAGCCGGCGGGCGGCGTCGCGCACTCGCCGCGAGATCTGTTTCTGTACGCGTCCGCCGGCGTGTCCGTATCCCATTTTCTCGTTGTCGCGTTTCAGCCCGTCCGTCGGTGTCCGGCGGGCCGTCACCGCGACGGCGCGGCGCAGTTCGTCGAGCTCTTCCTGTTCTTCGGTGTGGCGCCGTTCCCAGCGTTCGCGTTGCGCGTGTTTTTCCGCCAGGTAGGCGCTGTATCCGCCTCCGTATCGGACGGGGCCGTTCACCGCCGGGTCGAGGTCGATCAGGTCGGTGCAGACCGCGTCCAGGAAGGCCCGGTCGTGGCTCGCGACGATCACGACTCCTGTCATGTGGCGGAGTTGTTCCTGCACGAACATCGCGGCGGTGTCGTCGAGGTGGTTGGTGGGCTCGTCCAGGAGCAACGCGGCGGGCCGCCTGGTCAGCAGCGCGGCCAGGGCGAGTCGCCCGCGCTGGCCGCCGGACAGTGAGGTGAGGGTGCGGTCGTGCGGCAGGTCGCCGAGACCGAAGCGGTCGAGGACGATTTTCGCGCGGCGGTCGGCGTCCCAGGATTCGTGCCGTTGCGCCTGGTCGAGTCTGGCGCCGTAGGCGGTGAGCAGGGCGGCGTCGTGCGGGGCGTCGGTCAGTGCCCTGGCGAGGCGGTCGAGTTCGGCGAGATCGGTGCGGGCCTGGTGGAGGGCGTCGTCGAGGACGTCGGCGATCGTGGCCTGTGGGCCGAACGGCATCTCTTGGTGCAGGAAGCCGAGGTCGGCGGGCCGGGTGACGGTGCCGGAGTCGGGGGTGTCGGTTCCGGCCAGCAGCCGCAGCAGGGTGGATTTGCCCGCGCCGTTCTCACCGATCAGCCCGATCCGGTGGCCGGGAGCGGCGGTGAGGGAGACGCCGTCGAGTACGCGCCGGGTGCCGAGGGTCCGTACGAGATCGCGGGCGAGCAGTGCGTCACTCATCGGCGGGCCCGCCGGTCTTCGGTGGCCGCCCGCCGGCCGGTGTGGCCGCCTCGCGGGGGCCGGGGTTCTTCGCCGATCAGGTGTGGCGGGGTGGTGATGTCCGGGGCGTTGGAGGCGGCGAGGCCTGTGCGGCCACCGGCGGGGGCGGGCGTGTCGTCAGGCCGGGGGCCGGGGCGGGAGAAGGGCAGGCTGGAGCGGGTGGTGGAGGTGCGGGACATGCGGGAGACCTCGTGCGTACGTGGTCCGGGCGTGCCGGAGCCGCCCGGCGTCGGGACAGGGATTCAGGCGATGACGACCTGGCCACGTCGGCGGCCATGCGCGCCTGCCGGGGCTGATCGGTCTCCGGTATCACCCGGAGATGTCGTCGTCGCCTGCCATGTCCGGTCTCCTCGTTTCGGTCCTGGGCATTTTACATCGTTGCGGTCGTCCGTTGGCGGGGCCGGCCCCGTGCGAGGAGTCGCGCGGCGGGGTGTGCGGTGCTACTCGCCGAGGCCGAAGAGGTCGCCGCTGAGGTATTTGAGGCCGGTGTCGACGGCGACGGTCACCACCGAGCGGCCGGGGCCCAGTTCGCGGGCGAGTTCGAGCGCGCCCGCGACGTTCACCGCGGAGGAGGTGCCCGCGAACACCCCTTCGTGGCGTGCCAGCGGCAGGGCCAGGTCGCGTGCCCGATCTTCGTCGACGGTCCTGGCCTCGTCGTAGGCGTCGGAGGTGAGCAGGGGCGGGATCATGCCCGTGCCGATGCCCTCGACACGGTGCGGGCCGCCGTGGCCCCGGGTGAGGATCGGCGAGGTGGCGGGTTCGAGTGCGACGACGCGCGTGGGGTGGCCGCCGGAGCGCAGCGCGGCCGCGACGCCGGCCAGCATGCCTCCCGTGCCGACACCGGCGCAGAAGGCGTCCACCGTCGCTCCCCCGGCGGCGGCCTGGTCGAGGATCTCGCGGCCCATCCGCTCGTAACCGGCCAGGGCGTCGGCGTTGTTGAACTGGTCGGTCCACAAAGCGTCCTCCCGCTCGACGATCCGGCCGACCTCCTCTCGCATGCGGTCGAACAGGGAGGGGGTGATCTGCCCGCCCTCGCTGGGCAGCACGGTCAGGTCGGCGCCGAACGCGCGCATGGTGCGGAGTTTCTCGGGGGAGAACGCGTCCGAGGTCACGATCGACAGCGGGTAGCCCTTGACCGCGCAGACGAAGGCCAGCGAGGAACCGGTGCTGCCGCCGGTGAACTCCACCACGCGCCGGCCGGGCCGCAGCGCGCCGCTGCGTTCGGCTCCCTCGATGATGGCCAGCGCCATCCGGTCCTTGTAGCTGCCGGTGGGGTTGCCGCTCTCCAGTTTCACGAGGATCTGGGCGGCTCCCTGAGGCACGACGCGGCAGAGCCGTACCAGCGGGGTGTCTCCCACGGTGCCGGTGATGGATGAGATGGCCGATGGCATCGATGGGCTCCCGGGTTTCGTCGTCGTGGGCCTGGTTCGTCGTGGGCCTGGTTGTGGGCCTGTGGTGGGGGTCGCCGTGACGGGTCGCGAAACACCTTTCACAACGACGACGATCCCGCCCCGGTTCCGGGCCCGGTCGCCCGCCGCGAGACGCTCGCCATAAAATGAAGGGATAAGTCCAGCTCAGGGGGTGTCATGCGCTCGCTGACCCGCAAGGGAGCCGCGACGCGGCAGCGCGTTCTCGAGGGGGCGGCCGCGCACATCCGCGAGTACGGTGTGGCCGCCACGACCCTCGACGACGTGCTGGCCGTGACGGCGACGAGCAAGAGCCAGCTGTTTCACTACTTTCCCGGCGGGCGGGAGGAGTTGCTGCTGGCCGTGGCCCGTTTCGAGGCCGACCGCGTGCTGGAGGACCAGCGGCCCCAGCTCGGCGACCTCACCTCCTGGCCCGGCTGGCGGCTGTGGCGCGACAAGGTCGTCGAGCGCTACCGCAACCAGGGCCCCCGGTGCCCGCTCGGCTCCGTCGTGGCGCAGCTGGACGGCGGCACGCCCGGCGCCCAGGCCGTGGTCACCGAGCTGATGCACCGCTGGCAGGCCGAGATCGCCGCCGGGGTGCGGCACATGCAGGAGGCCGGGGAGATCGACCCGGGCCTGGACCCCGACCGGGCGGCGGCCGCCCTGCTCGCCGGCATCCAGGGGGGTGTTCTGATTCACATGTCCACCGGTCAGACGGCCCACCTGGAGGCCGCCCTGGACATGGGCATCGCCTACCTTCGCACCGCCGGGCCCCCGGCGCCGTAGCGGGCGGGAGCCCGGGCGTCGGTGAGCGGGGCCGGGCTCACGGGTTCACGGGTTTTCCGCGGCCGGGGATGTCGCCGCCGAGGATTCAGTTCACGGGCTTGAAGTAGTGCGCCCCCATGTACGCGCTCACCTGCTTGCCGATCACGGCCCCCTGCACGTCAGCCGAGCGGGTGTGGATGCCACCCCACACCCGGGCCTCGATGACCTCGGCGAGCGCCTGCGAGAAGCTGTGGTAGTACCTGGTGGCGCCCGCCTGGGGGCTGAACGCGCTGAAGGACAGGTCGTCGCGGCCGAAGAAGTGCGCCAGTGACGACATGCTCGCCCCGGTGGAACAGGTGTGCCCGGAGGTGAAGTCGGGATGCGGCGGCGTGTCGAGCAGGGGCTCCCAGCCGGAATCGGGCTTCGTGTCCGGATTTCCGTCGGTGCCGGCCTCCCGGATCGCGGTGATCGGCCGCCAGAAGTGCCAGGCCGCCTTCTCGCTGTTGCAGGCGATCGTGGCATCGGCCTTGGACAGATTCACCATCGCGTACATCCGCGCCGTCTGGAGCGTGCTGAGCCGCTGCGTCGTCGCGAGCTGGCGCTTGATCTCCCAGTCGCCGCCCCCGTCGCGGTCGTGCCACCAGATCGCGGCCTGCGTCTGGTCTTCGGTCCTGACCGTGCTGGTCTTCGAGCCGATCTCCTTGACCTCGTTGATGTCCTTGGCATAGCGCCTGCTGGTGAGCGCCGGCGGGCCGGAGGTGCGGAACATGGACCCGCTGGGGATGAGGAACGGCTTGAGGTGAGCGATCCAGGCGCCGCTCGAGGCGAAGGCGGGAGGCGTCGGCCGCCATTGGCCGGGCTTGGTGCCCACGGCCCAGGTCTGGTCGCCGTAGGCCCCGTCGTTCTTCCGCGCCGCGATCATCGCCGAGGCGGCCTGATCGCCGACCGCGATGCCACGCTGCTTGGGGCCGCCGGCCGGAATCCCGGCCAGCGCCTCGTCGTACTGCGTCGTCAGCCTCTCCCGCTGGTCGGGGAACAGCGCGCTCAGCACCCGGTAGGCGGCGCTCGCCACGGCCGCGTCCGTCGACGCGGCCCCCTTGACGCGAGGCGCGGTCAGATACGGCTGGTACGGAGTGCCCGCGATCGCGTTCACCGCGTCGTAGACGGCCCCGTGCACCATGGCAGCGCTGCGGGACTGCTCCGGCGGCTGCTGCCGGGCGACGTCCCACATGGCGATCTGGGCGTTCCTGTCCCAGACGACGACGGGGTTGGCCCGCGGCGCCCCGTCCGACGCGTACGCAACCGACGAACCCAGGCAGATCGGCGCCCCGGCAACGATTCCCGCGATGGCCACCCTGACGGCTTTCCGGCGTAAACCGGCGGTCGACCTTGCATCGCTTGAGGAAGCCATGCGAGCAAAGTACTACGCCGACCCCACCCCTCCCAGCAGCCCGACGACCGAATAATCCGTAAAAATCAGGCCAAAAGCGATCTTCTCCCTTGCCTCCGGTGACGCCGGTCCGAGCACGCGGGCGATCGAGCAGGTCTGGCCGCGAGCGGATGAGGGCGATCGACGCCGGGTTTACCCGTGCTCGCCCGTCCGGGGGGCGGCGTAGACCTCGCGCCAGTGCTCGGCCGAGCGGACCAGGTCTTCTCCGACGCGGGTGAGGAACTGGCCCATGTTCTCCAGCCGTACGCCGGCGGGGGTGGCCGGGCCGAGGGTGCGGGCGCTTTGCCGGGCGGTGTCGGCGAGCAGGGCGTTGGCGCGGGCGCTGGCCACCATGGCCTGGTACCAGACGTCGTCGTCGATGACGTACCGCTCGGCCCGGCTGCGGGGGTCGCGTTCGCGCCGGACGAGTTCCTGGGCTTCGAGGTAGCCGACCGCTTTGGAGATCGAGGCCGGGCTGACCTGAAGGCGGGGTCCTCGCCGCCGCGGTCCGCGCCGGGCGGGGCCGGTGAGGGGCGGCCGGGCCGTGGCGTTTCGACCCCATATTTTGGACTTGACAGTCCATTTTTTCGTCCGCAAGCTGATGACTGGACCGCACGGTTCAGAAGGGACGTGCCTCCGGCTGCCGCCCCGGCCCGCCTGGTCCGCCCGGACCGCCCGGGCAGGCGTCGCGGCCGCGCAGGATCACCCGCCCTTGACATCGACTCCCTCCGGGAGACACCCGGGCCCCGCCCGCTCGCAGGAGCCGGGACGGACCGGTCTGCCGGGCTCCGCCCACGAACGGAAGTGACACCTCATGGCTTTGGATCACTACTACCTGCTCGGACGTTCCGGGCTGCGCGTCAGCCGGCTGGCCCTGGGCACGATGAACTTCGGCACCGGCGGTTTCCACGCCGCGTACGGCAAGACCGAGCAGGAGTCCGGCGCCATCTTCCACCGCTACCTCGAGGCGGGCGGCAACTTCGTCGACACCGCCGACTTCTACACCGCGGGCGAGAGCGAGACCATCCTCGGCGACCTCATCGCCACCGCCAAGGTGCGCGACAGGGTGGTGCTCACCACCAAGTTCACCAACAGCGTCGACCCCAAGGACCCGAACGCCGGGGGCAACGGCCGCAAGCACATGATCAGAGCGGTCGAGGCGTCGCTGCGCCGCCTGCGCACCGACTACATCGACCTGTTCATGCTGCACACCTGGGACCGGATCACTCCCGTCGAGGAGGTCATGCGCACCCTCGACGACCTCACCAGGGCCGGAAAGATCCGCTACGCGGGCCTGTCGGACGTGCCGAGCTGGTACGCGGCCCGGGCCCAGACCTACGCCGAGGCCCACTCCCTGGAGCCGGTGATCAGCCTGCAGCTGCCCTACTCCCTCATCGACCGGGCGATCGAGACCGAGCACGTGCCGATGGGGCAGAGCCTGGGGCTCGGCATCACCGCGTGGAGCCCGCTCGGCGGCGGCTTCCTCACCGGCAAGTACCGTCACGCCGACCAGGGCCTGACCGGTGAGGGCCGGCTCACCGGCGCGGGCTCGCCCGGGCAGCCGCGGACCGAGCGGGACTGGCGGCTGCTGGCCACGCTCGAGAACGTCGCCGACAAGCTCGGGCTGACGATGGCCCAGGTCGCGCTCAACTGGGTCGCCACCCAGCCCGGGGTCGCCGCCGCCATCGTCGGGGCGAGCAACACCGGCCAGCTCGACACCACCTTGACCGCACTCGACGTCGAGCTGCCGGCCGAACTGCGCGCCCAGCTCGACGAGGCGAGCTCCGTGCCCCCCGCGTCGGTCTACCAGATGTTCACCCCCGCCTATCAGAGCTGGCTGGTCAGCCCCGGCCTCAAGGTCGGCGACAAGCCCGCCGAGTACGCCCCGGTCGTGCGGAACTGGACGCCCGAAGCCGGCGGCTGAGAGACGCCGCCCGCCACGGCGATCCCCCGGTGCCCCCGGCGCGGGCCCGCGCCGGGGGTGAGGGCCGGATGCCCGCGTGGGACGGGCGGGCCCGTCCCACGCGGTGCGGCGGCGAGCGGTCAGTCCGCCACGGTCAGGACCGTGCCGGCGCCGACCGTGAGCCCGCCCTCGCGGATCGCGAAGCCGAGCCCCGGCTCGAGCGCCACCGCCCTGCCCAGCTCCACCGACACCTGCACGGTGTCGCCGGGCCGGGCCGGCGAGGGCAGCGTCAGCTCACCCGGCACGTCGGTGGTGCGCAGGTAGAACTGCGGCCGGTAACCGGAGGCGATCGGCCGGCGCCGCCCGCCCTCCTCCGACGTCAGGAGGTACAGCCTGGCGGTGAACGACCGGCGGGCCTGCTGGCTGCCCGGGGCCGCCAGCACCATTCCGCGCCGCACCTGCTCACGCCTGACCCCGCGCAGCAGCACGGCGGCGTTGTCGCCCGCCTCGCCCCGCTCCATCGTCTTGCCGAACGTCTCCACCCCGGTGACCACCGCGCCGAACCCGTCGCCGAGCCCGACGGCCTCCACCGGGTCGCCCACGCGCACGGTGCCCCGCTCGATGGCGCCGGTGACGACCGTGCCCCGGCCGCTCACCGTGAGCACGTTCTCCACCGGCATCAGGAACGGCGCGTCCACGTACCTGACCGGCACGGGGATGTGCTCGTCCACCGCCGCCAGCAGCGCCTGGACCGACGCCGTCCACCCGGGGTCGCCCTCCAGCGCCCGCAGCCCCGACACCCGCACCATCGGCACGTCGTGGTAGCCGTGCTCGGCGAGCAGATCCTGCAGCTCCAGCTCGACCAGGTCGGCCAGCTCGGGGTCGGCGCCGTCGGCCTTGTTGACCGCGACGACCAGGTGCTCCACGCCCACCCGCCGGGCGAGCAGGACGTGCTCCCTGGTCTGCGGCATGATGCCGTCCCGGGCGGACACGACGAGGATCGCGCCGTCGAGCTGCGCCGCCCCCGTGATCATGTTCTTCACGTAGTCGGCGTGGCCCGGCATGTCCACGTGGGCGTAGTGCCTGGTGGCGGTCTCGTACTCGACGTGCGAGATGTTGATCGTGATGCCCCGCAGGTGCTCCTCGGGGGTACGGTCGATCCGCTCGAACGGCGTGTAGGTGGCCTGCCCGCGCTCGGCGAGCACCTTGGTGATCGCGGCGGTCAGCGTGGTCTTGCCGTGGTCGACATGTCCCATCGTGCCGATGTTGAGGTGCGGCTTGTTGCGCACGTAGGCCTGCTTGGCCATGATGTCTCTTCCTTCGCACTGCCTGGATCCGTGGTGACCCGTCACGGGCCGGCTACCTCCCCCCGCCGGGTCACCTCGGGACTCACGGGAAGAGGTCAGCGCTCCAGGCCGTCGCGGACACGCTCGAGGGCACCCGCGGCGGCGGGTGTCACGAGGCGAGCGTGCCGGGACATGATGACCATAGTGACCGCCTCAGCAGCGGCGCACAACGAATTATTCCCCGCCCTCCGGGGGCGGACAGCGATCTTCAGTGGCTGCCGAGGTCGTGTCCCCGCCGCCGGCATCCGGTCCTCCCCCGAGGCCCGCATGTCGCCGGGCTAGGAGCGGCGCGGCTCGTAGTTCTGGAACTCGACCAGGTGGATGTCGCTCTGCTCCAGCAGGGGCACCCCGCTGCTGGAGTCCAGCACCACCCTGCGGCCCAGGGGCTCGCGCAGCGTGACACCGATCCGGTCGATTTTCCCCATATCGGTGCAGAATTCCACGTCGTCTCGCCGGACATCGACGTCCACGACCACCGTTCGGGGTGTCTCGTGGACGCGTGAGCCGTACGTCGTGTCGCAGGTGCCGTGCAGGTAGCTCAACCGAAGTTCGGTCGGGGCGCGCACCTCGTAGGTGCGCACCTCCTGAATCCCGTCGTCCGGTGGCCGCGGCGGCCCGCCCATCGCGGCCGGGTCCACCGCGACCCGCCGAAACGGCTTCGGCACGCCCCGCACGGTGAAGTCCCACGTGGGCACCCGCACGTCTCCCCTGCTGCTGGGCATCGTGGCCTCGCCCCGCGCCACCGCGATCACGCGCAGAGGCCGGCACCCCTTGCCGGCGGGGCACTCCTCGTCGACGAAGGACTTGGGCCTGCTGAGCCCGGCGTAGGCGGCCGTGGCCGTCAGGACCGGCACGCTCAGCGTGCTCCCGTCGTTCCAGCGCAGCTCGGCCGGGGCAGGCGTCTCCGCCGAGAGCTCGCTCTCCAGCTTCCAGGCGCTGTTGATCATGCTCCGTCCGACCCACCGGGGCGTGCGCTCCCAATCGGGTTCCACGGTCAGGTTCCGCAGCGGGACGAACCCCGAGATCCAGGGCTCACGCTTCGCCGAGCTCTGCCAGCGTTCGGCGACCTCACGGGCTCGGTCGGTGAATTCGCCGTCAGTGACCGGTGCCCGCGCGGAACCGCAGGCCGCCACGAGCACGAGGAGCACTACGACTGGAAATATCCGCATATCCAGTAGACGCATCAGCGGGCGGCGCGGTTCGTCGTCCATCGCCCCACGGGAGCCTGGCGAGCCCCGGTTGCCGGGAAAGCGATGCAATCGCGATCTACTGCGATTTGTCGGTCGACGGTGTCACCGACACCGTCCGCGCCGCCGGCGAGGAACTGGGTGGCGGCGAGCTCGCGGTAGAGGTCGTCGGTGCCGAGCAGGTCGGCGTGGGTACCGGTGGCCCTGACCCGGCCGCCCTCCATCACCACGATCTGGTCGGCGCCGGCCACCGTGGACAGCCGGTGGGCGATCACCAGCACGGTGGTCTCCGAGGACACCTCGGCGATCACCTCCCGCAGCAGCAGCTCGTTGACCGCGTCGAGCTGGGAGGTGGCCTCGTCCAGCAGGAGCAGGCGGGGGCGGCGCAGCAGCGCCCGCGCGATGGCCACCCGCTGGCGCTCGCCTCCGGAGAGCATGACGCCGCGATGACCCACCTCGCTGTCCAGCCCCGCCGGGAGCCGCGCGACCAGCTCCTCCAGCCGCGTCAGCCGGAGCACCCGCCCGATGGCCTCGTCCGAGGCGTGCGGCGCCGCCAGGACCAGGTTCTGCCGGAGCGTGCCGTCCAGCACCGGCGCGTCCTGCTCCACGTAGCCGAGGGCGGCGCGCAGCTCGGCCGGCCGCCACTGCCGGATGTCGCGCCCGTCGACGCTGATCTCGCCGCCCTGGCGTTCGTAGAACCGCTCCAGCAGGGCGAAGACCGTGGACTTGCCCGCCCCCGAGGGGCCGACCAGCGCCGTCACGCCGCCTGCCGGGACGGCGAAGGACACCTCGTGGTGCGCCGGCGGGCGGCCGCCGCCGTAGCCGAAGGCCACGTTCTCGAACCTCACGCCGGCCGGCGCCGCCTGCGCCCGGTCCGTGCCGCCCGGGTCCGGCGGTGAGGTCTCCTCCGCCGGGAGGTCCTCGATCTCCCGGATCCGGCTGAGCGCCGCCAGGCCGCCCTGCACCCGGGTGAGTCCCTGCAGCAGCTGGGCGATCGGCGCGACCAGGTAGAACAGGTAGAGCAGGAAGGCCACCAGCGACGACACCTGCAGGGCCCCGGAGGCGACCCGGGCCCCGCCGACGCCGAGCACCGCCACGAAGGTGAGCTGGGCGGCGCCCCAGGAGGCGGTGCCCGCGACGGAGGTCCACCAGGCGACGGCGACACCGCGGTCGCGGGCCCGGCGGGCCGCGCCGGCCACCGCGTCGATCTCCCGCTGCTCGGCGCCGGCGGCCTTGACCGTGCGGAAGGCCTGCAGCACCCGGTCCAGCGCCGCGCCCATCTCCCCCACCGACTCCTGCGCCTGGACCGAGGCCCGCCGGATCCGCGGCATGACCAGGCCCACCAGCCCGCCGACCAGGACGAGCACGCCCACGGTGACCAGCAGCAGCGGCCCGTCCATGAGCGCCATCATCACCACGGCGCCCACCAGCATGAACACCGCGGTGACCGACTCGACGATCCCGTCGGTGAACACCGCGCGCAGCAAGGTGGTGTCGGAGGTGACGCGAGACAGCAGGTCGCCGGGCTTGAGCCGGTCCACCTCGCAGACGGGCAGACGCAGCATCCGGTCCACCAGGTCGCGCCGGGCGCGGTAGACGATGCCCTCTCCCATCCGCTCCAGCACGTACCTGCCCAGCGCGCCGGCGAGCGCGCCTGCCGCGAGCACGACCACGGTCAGGCCCAGCAGCGGCCCGGCCGGCGAGCGCTGCGCGCCGAACGCCTCGACCGCCGTCTTGGCCAGCAGCGGCATCGCCAGCCCGGCCAGCGAGCCGGCCAGGGTGAGTGCCCCGCCGAGCGCCAGCAGGCCGCGGTGGGGCCGCAGGTGGTCCAGCAGCGGCCGCCAGGAACCGTGCGCGCGGCTCATGCCGGGGCGGGAGCGAGGTAGGCCGGGCGAAGGGCTATGCGGCGGCGGACCTCCTCGGATCCGAAGTGGTGGTCCAGGCGCCGGGTCGCCTCGGCCCAGTCGCGCATCGAGCGGATCGAGGACAGGGTCTCCACCACGAAGGGGTCGCGCCAGCGTTCGATCGAGCGCTGCCACAGGGTGAGGGGATCGTCGGCCAGCAGGCTCCCCACGGTCCCTTCGTAGATGGGCATCGCCCGCACCTGCCCGTCGGGCTCCACCTGCATCATCGGGAAGCCGTAGCGCGCGATCATGTCGGGGTTCATCTGCAGCAGGAAGTTGTCGGTCGTCATCACCTGCACCGAGGGCGGCGCCAGGGATCGCAGGTGCGTGACGCGCTCGGGGCTCGCCAGCGTGCTCAGTTCCCGTTCGGTGAGCAGCTCGCCCTCGAAGCCGGGCCTGCTGGCCAGCCCGGACGGCAGCACGGCGCCGAAGATGAGGAACGCCATGTTCGCGAAGCGGGGGGCGACGGCGGTGCAGAACTCCTCCATCTGGTGGAGGTTGCCGCGGGTGACCACGCAGTCGATGCCGAACCTGACCTCGTGGTGCGGGGCGACCTCGTCGAGGATGGCCAGCGCCCGCATCGCCCGCTCGAACGAGCCGGCCCGCCCGCGGATGCCGTCGTGGACCTCGGCGCTGGCCCCGTCGACGCTCACGGTGATCCGGGAGAAGACCCGGACGGCGTCCCGGGCCGCCCGCGGGGTGAAGGTCCAGCCGCCGGTGTAGAGGTTGACGGCGATGCCGGCCTGCCTGATGCGCTCGGCGACGTCGAAGATCCCCCGTACCAGCAGCGGTTCGCCGCCGGCGAACTCCACCGACTCCGGGCCCAGGGCGACGATCGCGTCGGCGACCCGGAGCATCTCGTCGTGGCCCAGCTGGCGAGAGGGCCGCCTGCCCGACTCGGAGTAACAGTGCGTGCATCGCAGGGGGCAGGCATAGGTGACGTCCCAGGTGACGGTACCGGGCCCTTTGAGGCTGCTCATGGCATTCCCTTCAACGCCTGACGGTCGGTGGGCGCCAGCATGCAAGGCGCTACTTGTGCCGCACTTGGAAGCGGCTGGAGCGTGTCCCCAAGCGCGCGGGGCGCCCGCCCCCACCCGCCGCGAACCCCTCAGAAACGCTGTGACCTGTGCAAACAACGGTGCCGACGCTCACAGTGCCGGCGGGCGCCGTCCTCGCCACCTGCGCCTGCAGTCGCCTCCAAGCGCGGCGCAAGTAGCGCCTTGCATGCTCTGAACCGCGGTCAGCCGGACACGGTCCGACGTCACGTTCGGACGTCGTGTCCGATCCGGGATCGCGGACGTCCGTTCCGACGACGGGGAGACGCAACCATGCACGACGAACGCGTACCGGCCGCGCACGCGGCCCTTGTCCCAGGAGCCGGCGATGGCGGTGCGTGAGCGGCTGACGCTGGAGCCGGTACCGCTGGAGCAGGTGCCCGAGGTCACCGGCTTCCTCACCGAGCTCGGCCTGGGAGCGCTGCGGCAGGACGCGATCACCGCGTTCTTCGGCCGCAACGACAGCTGGGCGGGGGTGACCGACACCGGCGTCCCGGTCTTCGTCAAGAAGACCCTCGGCGAGGCGGACCTGGTCCGGCTCAGGGTGGAGCGGACCAGGGCGATGAGCGCGCTGCTCGACGGACACCAGGCGATCAACGCGCCCCGGTTCCTGGGCGGCGACGCCGAATCCGGCCTGGTGGCCTTCACCCTGCTGCAGGACGCCCGCAGCGGAGCCGACCTCGCCTCCGACGACGACTTCACCTGGGAGCTGGCCCGCTCGGCCGGCCTGCAGATCGGAACGCTCCACACCCTCCAGGCGCCGCCGGTGGTGGCCCAGGACACCTCGCCGCCGCCGGTCCCGCCGCTCGGCCGCCTGTCGGCTCTCCCGCTGAGCGTCTACGCGGCCGCGAGCGGCGCCGAGCTGGAGGCGTGGGCGATCCTGCACAACGACCCCGCGATCGTCGAGGCGATCGGCGAGCTGGCGCGGTGGGAGCGGAGCGCCCCCCGCGTCCCGGTGCACTGCGACATCCGGCTCGACCAGTTCCTGCACCACGACGACACCCTCTACCTGACCGACTGGGAGGAGGCCAGGGCGGCCGACGCCGCGCGCGACGTGGGAGCCTTCGCCGGCGAATGGCTCTACCGGGGCGTGCTCGGCATGGCCGGCGGCGACGACACCCCGAACGAGCGCGAGGTCGTCGCCAACGGCACCCGCCGCTTCGAGGCCCTGCGGCCCTGCGTCGAGTCCTTCTGGTCGGGCTACCTGCAGGCCAGGCCCGCGGCGCGCTCGGACCGCGAGCTGGCGGCCAGGGCGGCGGGTTTCGCCGGCTGGCATCTGATCGACCGGCTCATCGTGGCCGGCCACCGACGCGGGCGGCTGTCACCCCTGGAACGCGCCGCGGCCGGCGTCGGGCGCAGGCTCCTGCTCGACCCCGCCGCCTTCACCACCATCCTGGGCCTTGGAGACGGACGATGACGCGGGCACTGATGCGGGCACTGGAGCGGGTACGCGTCGGCGCGGACCTGACCTCGGCCACCGTGGACGGCCGGGAGATCACCGCCGGCGGCCCCAAGGCCCTGCGCAAGGTGCTCGCCGACGCGCTGTACGAGGCCTTCCACACCGGCCGTGACCCGCACAGGGAGCAGCCGCGCAGGCCACCGCACGACCCCGGCTTCGAGCAGGCGCTTCGCGCGATGGTCCCGCACGACAGCACCCGCGTCCTGGCCACGGTGGAGCCCGGCTCGCCGGCGGTGGTCCGGCTGAACGGCGTGCGCGTGCTGATCCCGCAGGACCGGATCGGCGCCGAGGCTCGCACCGGGACCCGCGACCAGACCCGCACCGAGACCGGCGGCGAGACCCGTACCGAGACCGGGACCGGCGGCGAGGCCGGCGGGGGGCTGTCGCGCTGGGTCACCCTGCCGGCGGTGTTGCCGGCACTGTCGCCCGGATTCCTGCTCGTCAACGGATCGCAGGGCCACGGCATGCAGGAGGGCGCCTGCGTGCGGGTGTACGCCGGAGTCCGGACGCCCGACGCGGCCCCCGGACTGTGGGGCGCGATGCTGGCGCGGCTGGAGGAGCTGCGGCTGCCCTACCGGGCCAAGGTGCTCTCGGCCCGCGACCACTACCCCCGCCGCGACAGCGTCGTCGTCTATCTGGGGTGGCGCTCCTGGCACGCCGCCCCGGACGTCGCCGCGGCCGCGGCCGCCGCCGGCGGGCTGCGCGAGGACCTGTCCCTCTACGTCGCCGCGCTCGGCCGCGGCGTCGGCTGGGCCTGGGAGCCGCACGACCTCCGGCCGGGGATGCGCGGGCTGAGCTTCGGCGAGCACCGCTCCCAGGCCGTCGCCGCCGGGCTGGTGGCCTGCGCCGGGCAGGGCGGCGACCGGGAGCAGGCGGTGACCGAGGCGATGCGGGCCGCCGGGGCGATGCCCGGCGCGGTGCACCGCAACCTCGCCTCACCGCCGCTTCCCTTCGAGACCACCGGACCCGAACCCGGGTCCGGAACCCGCGAGACCCAGGAAAGGAGGTGAACACCATGTCCACCGAGATTCTGATGGAGGGCGCCGACGCCTACACCTCGCTCGCCGAGGTCGCGACGGTCCCCGGCGGCGACAGCCTCGAGGCCTTCCCGCCCAACAGCTGGCTCACCAGCCCGCTGTGCAGCATCGCCTACACCATCCAGTCCGGCTGCTGACGAAACCGCGTGGCGGCCTCGCGACACGTGCGGCCACGCCACGACCCCGCATTCACCTGAGAGCAACCCGAGAACAACAAGGAGAACACCATGTCCACGGAAATCCTGATGGAGGGCGCCGACGCCTACACCTCGCTCGCCGAGGTCGCGACGGTCCCCGGCGGCGACAGCCTCGAGGCCTTCCCGCCCAACAGCTGGCT
>NZ_JBFAAE010000102.1:0-18823 GCF_040639575.1 Streptosporangium sp. NPDC023825 | reverse complement strand
GTGTTTTTTTTTTTTTTTTTTTTTTTTATCTTTTTTTTCAACTTTGTTTTATTGGCTATGGACGCGGAGTTCGCGGCCGTGGGGGGGGGGGCGGGGCCGCCCCCCCCCCACGCCACTCATGCGAGGAACACGAGCTGCGCGGCGAGGAGGATGTCGAAGACGCCGCACCACTCCGCGTACGAGCGCGACACGACCGCGTTCCTCCTGAAATGGACGAAGTCCCAGAAGCCGTGCAGGAACCATCCCGCCGCCACCAGATAGCGGCCCAGATCGGGCTCCGCCACCAGCGCGACCAGCGCCAGCGCCCCGAATCCGATCATCCCCAGGGCCTGCGCCCGGAACGCGCCCGAGCGGCGCAGGTCACCGGCGACGGCACCCCACACCATGACGGCCAGCGCCAGGGCGGTGAACACGGCCGGTACGGCGACCACGTCCAGTGCCCGCAGGACCACGTAGAGGACGACGAGGGCGAGGAGCAGCGGCCACGACGCCTCCGGCCGCCGGATCCTGGCCGCCATGAGGTAGAGCAGGGGCAGCAGCAGGAGGACCTCGGCGAGCGAGGTGATCTCTCCTGCCGAGGAGCCCGCGGCCAGCCCCGCCGCCGACACCCCGACGGCGAGGGCGATCGGCCAGCGCCGCAGCACGGCCTTCCAGCGGGAACGGCCCGTCGTGATGTCAGATCCCGTCGTGATGTCAGACCTCGTCGTGATGTCAGACACGGGAGGGACCTCCGTACTCGTCGCGGCGGCGGAGCATCACCAGGAGCATGAGCGGGAGCATCACGACGTGCTCCAGCAGGAGAAGCGCGTCGCCCGAGATCACGCCCGCCCACAGCAGCGGGAACAGCGCGAGGGCGGAGACGATCATGGACCCGGCCATCTCCAGCGTCGCGGCCCAGCCGTGGCCCCGGTAGCGCATCCAGGCGATCATCCCGACGGACATGTCGACGGCCATCTCCAGGGCGGCCACCTCGGGTCTCGCCGGGAACTCCAGGCCCGCGAGCGCCAGGCCGGCGCGCACGGCGGCGCCGAGCACCGCCATGCCGACGACCATCGCCGCGAGCATCTCCAGGTAGTGACGGAAGAAGGGCCACCAGCCGTGGGTGTGGGCGGTTCTCGCTGTCATGTCGCTCCTCCGGGGTACGGGGTTGGGGTATGCGACACCAGACTGTGGGAGGGCGGAAGCCGGCAGTAGTGCCGAAATGGCAGGTCCCCGCATGGTCATGTCACGAAATCTCGTGACATTTGTCATTGGGGCGCTCCATACCCCCTATGGCGCGGGGGACAATGACCGCGTGCGTGACAGGCCGAGCGAGCGCGGGACGGGACTGAGTGGTTTCCGCCGCTACACGTGGTGGAGCCTCACCGGGAGCATCACGGTCTCCCTGGTGCTCTTCGTCAGGGCCTGGGCCATGGACGAGGGCGTGGCTCCCTGGGTCAGGGGCGTCACCGGCCTGGCCCTGACCGTGCTGGTCGTGGCCGTCATCGTGCTGTTCGGCCGCCGGCTGCCGCGCCTACCGGGCGAGGCGCGGGGCCTGGCCGGCGGCGCCTCGGGTGCGCGCGAGGGGGCCGGCGGGCCGTCGGTGGGCTGGTTGGTGGCGGGGGGCCTGGCGGCGGCCGTGCTGGGCGCGGTCCCGCTCGCCCTGCGCGACGACGGGCTGTGGGCGGTGGCCCCGGCGGTGATGGTGTCGATCACCGCGATGTTCCTGCGGCCGGCGCACCGGCGTACCCTCATCGCCGGTGCGGTGGTCGTCGCGGCGATGCTCGGCGGATCCGTGGCTCTCGCCTCAGGGAACGGCGAGTGGCTCCTCGCGGGGGCCTTCCCGGCCGGCATGGTCGCCTCCGTCGCCTGGATGGCGCTGGGCATGCTGTGGGCCTGGGACATCGCCGACCGGCTGGACCAGGCGGGGCGCCTGGCCGCCGAGGTGGCGGTCAAGGACGAGCGGCTGCGGTTCGCCGCGGACCTGCACGACATCCAGGGACACCACCTGCAGGTGATCGCGCTGAAGAGCGAGCTGGCCGAGAGGCTCGCCGAGACCGCCCCCGTCCGGGCCGCCGCGGAGATGCGGGAGGTGCGGCGGCTGGCGGCCGACGCGCTCCGCGACACGCGTGCCGTGGTGCAGGGATACCGGCGCACGACCCTGGAGGACGAGATCGCCAACGCCGCGAAGGTGCTGGCCGCCGCCGGCATCGACACGGCCGTGGAGCAGGGCCGGGCCACCGGGGCGGACACGCTGCCGGAGCCCGCCCGCCACGTCCTCGGCCTGGTGATGCGCGAGGCCACCACCAACGTGCTGCGCCACAGCCGGGCCCGCCGGGCGTACATCGCCTACGACGTCGAGGACGGCCGTGCCCGGCTCCGGGTCGGCAACGACGGCGTCGAGGGCGGTCATGCCCGGCTGGAGGGCGATGGCGGGAACGCGGCAGGTGACGGCGCTCCCCAAGGAGCCGATGACGGGGGCTCGGCGAATGACAGTGCCCGGCTGGAGGGCGGTGGCGGCGCCGAGCGGCCCGGGACGGTGACGGGTGTCGGCACCGGGCTGCGTTCCCTGGCCGAGCGGCTGGAGCGGGCCGGCGGCACGCTGGGCTGGCGACGCGACGGTGACCGGTTCGAGGTGGTGGCCTCGCTGCCCGCCGATGCGCGCGCGTACCCGGCCGAGGCGGGCGCGCGGTGATCCGGTTGCTGATCGCCGACGACGAGGACCTCATCAGGGGAGCCCTGGCGGCACTGCTCGCGCTGGAGGACGACCTGGACGTCGTCGCCGAGGCGGCCACCACCACGGACGCGGTGCGCCTGGCACGCGAGCGGCGGCCGGACATCGCCGTACTCGATCTGGAGATGCCGCCCGCCGACGGGCTGCGCGCCGCGCAGGCGATTCGCGCCGAGCTGCCCACCCGGATCGTCCTCGTCACCCGGCACGCCCGGCCCGGCGTGCTGCGCCGCGCCCTGGCCGCGGGGGTGAGCGGGTTCGTGCCCAAGACCACGCCCGCCACCCGGCTGGCCGAGATCATCCGTGACGTCGCCGCAGGCCGGCGCTACGTGGACCCGGACATCGCCGCCTCCGCCCTGTCGGAGGACGACTGCCCGCTGTCCGAACGGGAGCTGGAGGTGCTGCGGGCGTCCCGGACGGGCGCCTCGATCAACGAGATCGCGGCACAGGTCCACCTCGCCCCCGGCACGGTACGGAACTACCTTTCCGCGGCCATGGCCAAGCTCGGCGCCGGCTCCCGCCACGCCGCCGCGCACCGCGCCTGGGAGGAGGGCTGGATCTGACCGGCATCGGGCAGATCGTGACGGCCGGCCACGACCCGCGCGATCGGCGTCCCCCGGCCACCACGTCCTCGTCGTGACGGCACCGCCCTAGACGAGGCCGAGGGTGTCGCGGGCGGCGGCCACGGCGGCCTGGCCGTAGCTGACGCCGCCGTCGTTCGGGGGGACGGCGCGGTGGGTCAGGACCCGGAAGCCGCGGAGCCCGAGGGCCGCGACGAGGCCCTCCAGCAGCAGCCGGTTCTGGAAGACCCCGCCCGACAGGGCGACCGTGCCGAGGCCGGTGTCGTCGCGGAGCCGTGCGCACACCCGGGCGGTGGCGGCGGCGAGCCCGTTGTGGAAGCGGGCCGAGACGAGCGCCGGAACCGCCCCGGCGCGCGTGTCCTCGACGACCGCCCGGACGAGGTCCGCGACCTGGATCGTCACGAGTGCCCCCTCGTCGACGGCCCTGGCCGGATAGGCGCCCTTCTCCGCGGGGTCGGCGCACTGTTCCAGGGCGATCGCGGCCTGCCCCTCGTACGTGGCGGTGTCGCGGAGTCCGAGGATCGCCGCCACCGCGTCGAACAGGCGCCCGGCGCTGGAGGTGAGGGGGGAGTTCGTCCCGGCCCCGGCCACCGCGACCACCTCGTCCCAGCGCGAGCCGTGACGGGCCCTGACCGGCAGGTTCCCGGGAAGCGTGTCACCGTACGCCGCGTACAGGTGCGCGGCCGCCATCCGCCAGGGCTGCCTGATCGCCGCGGTGCCGCCGGGCATCGGCACCTGGGCCAGGCACCCGGCGCGGGTGAAGCCCGCCAGGTCGGCCACCAGGAACTCGCCGCCCCAGATGGTGCCGTCGGTGCCGTAGCCGAGGCCGTCGAAGGCCACCCCGATGACCGGGCCGGTCTCCCGGTTGTCGGCCAGGCAGGAGGCGACGTGCGCGTGGTGGTGCTGAACCCCGGTCAGGTCAACCGATCCGGGCACCTCCAGGTCGAGGGCGTACTTGGTGGACAGGTATTCGGGGTGGAGGTCGTGGGCGACCAGCCCCGGGGTGATGCCGAGGAGGCGCCGGAGGTGCTCGATCCCCTCGGTGAAGGAGCGCAGCGTCTCGTAGTTCTCCAGGTCGCCGATGTGGTGGGAGAGGAATGCCTGCCCCTGCCTCGCGAGGCAGAACGTGCTCTTCAGCTCGGCACCGCAGGCGAGCACGGCCCGCCGGGCGGGCGGTGAGAGCCGCAGGGGCTCCGGGGCGTACCCCCGGGATCTGCGTAGCGGCACCGTCCTCCCCCGCGCGGCGAGGAGCACGGAGTCGTCGGCCCGGACGTGGATCGGCCGGTCGTGGGTCAGGAAGGCGTCCGCGACCCCGGCGAGCCGGGCGAACGCGTCGCCGTCGCGGTGGGCGATGGGCTCGTCGGAGAGGTTTCCGCTGGTGAGCACGTACGGGCGGGCGAGTCCGGCGGCGAGCAGGTGGTGGATCGGCGTGTACGGCAGCATGAGGCCGAGGCGGCGGTCGCCCGGCGCGACGGCTCCGGCCACCGCGGCTCCGGGGCGGCGGGGCAGCAGCACGATCGGGCGCCGAGGGCCGGTGAGCAGCCGCTCGCCCTCGGCGTCCAGCTCGCACAGCGCCCGCGCGGTACGCAGGTCGGGGACCATGACCGCGAACGGCCTGTCCTCGCGGTGCTTGCGGGAGCGGAGGGTCCGGGTGGCCTCCTCGTCGGTGGCGTCGACCGCCAGGTGATACCCGCCGAGCCCCTTGACGGCCAGGACGCCGCCCGCTCGCAGCACCTCCACCGCTGCCGCGATCGGATCGGCACCGCCGCCCGGACCGGCACCGGGACGACCGGGGTGCGAGCCGCCGCCCTCCCGGTCGCGAGGATCCGGGGCGTGGGCGTGCGAGCCGTCGCCGCCCCGGTCCCGGGGGTCCGGGGCGGCGCAGGGACGACCGGCGTCCGGCCCGCGAGCAGGCGAGCCCTCGCCGCGAAGGCCGCCGCCGAGAAATCCGGCGTCGAGAAGGCTGCCGTCGGGAAGACCGCCGCTGAGAAGGCCCCCGTCGAGAAGGCGAAGGACCGGGCCGCAGGCCGGGCAGCAGATCGGCTGGGCGTGGAACCTGCGGTCCGACGGGTCGAGATACTCCCTCTCGCACTCCCCGCACATGGCGAACCCGGCCATCGTGGTGGCGGGCCGGTCGTAGGGGACGTCCCGGGTGATGGTGAACCTCGGCCCGCAGTTGGTGCAGTTGACGAAGGGGTGGCGGTGACGCCGGTCGGCGGGGTCGAACAGTTCGGCCAGGCAGTCATCGCATGTCGCGACATCGGGTGAGACAAGGGCGACGCGCCGGGTCCCCCCTCGGCTGGCCGCGATACGGAATCCCCGGTCCCCGCGCACCGGTATCGCGGTGGCCGTCACGCGGTGGATCGCCGCCAGCGGCGGGGCCTGATCCCGCAGGTCCTCCCGGAAGCGCGCGACGTCGCCGGGCTCCCCCTCGGCCTCGATGAACACGCCCCGGTCGTCGTTGCCCACCCACCCGGACAGCCCCAGGCGCCGCGCCAGGGAGTGGACGTGGGGGCGGAATCCCACCCCCTGCACGATTCCCTCGACCCTGATCCTGACCCGGATCCGTGCCCGTGCGCGTCCCGTGCCCATCCCGCCATCCTTCCCGCGACCGGCGGGAACACCTCGGGGGCTCGCATGATCTGGACGGGAAGGTTACGTCGATGATCAGAGCTTTGCCGTTGGTTGTCGAGCCGAGGGTGTCGGGCCTGAAAGGGCCAATCGTAATGTGGCGACTACCGTGAAAAATACGGAGCGTCGACATGCCTGGCACACCGAGTACGCAAACAACACCTCTTTCGACATCGGCCGTCATACCGGTCACGGAGGCGGCGGTCATCGCGGCCTTCGCACGGCGGGGCCGCGCCGGGCACGCCCTGGCGGGTGACGTGGAACGCATCGCGTGTGCCGCCCGGGCCATGGCCGCCGGATTCCGCCTCGGCGGCAAGCTGATCGTGTTCGGTGGCACGGGCACGGACGCCGCGCACATCGCGGTCGAGTTCATGCACCCGGTCATCGTGGGCAAGAGGGCGCTCCCGGCGGTGGCGCTGAGCAACGGCGCCCCGGCGGCCGGCCGGGCGGACGACGAGGCGGGCAGAAGGAACGGGGACGGCGCCGGGAACGACGAGGGCTCCCAGAGGAGCGGGAACTCCCGGAACGGCGGGGACCGTGGAAGTGGCGCCGAGGTCTTCGCCCACCAGGTGCGCCACTGGGCGGACGCCGCCGACACGGCCCTGGGGATCTCCCGTGACGGCCGGTGCCCGAGCGTCCTGCGAGGGCTGGAGACCGCCGGGGAACTGGGCCTGCTGACCATCGCCCTGACCGGCGGCGGAGGCCGCGGGGACGGGGACGGCATCGCGGATGGTGCGGCGATCGACGACCTCCCGGCCGACCGCGCCATGACCGGCCACACCATGACCGATCACACCTTGACCGGCCGCTCTCCGACCGGCCACACCATGACCGGCCACACCATGACCGATCACACCATGACCGGCCACCTCCCGGCCGACCACGTCCTGGTCGCCGCGTCCGACGACCCCGCCGTGGTCAAGGAGGTTCACGTCACCGCCTACCACCTGCTGTGGGAGCTGGTCCACGTCTTCCTCGACCGGCTCGGCCCGCCAGAGCGGGGGGCGGACCGGTGAACGGGCCCGAGGACTGCACCGCCGGTGTCTGCGTCACCTGCTCCGACCAGGCGCTGCCGATGAACGTGGTCAGGCTGCTGGAGGGAGAGCTGGCGATCGTCGACGCGGGCGGGGTCCTCGAAGAGGTGAGCGTGGCGCTGGTCGACCCGGTGGTGGGCGACACCGTGCTCGTCCACGCCGGGGAGGCCATCGCCGTGATCGCGCGCGGAGGCACCGGCGGCGGCGGGAAGGACGACGATGAGCAGGCGTGACGAAACACCCGCGGAGACCATCCGCGGCCTCTACCCCTTCCTGTACGACAGCGATCACGACCACGACGGGCGCACCGGCCGGACCGGTCTCGGAACAGCGGAGGTGGAAGCGGAGGCCATGCGGTCGGCCGCGGAGAAGACCGGCGAGATCGTACGGCTGCGCGAGCGGATGGCTGCCGAGTCGGCGGCGGAACTGGCGGCGTGCGCCGAGGAGATGGCCGCGCGGTTCGCCGCGGGCGGGCGGCTGTTCAGCTTCGGCAACGGCGGGAGCAGCACCGACGCCCAGGAGGTCGCCACCGCCTTCCTGCAGCCCTGCGACGGCCCGGTCCTGCCCGCCCTCTGCCTGACCGGCGACGTCGCCGTGGTCACCGCGCTCTCCAACGACGTCGGCTTCGAGGTGGTCTTCGCCAGGCAGCTCGCTGCGCTGGGCCGTCCGGGGGACATCGCCGTCGGCCTGTCCACGAGCGGCGGGTCGGCCAACGTCGTCCGGGCGTTCGAGGAGGCGGCCGGCCGGGGCATGCTCACCGTCGGGCTGGCCGGCGGCGGGGGCGGCAGGCTGGCCGAGCTGTCCGAGCGGGGCGTCCTGCACCACCTGTTCGTCGTCCCCTCCTCCTCGGTGCACCGGATCCAGGAGGCGCAGACCACCCTCTACCACGTCCTCCGGGAACTCACCTGGCACGCGCTCGGACCGGCGCCGACACCGCGGGCGCACAGTCCCGGGTGAGGCAGAGCCCGTCCACCCGCGCAGGTCCTCCCCCTTCACGTTCCGCAGACATCCACCAGGAGTGGGAGGCGTCATGACAGCGCCGACGGACGCAGCGAGCAGCAGCCCTCAGGAGCGGGAGGAACCCGTCGTCCACATACTGTGGATCAACGCCGGACTGAGCTGCGACGGCGACTCCGTCGCGCTCACCGCGGCGACCCAGCCGAGCATCGAGGACATCGTGCTCGGCGCGCTTCCCGGGCTTCCCAAGGTGGCCGTGCACTGGCCGCTGATCGACTTCGAGTCCGGGCCGATGCAGGGCACGGACGTCTTCATCGAATGGTTCTTCAAGGCCAAGCGTGGCGAGCTGGACCCGTTCGTGCTGGTCGTCGAGGGCTCGATCCCGAACGAGGCACTCAAGCAGGAGGGCTACTGGTCCGGGTTCGGCAACAACCCCGAGACCGGCCAGCCCATGACGACCAGCGAGTGGCTGGACCTGCTCGCCCCCAAGGCGACCGCGATCGTGTGCGCGGGCACCTGCTCGGCGTACGGCGGCATCCACGCCATGGCGGGGAACCCGACCGGGGCCATGGGCGTGGCCGACTATCTGGGCTGGGACTGGAAGTCCAAGGCGGGGCTGCCGATCGTCAACGTGCCGGGCTGCCCGGTGCAGCCGGACAACCTCTCCGAGACGCTCCTCTACCTGCTCTACCAGGTCGCCGGGCAGGCTCCGATGATTCCGCTGGACGAGGAGTTGCGCCCGACGTGGCTGTTCACCCAGACCGTGCACGAGGGGTGCGACCGGGCGGGCTACTACGAGCAGGGCCAGTTCGCCACCGAGTACGGCTCGCCGAAGTGCCTGGTCAAGATCGGCTGCTGGGGGCCGGTCGTCCGGTGCAACGTCCCCAAGCGCGGCTGGATGAACGGGATCGGCGGCTGCCCGAACGTCGGGGGCATCTGCATCGCCTGCACGATGCCGGGCTTTCCCGACAAGTTCATGCCGTTCATGGACGAGCCACCCGGCGCCCACGTCTCCTCGGCGGTGAGCGGCGCGTACGGGACCGTCGTCCGCGCGCTGCGCGGCATCACCCTGCGGACCGTCGACAAGGAACCGAAGTGGCGCCACAAGGGGCGCGAGCTGCTGACCGGCTACAAGGCGCCCTGGAGCTGACATGACGACATCGGAGCAGAACCCCGACCTCGTGGAGATGGCCTGGGACCCCATCACCAGGATCGTCGGGAGTCTCGGCATCTACTGCAAGATCGATTTCAGGAACCGGCGGGTCGCCGAGTGTCACAGCACCTCGTCGATCTTCCGCGGCTACAGCATCTTCATGAAGGGCAAGGACCCGCGCGACGCCCACTTCATCACCAGCCGCATCTGCGGGATCTGCGGCGACAACCACGCGACCTGCTCGGTCTACGCGCAGAACATGGCGTACGGGGTGCGGCCCCCGGCCCTGGGCGAGTGGATCCTCAACCTCGGCGAGGCCGCCGAGTACATGTTCGACCACAACCTCTACCAGGAGAACCTGGTGGGGGTCGACTACTGCGAGAAGATGGTCCGCGAGACCAACCCCGGGGTGCTGGCGATGGCCGAGCGCACCGAGGCGCCGCACGCGGGCGACCACGGCTACAAGACCATCGCCGACATCATGCGCTCGCTGAACCCGCTGGAGGGCGAGTTCTACCGCGAGGCGCTGGCGGTGAGCCGCCTCACCCGCGAGATGTTCTGCCTCATGGAGGGCAGGCACGTCCACCCCTCGACGCTCTACCCGGGCGGGGTGGGCACGGTCGCGACGGTGCAGCTGTTCACCGACTACCTGACCCGGCTGATGCGCTACGTGGAGTTCATGAAGCGGGTCGTGCCCATGCACGACGACCTGTTCGACTTCTTCTACCAGGCGCTGCCCGGCTACGAGGAGGTCGGCCGCAGGCGGGTGCTGCTCGGCTGCTGGGGAAGCTTCCAGAACCCCGAGCACTGCGACTTCACCTACCGGAACATGAGCCACTGGGGTCGCGAGATGTACGTCACCCCGGGGGTGATCGTCGACGGCAAGTTGATCACCAACGACCTGGTCGACATCAATCTCGGCATCCGGATCCTGCTGGGCAGCTCCTACTACGACGACTGGGAGGGCCAGGAGCCGTTCGTCACCCACGACCCGCTGGGCAACCCGGTCGACATCCGGCACCCGTGGAACCAGCACACCATCCCGCACCCCCAGAAACGCGACTTCAGCGACAAGTACAGCTGGGTCATGTCCCCCCGCTGGTTCGACGGGGAGGACGCGCTGGCGCTCGACACCGGCGGCGGGCCCATCGCCAGGCTCTGGTCGACGGCGCTGTCGGGCAAGGTCGACATCGGCTACGTCAGGTCCACCGGCCACAGCGTGCAGATCAACCTGCCGAAGACGGCGCTGAGACCGGAGAAGACGTTCGAGTGGAAGATCCCCGAGTTCAGGGGGCAGCCGCTGTCCAACGCCCTGGAGCGCAACCGGGCCCGCACCTACTTCCAGGCCTACGCGGCGGCGTGCGCGCTCTACTTCGTCGAGCAGGGCCTGGCCGAGGTGCGGGCGGGCCGCACCCGGACCTGGGAGCCGTTCACGGTTCCCGACGAGGCGATCAGCTGCGGCTTCACCGAGGCCGTGCGGGGCGTGCTCTCCCACCACATGGTGATCAGGAACGGGAAGATCGCCAACTACCACCCGTACCCGCCGACGCCCTGGAACGCCAGCGTCCGCGACGTGCACGGCACGCCGGGACCGTACGAGGACGCGGTGCAGAACACGCCGATCTTCGAGGAGAACCCGCCCGCGGACTTCAAGGGCATCGACATCATGCGCACCGTGCGGAGCTTCGATCCGTGCCTGCCGTGCGGGGTGCACATGTACCTCGGCGGCGGCGAGGAGCTTCGCCGGGTGCACACCCCCCACGCCTTCGACGCCACGTGAGCCGACCGTTTCCCGGCACCGGAAAGGGGGCCCGGGCAGATGCCGCAAGCCCATGACGTCCGGGCGACGGGCGATCGCGTCGAGGCGCTGATCGCCGACCTCGGCGCGCTGAGCGACGCCGTGACGCGCGCCAAGGCCGAGGATCTCGTACGGGCCCTCGTCGAGCTGTACGGCGCCGGCCTGGAACGCGTCGTCGAGATCGTCACCGAGGCCGGGGCCGCCGAGGTGCTGGGCCGCATGGTCGGCGACCCGCTCGTGGCCGGGCTGCTGGTCCTGCACGACCTGCACCCGCTGAGCACGGCCGAACGCGTCCGCGACGCGCTGGACACCGTACGCCCCTACCTGGGGTCGCACGAGGGCGGCGTGGAACTGCTCGGCGTGGACGAGGACGGGATCGTGCGGCTCCGCCTGGAGGGAACCTGCCACGGCTGCCCGTCCTCGCGGCTCACCGTGACCGACGCCATCGAACGGGCCATCGCCCGGGCGGCGCCCGAGGTGTCGCGGGTGGAGGTCGAGGGCGTGAGCGGCGACCGGCCGGGAGTGCTCCAGATCCAGCGCCGCCCGCCCGGCCCGTGCCCGGTACCCGAGCCGACGCCGATCTCCGAACCGGAACCGGAACCGGCGTCGGCGTCGGCATCGGCGTCGAGTCGGGGACCGGAGGCCGTGAGGCGGGGGCCGGAGGCCGTCCCCGAACCGGTGCCGGTGCCGGTCTCGGAGGCGGCGCCGTGACGGCCACCGGGCTGCGCAGGTTCCGCGAGCCGCCTCGGACGGGCCGGTCCGGCGGGCCGCCGGTGACCCTCTGCGAGCTGTGCGCGGCACCCGCGGGCGAGGACCACGGCCACGTCGTGAACGTCGAGAGGCGAGGACTGCTGTGCGCCTGCCGGGCCTGCCACCTGCTGTTCACCCGCGACACGACCGGCCGGGCACGCTACCGGGCCGTCCCGCGACGCTACCTGCACGCCCCGCGGTTCCTGCTGGGCGCGGCCGACTGGGACGAGATGCAGATCCCGGTCCGCACGGCCTTCTTCTTCCGCAACTCCACGATGGACCGGACCGTGGCGTTCTACCCGAGCCCGGCCGGGGCCACCGAGTCGCTGCTGCCCCTGGAGACGTGGGAGCGCGTCCTGGCGGCCAACCCGGCGATGGCCGACGTCCAGCCCGACGTGGAGGCGCTCCTGGTGGACCGCCGCCCCGACGGCGGCTTCGCCTGCCACCTGGTGCCGATCGACGCCTGCTACGAGCTGGTCGGCCTGGTGCGGACGCGCTGGAAGGGCTTCGACGGCGGCCAGGAGGCGCGGGAGGCCGTCGAGGGTTTCCTCGCCGGCCTGCGCGAGCGCAGCCACACCGTACCGCCCGCCTCCGGCGGTGACGGCAGTGATGACGGTGATGACGGTGGATGAGCTCACGTTCGACTGCCTGGACGTGCGGGCGGAGGCGTACGCGGCCTTCCCGACGCTGGTCTTCCGGCTGCGCGTCACCGACCCCTCCCCCGGCGGGGTGCACACCATCGCGCTGCGCTGCCAGATCCGGGTCGAGCCCCATCTGCGGCGCTACGGCGACACCGAGGCGGAACTGCTCGGTGACCTGTTCGGGGACCCGGCCCGATGGGGCGACACGCTGCGACCCCTGCGGTTCGCCGATGTCTCCGTCATGGTCCCGGCGTTCACCGGAAGCACCGAGATCGACGTACCGGTGCCGTGCGGTTACGACCTGGAGGTGTCGGCGGGCAGGTATTTCGCCGCCCTGGACGACGGCGAGATCCCGATGGTCCTGCTCTTCAGCGGCACGGTGTTCGCCAGGGCGCGGGACGGCTTCTCGGTGAGCCAGGTGCCGTGGCACCGCGAGGCCCGCTGCCGGCCGCCGGTGGCGGTGTGGCGGGAGCTGATGGACCACTACTTCCCGAACTCGGGCTGGCTGCGGCTCCACCGCGACACGCTGCGGGAACTCAGCAGGTTCAAGTCCGGGCGCGCCCTGGCGACCTGGGACGAGACCCTGGAACTACTGCTCAAGGAGACGCGGCGATGAGCGTTCCGATGGACATCGCGCGCCGGGTGGCGGACGCGGTGCTGTACGAGGGTTACCTTCTCTACCCCTACCGCGCCTCGGCGACCAAGAACCAGGTGCGCTGGCAGTTCGGGGTGCTCGTCCCGCCGGGGTTCACCGCGACCGCCGAGCATCCGGCCAGCGTGACCGAATGCCTCCTCGAAGGGGCCGCGTACGCCGTGGCGCACCTGAACCTGCGCTTCCTGCACGTCAGGACGCGCGGCGTCGAGCGCGCCGAGGACGACGGCTACTGGCCGGTCCAGCAGCTGCGGAACGGCCACCGGACCTATCTCACCTTCGACGAGGCGACCGAGCGGGAGGCGGAGGTGACCCTCCCCATCGCCGGCCTGCTCGACGCCCCCGAGCGGGTGATCGAGGTGCGCGTTCCCGGAGACCGCGTGGTCGAGCCGATCGTGGCGCCCTCCGGAGAGGTGATAGGGCGTCTCGTCTCCGAGCACCTGCCGCTGCACGCCGCGCTCAGGGTCTCCGCCGAGCTGGTGCCCGGACCGTACGACCTGGTCAAGCTGCGTGCCCGGGTGGAGAACACCGACGACTGGCAGCCGCTGGGCGCGCCGCGCGAGCAGGCGCTGCGGCACTCGCTGGTCTCGGCGCACCTGCTCATCGCGGTGACCGCCGGGGCGTTCGTCTCGCTGCTCGACCCGCCGGAATGGGCGCGGCCCGCCGTGGAGACCTGCCGCAACGAGCACACCTGGCCGGTACTCGTGGGCGAGCCCGGCCACCGGGACGTCGTGCTCTCCTCGCCGATCATCCTCTACGACCACCCGGACATCGCGCCGGAGAGCCCCGGCCCCCTGTTCGACTCCACGGAGATCGACGAGATGCTCCACCTGCGCACGCTCACCCTCACCGACGAGGAGACCCTGGAGGCCAGGGAGACCGATCCCCGGGTGACCGAGCTCATCGACATGGTCGGCACCATGCCGCCCGAACTGCTGGAACGGCTCCACGGCGCGATCCGCTCGGTGGAGGCGGCCACTGACCGCACCGGCCGCACCGACCGGCAGCCCCCCGCGACCCCGGAGACCGGAGACTCCCCGAGCCACCAGGACGCACCCGTTCCCTGGTGGGATCCGGCGGGTGACGCGGCGGTCTCCCCGGAGACCGGCAGCGTGACGGTCGCCGGGGTGACCGTCTCCCGGGGCAGCAGGGTCAGGCTGGTGCCCGGCCGGCGGCGCGCCGACGCCCACGACATGTTCCTGGCCGGCAGGACCGCCCACGTCGAGGCCGTGCTCCTCGACCTCGACGGCTCCCACCACCTGGCCGTCACCCTCGACGACGACCCGGGTGCCGACCTGCGCCGGTCGCACGGCCGCTTCCTCTACTTCGCCCCCGACGAGGTCGAGCCGCTCACGGACGGCTCACCGGCGGGCGGTTCCGCCGCCGACGGGGAGGTGGGCGCGTGAGGATCCTGGTGGCCGGGGTGGGAAACGTCTTCCTCGGCGACGACGGCTTCGGGGTCGCGGTGATCAGGCACCTGGCCGGCGCCGACCTGCCCGGCGGGGTCGAGGTGAGGGACTTCGGCATCCGGGGCGTCCACCTGGCGTACGAGCTGACCGGCGGACGGTACGACACCACGATCCTGGTCGACGCGGTCTCCCGCGACGGCCCGCCCGGCACCCTGTACGTCCTCGAACCGTCGGCGGGCGGCACGCCGGGATCCTTCGTCGACGCGCACTCGATGACACCCGAGAGCGTGCTCTCGCTGGTGGGAACGCTCGGCGGCGGGGCCGGTCGCGTCCTGCTCGTCGGCTGCCAGCCCGCCGACACCTCGCCGGGCATGGAGCTCAGCCCGCCGGTCGCGGACGCCGTCGGCGTCGCGGCGGACCTGGTCACCGAGCTCGCGGGACAACAGATCACGACGGCCGTGGCCGCCGTGGGTCACGAGGAGGAACGGACATGCTGAAACGCCTGCTCGCCGGGGCGGTGCTGGCGGGGGTCGCCGTACTGGTCTACCAGTCGCTCCCCGACATCAAGCGCTACCTGAGGATGCGGAACATGTGACGTCCTCCTCGGCGTGAACGCCGAAGATTCCTGCCATGTCGCTCACGCGACATCTTGGTGGGTTCCTGTTTCACAGCCAGGAGCCTGGACGAGTCCAGGTCTTACCTCAGCTCCGCAGGCGTTTAACGTCTCCGCCCGTCCAGCGGCGACTCGAACACACCACCGGAGCGTGTCCCGACCTGACGGCAAAACCAGGAGGGTCAGGGCACGCCCGCGTCAGAATGAGAGGAAACGACCATGCACGAGTTCGGGATCGCCGAGGCGATCCTCACCGCCGTGGAGAAGCGGGCGGACGGCAGGCGGGTACGACGGGCGCGAGTCCACGCGGGCGCCCTGCTCCGCGTCACCGAGGCGGGGATCAACCAGGCGTTCTCCTCGATCTCCGGAGGTTCCGTGGCCGAGGACGCCCACGTGGACCTGGTCATCGTCCCGGTGCGGATGACCTGCCGCTCCTGCGGGAGCACGTCCACCTCCGTCGAGCCCTTCGCCGTCTGCGCGGGGTGCGGCGACACCGATGTCCACACCGAGGGCGGCGACGGCCTCGTCCTCGAATCCATCCAGATGGCGGAGGCCTCTCATGTGCCTGGGAATTCCCGGCGAGATCGTGGAAATCCTGTCGGACCGTCCTGACCTGGCCATGGTCGACGTCTGCGGCGTCAAGCGCGCGATCAACATCGGCCTGCTCGAGGACCAGAGCGTCGTGCCCGGCGACTGGATCCTCATCCATGTCGGGTTCGCGATGTCGAAGATCGACGAGGGGGAGGCCAGGGCCGCGCTCGACTTCCTCGAAAGCATCGGCCAGGCGTACGAGGACGAGATCGCGGCCCTCCGAGAATCCATGATCGAAGAGGGGTGAGGGCTGATGCGTTTCGTCGACGAGTACCGCGACGCCGGCAAGGCCCGGATGCTCGCCACGCGGATCGCCGCGCTGTGCGAGCCCGGCCGTGACTACAAGTTCATGGAGGTGTGCGGCGGGCACACCCACACGATCTACAAGCACGGCCTGGAGGACTACCTGCCCGAGGCCGTCACCCTGGTCCACGGTCCCGGCTGCCCGGTCTGCGTCATTCCCATGGGGCGGGTGGACGACGCCATCCACATCGCCGAGCAGCCGGACGTGATCATGACGTCGTTCGGCGACATGATGCGGGTGCCCGGCGGGAACGGCTCGTTCCTCGACGCCAAGGCGCGGGGAGCCGACATCCGGATGGTGTACTCCCCGCTGGACGCCCTGAAGATCGCCAGGAAGAACCCCGGCAGGCACGTGGTCTTCATGGCCATCGGGTTCGAGACCACCGCGCCCTCGACGGCGATGACGGTCCTGCGCGCCGAGGCCGAGGGGATCGAGAACTTCTCGGTCTTCTGCAACCACGTGACGATCATCCCTGCCATCAAGGCGATCCTGGACTCTCCCGACCTGCGCCTGGACGGGTTCATCGGGCCGGGCCACGTCTCCACCGTGATCGGCTGCCGGCCGTACGGGTTCGTCGCGCGCGCTTACGGCAAGCCCATGGTGGTGGCCGGCTTCGAGCCGCTGGACGTGCTGCACACGGTCTACCGCATCCTCGTACAGCTGTCCGAGGGCCGTTCCGAGGTGGAGAACCAGTACTCCCGGGTGGTCCCGTGGGACGGCAACCCCAGGGCCCTGAGCGTCATCGGCCAGGTGATGGAGCTACGGCCGTACTTCGAATGGCGGGGGCTGGGCTTCATCTCGCAGTCGGCGCTCAGGATCGCGGAGCGGTACGCCGCCTTCGACGCCGAGCGGATCTTCCGGATTCCGGGCGGGCGGGTGGCCGACCCGAAGGCGTGCCAGTGCGGCGAGGTGCTCAAAGGAGTACTCAAACCCTGGGAGTGCAAGGTGTTCGGCACCGCGTGCACCCCGGAGACGCCGATCGGCACGTGCATGGTGTCCTCCGAGGGCGCCTGCGCGGCGTACTACGACTTCGGCCGGTTCTCGCGCGAGCGCGTCAAGGAGGCGACCCGGAGGTGAACGGCGGGGAAGACGGCACCGGACAGGGCGGGGAGCACGGCGTGCGGGAGATGGACCCACCGGGACCACGCGGCGGGGGGCGACACGCACCGGATCTGAGGCAGGAAACACACGACCTTGCCCGGGTACCGGACCTGAAGGAGAGTACACACGATCATGACCAGGTACCGGACCCGAGGGAAAGCGCACGCGACCGGGAGCAGCAGGTGCTGGACCGGATCGAGCGGGTGCGACGGCGCGGGGCGCGCGTGCGGGAGGACCGCATCACCCTGGCGCACGGCGCGGGCGGCAAGGCCACGCACACCCTGATCGAGGCGGTGTTCCTGGAGTCGTTCCGCAACCCGATGCTGGCGCCTCTGGAGGACGGCGCGGTCGCCGACGGGCTCGCCTTCACCACCGACTCGTTCGTGGTCACGCCGCTGTTCTTCCCGGGCGGCGACATCGGCGACCTCGCGGTCAACGGCACCGTCAACGACCTGGCCATGTGCGGGGCCCGCCCCCGCTACCTCTCGGCCGGATTCATCCTCGAAGAGGGCTTCCCCGTCGCCGACCTGCGGCGCGTCACCGCCTCGATGGCCGAGGCGGCACGGGCGGCGGGCGTGTGGATCGTCACCGGCGACACCAAGGTCGTGGAGCGGGGCAAGGCGGACGGCTGTTACATCACCACCTCCGGCATCGGGACGCTCGACCGGCCCGTCCGGCTGAGCGCCGCCTCCGCACGGCCGGGGGACGCGGTCATCGTGTCGGGGCCGATCGGCGAGCACGGGATCACCGTCATGCTCGCCCGCGGGGAACTCGACATCGAGGCCGAGCTGTGCTCCGACACCGCCGCGCTCAACACCCTCGTCGACGTGCTGCTGGACGCCTGCGGCGGCGGTGCGGACGGCGACGGCGATGGCGGCACGGTGCGCTGCCTGCGCGACGCGACCCGGGGCGGGGTGGCGACGATCGTCAACGAGATAGCGGAGGCCTCGCGGGTCGCCGTCGTCCTCGACGAGGACGCGGTGCCGGTCCGTCCCGCCGTACGGGGAGCGTGCGAGCTGCTGGGGATCGACCCGCTCTACGTCGCCTGCGAGGGGCGGATGGTCGCGGTGGTGGCCAGGGATTCCGCCGACACGGCGCTGGCCGCCCTCCGCTCCCACCCGCTCGGCGCCGAGGCGGCGATCATCGGGCGGATCAACGACGACCCGCCGGGACTGGTCCTGCTCAGGACCGCCTTCGGCGGCACCCGCATCGTCGACCTGCTGGTCGGCGACCCGCTGCCGAGAATCTGCTGACCACCGAACGAATCCAGAGGTGCTGGACATGAACGACAAACGCGAATCCAAGCACAAGCGCCGGAGCGGCAAGGGCGAGAAGGCGAAGCACGGCCACTCGCGTGACGTGGGCCACGCGAGCGAGGAGGTCGTGCGGTCGGGCGACCTGGCCTTCGGTCCCCCTCCGGACGGCAAGGGACCGCCCCGCGTGGTGTCCGGCGCGGAGCGCGAGGGCGTCCCCTCCACCGACACCGAGGCCCGGTCCCCCCTCGGCGTCGGCACCAGCGAGAACCGAGGAGCCGAGAGGATCGCCTCCCGGAGGAAGGAACGGGGCCGCGAGAAGGTCGGCACCGACGAGCGGGGACGCTCCTACGGCGTCTCCCACCCCGAGGACGTCACCGGCGTCAGCCCGCGGAAACCCGGCCGGCGCCCAGGGTGACCGGTCGCCGCGCACGCGGGAAAGACCGTCGCCTCGTCACCGCCGAGCAGAACCACCGCCCGATCACCGCACCAGCGCGGAAAGACCGTCGCCTCGCCACCGTCGAGCAGGACACACCGCCCGGTCACCGCACTAGTGTCCTGCGTCTAAAGTTCGTCTGCTAAGTCTAGAATGGGCTGCATGGCGCGGATGGGACGGCCCAAGACTCCGGTGACGCTTTCCGCTGA
>NZ_JBFAAE010000101.1:0-18952 GCF_040639575.1 Streptosporangium sp. NPDC023825 | reverse complement strand
TGGACGTCCAGGTCCGCGGGGACACTCTTGTCGATCGTGATCAGGAACTTCTTGAACTCGGCGGCGCGGTGCTGGCGGTGCAGTTCACCGATGACGGTGCCGTCGGCGATGTTGAAGGCGGCGAACAGGCTGGTGATGCCGTTGCGGACGTAGTCGTGGGTGCGCCGCTCGGGCATGCCCGGCATCATCGGCAGCACCGGCTGTGACCGGTCCAGGGCCTGGATCTGGGACTTCTCGTCCACGCACAACACCACGGCCCGCTCGGGCGGGTTGTGATAGAGGCCGACGACGTCGACGACCTTCTCCACGAACAACGGAGATCTGAGGGTCGTCGGCGATCCCAGGGGCTCATCGGTTTCCGGCGGGCGATCGTAACCACCGGACGGGGGGAGGCGACGGCCGCCTCCGAACCCCCTGGCGTGCGGTTTTCATCTTGATTTCAGCCGAAGGAAGCGGGGCGGATTCATCGGTGCAGCTCGACGTGACCTGTTTGACCCGAATTCGTGGGAATCCCTGCTCGGCCTTGTCCGGCTACGGCGACCTCGTCAGAATCAGTTAAGCCTTCAACTAATTGGTCGGAGGCTCACGTGCACAGATGAGGAGAGGCATGAAGCGCACCATCTTCGTTCTCATCGGCGTCCTCGGCGCCATGCTCACCGGCATCAATCCCGCGTCCGCGGCCACCTCCGCGGTCGACTGTTCCACTGGCGGGTACACGCGGGTGTACAACAGCTACATCCCCTCCAACATGGAGCGAGGGGCCATCGACGGGCGCAGCTACAACATCGGCGGCTCGTTGTCGTACGACTACGAGATCTGTCTCGACATCCCTGACACCTCGACGTTCACGATCGAAGTACGGATCTGGAACAACGGCACACAGACCGCCTTCGTGGACGACCGGCCAGGTGACAAGGTCTTCCGCTTCTCGCTCGCCCCGAACAGCTTCTGGCAGGTCTACGGCACGCTGACCGGGCCCGGCAGCACCTACCTCTACTACACCTGGCACGAGAAGCGGCTCTAGTCGCGGTGGGTCCAGCCGCTCTGCCACGCCGCCTTGGCGAAATCGCCGCCCCAGACGACGCACTTCCTCTTCGTTAGGAGGCGGATCGGACCGGCGTAGGCGGTGTGGCGGCCCCAGTCGTTACCGTGGGCGCCCTTCTGCACGCGCAGCAGGGCGCCCATCTTGATGGTGCCCGGGATGACGTTCTTCGACAGGGTGACCACTCAGCTGAGGCCGGTCGCCTGTGGGCGAGGGCGTCGGGGTCAGGCTCGGGCGCGGCTCGTTGACCACGTTGGGGCATTCGGTCGGGGCCTCCGTCGTCGGCGCGGGCAGTTCGGGCTGGGCGGCGACCGGGAAGAGCGGGTGGCGGGGGAGCCGCTGGGCGTTGCCGATTAAGATCATCTTCTGCTGCCGATTCCGATGACGCGTCCGGCGACCGGTCACGGAGGGCTCGGGCCCGCTGGAAGAGCGATGGCAGACAAGGCATCAAACCTGGCGGTAGTTTCTGATCATGTCCGATGCCGACTTCACCCCCCTCCACGTCACCTACCGGACGCCCAAGCTGGGCCGCACTCAGATCCGGGACTGGGCGAGAGCGAACGGCCACCTGGTCAGTGAGCGTGGCCGGATGGCTCCAGAGATCACCGAGGCCTTCTTCGCCGCCCACCCCGAGATCCTCGAGCAGGCGAGCACGTTCGAAATGGTCCACGCCACCGCCAGAACCCCCGGTGCGTCGCCGGAGGACTACAAGTGGGAAGAGGGCAGCGGGCTCGGCGAGATCTACACGATTGTCTTCGTCCGCGGGCTCGACGAGTACGAGGTGCTCCGCCGGCTCGGTGCCGCGGACGAGGATATCCGGCTCATCGGAGACGAGGACTACTCCCAGCCGGAAGGGCCTGAGGTCATCACTGTGAGGCGAATCGGGGACTGGACCGTCGCGATCGAGGATTGCGGCTGGCGGGGCTCGCATGCGGAGGCTCTTTGCCCCCTGTCTCGCGACGGGGGAGAAGCGGTGGCGGTGATGCGGCACAACTACGCCGCCCGGCACAGCCTCTCCTATGCCGTCGACGGTGAGTACATCACCGACATCAACCCGACTTTTCCCATCCAGAGGCATGGCACAGATCCCGATCGGCTCAACCGTCACCTTCGTGATCTGGGCCTCGATCCGGCTGCTGACGACCACATCGACAACCCCGTTCCAGCGGCTTTGGCGGTCGCGAGCAGGATCACCGGCGTCATGGTCACCCCGCAACACCTTCGCCGCCCCATCCTCGGGGCGGCCATACCCGGTGCCTATTTCTGACCCGGCCCGCGCGCGACGGCCGCTGCGGATCGCTCGGATCGCTGCTGGGCCGGGAAGCCGGCCACCCCGGACGGCTCCCACCTGACGCTCACCCGGGACGACTGTGAGAAGCCGGGACGACTGTGAGAAGCAGGAACGGGCGGCGGGGCGCGCGATCCGCGACGTCGCCCCGGCCCGATCACGCCCCGTCGTCCTTCCCCGCCGATCACTCGCCGCCGGGCGCCGGATTTCAAAGACGGTCTTGCATATCGGCGATCGCCAGTTAAAGATCAATGTGCAGCGGTAATTCCCTCCGGGGGTCTACAGGAAGGTCCAAAGCATGAGTCTCATGAAAAGAGCGGTCGTCGGCGTCGCCAGCTTCGCCATCGCCGGAACGGTCTTATCCTTTGGCGGCGTGGCCCACGCCGAGAGCAAGTTCTACGGCGGTTACTCGGACGCGGGCACCTGCAACTACTGGAGGTACGCGGTCAGGGATTCGGGATACCAGGTGACAGCCTGTACATGGTCGCAGCCCAACAAGTGGCACTTCACGGCGTGGCGGTAGCACCCGCGACGGACCCGGTGTGACCACGAACCGGTCCAAGGGCCCGGCCCCCTTCAAGGGGCCGGGCCCTTCACGCGTCCCGGGCGGTGCGTGGTGGTCCTTTCGGCTTCCGCCGCATCGGTCCGAGAGCCGATCCGCCCGCCACACGCCAGGCGGCGTCGTACGCCAGTCGTACGCCAGGAAGGTCCGGCCGCCGGAGGAGGGCGAGAGGCTCGCCGGTGAGCTCGCCCTCCCACACGTCGCGGCCGGAACGGTCCATTGATGACGATGCGCGAGTCTGTCCAGGTCAGACGTAAGATTTCCCCGGAGATGACAAGAGGAACGGTCCCGGGCGTACCCCGGACCTCCGGGTGGCGGAGCGTGATCGGGCCGGGGTGACACGGCGTCCGCCCGGTGGACGCGAGGCCCTCGGCGCGGCCACCGGGGGTCCTGCCGCCCCGGCCGTCCAGCCGCACTTCCTGACGCGACCGGCGCTCCGGCGTCCGCCGCCCGCGGGGCCGCGATCCGGCGGCGACTCCTGGAGGCGCCCGCGGGCACCACGGCAAGACCACCGCCGGTCTCCTTTGGGAAGGCGGTGCGGGCCGGAGCCGCCACGCTGCCGACGAACACGGAGCGTAACCGTAGAATCTCGCGGGAACGACGCCCCGCGGCACTCAGGCAAGCGGGCCTGCCGATCCGGAACCGGATTGTCCTGGACTTTTCCAGGGTTTCCCCGGCGATTAACGCAGCCATTCCCCATTTGGCCGCGACTTCGAGAAAGCTGAATTCACCAGGGGAAACAGGGGGGTTATTAGACGGCCGTCTAATCGATGGCGCGCAGGCGAGAGTGGCATTCCACCGTCAAGTTCGGTGACGCCGGACACCGGCGGTCCTGGCGCTCGCCACCCGTATCACCGGCGTCATGATGACTCCGCGACACCTTCATCGCCTCGTCCTCGGCGCCGCCGTACCCGGTGCCTACTCATGATCCGCTTTGACTGCCCTTCACGATCTCGGCACCATGCCCGGCATGAGTGCAGGCTTGATCATCGCGATGCCTCTTCGCCAGTGGGGGATCATCGACGGATGCATGGACAACGACGCCGACGTCGAGACCGTGAACGGCGATCGCCGGCGGGCCGATCTCGCGCGCAGCGTCCGAAGGGCCGGTTGGGATCAGATCGCCCGCTGGACGCCCGGTGTTCCCGGCTCCGGCTCGTGGCCGCCACCGGACGAGGTCGTGAGACCCGAACTCACGATCGCGCAATGGCTTCTCACGGTCGACGTCCTCGAGCGCTGGGCCGCATCCGGTGACCGGGCGGGACATCACGACGCGGCCGCCCAGGAACGCGAGCTCCGAGAGCTGATCATCTCTCGGCTTCAGGCACACGGCGTCCGGGCTCCCTGAAGGGCCCGTCGGCGACTTCGGGCCAGGGCGCGTTCGTGCCCCCTGAAGCCATGGCCCCGACCCGCGCACGCCCATGCGCTCGATCTTCGACGGGGCGCTGCCGACGTCGATGACGCGGGCACAGCATGGCCGCCGCCTCGGTCCTCACCCGCACCACCGTCCTGGACACGCCGGCCCCGCCCGGCACGGGCACAGGCCGCTCCCGGTGAAACAGGCGCCCGGGTGTGGCTAGATCGGGAAGTGGCCGCGGCGGATCTGCCAGTGGCGGCCTGCCCTCAGGTGGTCGACGATCGCGCGCTGGAGCACGGTGCGGCGCGGCAGCCGGTCGAGCGGCGTGGTCAGGGTGCGGAACACGAACCGCAGCACCTCGACGTCGGCGTCCGCCCCTTCCGGCTCCTCGTAGGGCTCCAGCTCGAACCTCCGCTGGAACCGGACGATGTTGGAGTCACCGGGCAGGTACTCCAGCAGCTGCGGGTCGAGCAGCCACGAGCCGCAGGCGAAGGCCGTGTAGCGCTCGTCGGGAAAGTGGCGCGGGAAGAACGCGCGGGCCTCGTCGAGCGACGCCGCGACCGCCTGCGGGGTCATCGGCCCTGACTCGGGGATGTGCAGGTCGATGGTGGTGCCGCCGCGGTGGTGCTGGAGCCGACCCAGCTCGTAGAGGCCGCCGCGCGCGTGCAGCGTCAGCCAGCTCTGCATGACCGGCCAGCCCTCGCGGTGCATCCGCCGGTCGATCGCGAGATTGCGGCCCAGGTCCGCGAGGGTCGCCCAGGACACGGAATCGGCGATGCCGTGGTCGCGGTGGTACCCCGTGACGACGTCGACCAGGGCCAGGTACGCGTACACGTAGAGATGCCGCCAGGCGGGGCCCCGTTCGCGCGGCAGCTCCGGACCGGGAGAAAGCCAGCCGTGGCCCCCGAGATCGGCGCGGACCAAGGCGATCGAGCGGTCGAGCAGCCAGCGCAGCTCCGGAGTCCACAGCGGGGAGTCGGGGTCGGGCCAGCCCTCCATGATCTCGGCGGCGTCGTCCGGCCGCACCGCGAGCCGGGCGAGGATCGCGGGCGCGTCGGCCTTGGCGGGCAGCGGAGCCGACGGCCGGTCGCCGGCGAGCCGGTGCACGCGCTCGACGTCCTCGACGGATACCCCGAGCTGGGCGGCGGTATTGTCCAGATCCACGCGGATGATCCTACTTCCGTCCGGTATGAGGGTCAGCTGAACCGGCTCCACCGGACTCGGGGCGCGTCAGGTGACACGGCCGCCCTCACCTCGTCTGTCAGGGCGGCCGCGTCGGCCACGACCTGCTCGATCCGCCGCGTCGACTCGCCGACGTGACCGAGCAGCCGCTGCGCCCGTGCGGCGAAGTCCCGCGGGGCCGCGGGCAGCCGGGCGGCCGAGGCCACCATGCCCTTCTCGTTGACCAGCCACCGGCCCGCGTGGCCGTGCAGGGCCTGGCAGGCGACGCCGACGGCGCGGAACAGGCAACCGGCCGCGTAGGCGGGGTCGGTGCCGGCCGCCCCGTACCGCGCCAGCGCCACGGAGAAGTCCGCCTCCCACAGGCCGCCCACGAGCGCGGCGCTCAGCGCCGCCGGGTAGGTACGAGTACATTCCCGCAGGTCGGTGAGCTCCCCGGTGGGATCGGCCAGCACCCGGCACAGCGCCACCTCGCCGGCGTAGGCGTGGGAGTAGAAACCCAGCGGATGTCCGGCCTGGACCCCGACCTCGTAGCGGCCTTCCCGGCAGTCGTCCCAGATCCGGTGGACCCGGTCCAGGTCGCGGTAGATCCAGTCGACCTGCCGGCTGCCGATGGTCAGCCAGCCGCCGCCGTCGACCCAGGGACCCCAGCCGCCCGGCGCGGTCAGCTCGGTCCGCTCCCCGGTCTCCTGCTCGGCCAGGGCCCGCAGCGCCGTCACGTCCAGATCACCCCGGTAGTACAGCCCCAGATCGATGTCCGAATCGGGGCGGTGCGTGCCGCGGGCGCGGCTGCCGCCGAGCGCCACCGCGACCACCCCGGGGATCCGCGTCAGCCGCTGTGCGAGCGTCCCCAGCGCCAGGTCGTCCATCAGTTCCTCCCGAGGGGAGCGTCGCCTTTGGGCGACGGGGGAATCGGGAGCGGGAGGGCCGCCAGGGCCCGAGTGTGCCCTGGCCGGTCAGGTCTGCGCATTGGAGATCTCCGATTGTCGCGCGTTGGATGGATGGTGCTGTTGTAGAGGTCGCCCTCACCGCGTGCCTGGATGACCACCGCGCCCTGTACAACGCCGCGCTGGAGCACCGCCGCACCGCCCACCGCACGGCGGGCGTGACGGTCCGCTACGGTGAGCAGTCGGCCGACCTCAAGCACATCCGCGCCGATGACGCCGACGGTCAGGGCCGGTGGTCGTTCTCCTCCCAGCAGGCCACCCTGCGCCGCCTGGACACGGCGTTCGCCGCGTTCTTCGCCCGCCTCCAGGCCGGCCGCACGCCGGGTTATCCCCGCTTCAAGGGCAAGGGGCGGTTCGACACGGTGACCTGGCCCAAGGACGGCGACGGCTGCCGGTGGGACTCCCAGCCCGAACACCCCACCGCGACGTTCGTCCGCCTCCAGGGCGTCGGGCATGTACGCGTCCACCAGCACCGTGCCGTACGCGGCACCGTGAAGACGATCAGCGTGAAATATGAAGGTTCGCGCTGGTATGTGATCCTCGCCTGCGACGACGTACCCGCCCAGACCCTGCCCCCGGCGGGCGCGGTCGTCGGCCTGGACATGGGAGTGGCGTCGCGGGTCACCACCAGCGACGGAGACCACCTGGACAACCCGCGCCACCTGGCGGCGTCCGCGGACCGCCTCGCCGTCGCGCAGCGAGACCTCGCCCGCACCAAGCGCGGCTCCAATCGGCGCCGCAAGGCGGTGGCCCGGGTCGCCGCCCTGCACGGCAAGGTCTGCCGCCGGCGCCTCGACGGCGCACACAAGGCGGCCCTGCGCCTGGTTCGTGCCTACGACATCATCGCGCATGAGGACCTGCGGATCGCCACCATGACCCGATCGGCGTCCGGCACCCTGGAGGCACCCGGCCGCAACGTCGCGCAGAAGTCCGGCCTCAACCGCAGCATCCTGGACGCGGGCTGGGGGGTGTTCCTGACGATCCTGTCGCACAAGGCTGAAAGCGCCGGTCGAGAGCTGATCGCGGTGAACCCCGCCAACACCTCCCGCGCCTGCGCCCGATGTGGGCACTGCGCGAAGGAGAACCGCCTCACCCAAGCCGAGTTCGCCTGTACGGCGTGCGGGCACACCGCGCATGCCGACGTGAACGCGGCGATCAACATCCTGCGGGCAGGGCTTGCCCTTCGCGACGCTGCGCAAGCGGCCTAGCGAGAAGCCGCTCCCTTCAGGGAGCGGAGGAGTCACGGGGACGTATTCGATCACACCGGGTACTTCGCTCGCCGCCGTTCTCCCGCGAAGCCGCTGCGATTTCCCTCGCAGGACCGCGGTATCTCTCTTGCAGGACCGCTGTGATCTTTCCTGCGGTACCGCAGGAGGCGTGGGACCGTCTCCACGCCTCCGGGGGATCGACAGGCCGGCGCGGTTCCCGATCGTTCCCGGACGCCGGGCACCGGGCGCGGGGCGCCGCGGCCTCACGGTCGGAACGTACGGCGGTAGGCGTCCGGCGGTACGCCGATCGTGCGGTGGAAATGGCGGCGCAGCGTCGTCGCCGTGCCCATGCCCGCGGCCGAGGCGATGGTGTCGACGCTGTCGTCCGTGGTCTCCAGCAACTCCTGCGCGCGGCGGATCCGCTGCGTCAACAGCCACTGCAGCGGGGTGGTGCCGGCCACCGAGCGGAAGTGGCGGGCCAGGTGGCGCGAGCTCATGTTCGCCTGGCGGGCCATGTCCTCCACGGTGAGCGGCTGGTCCAGCCGCCGCATCACCCAGGAGAGCAACTCGGCCAGCGGGTGGCCGTCCTGGGCGGGCACCGGTGTGGTGACGAACTGGGCCTGGCCGCCGGCCCGGTGGGGCGGCACGACCAGGCGGCGGGCGACCACGTTGGCGACCGCCGAGCCGTGGTCGCGGCGGACCAGGTGCAGGCACAGGTCCATCGCCGCGGCCTTGCCCGCGGACGTGAGCACGCTGCCGTTGTCGACGTAGAGCACGTCCGGGTCGACCTCCACCCGGGGATGGCGCGCGGCCAGTTCCCCGGTGTGGGCCCAGTGCGTGGTCGCGCGCAGCCCGTCCAGCAGGCCCGCGGCGGCGAGCACGAAGGCGCCCGTGCACAGGGAGACCACCCGCGCGCCCGACGCGTGAGCCGCGCGCACCGCCTCGACCAGCTCGGCCGGCGGGTCCTCGTCGACGTCCGCCAGGGCGGGGACGATCACGGTGCCGGCCCGCGCCAGCCAGTCGAACCCGTGGTCCGGTTCCAGCCGGAACCGGCCGGCCCGGACGGCGTGCGTGCCGCACACGCTGACGTCGTACCAGGGGCCCGGCACGGCGTCCGGGGCGGGGCCGAAGACCTCGCAGGCCAGGGCCAGCTCGAAGTGCAGCATCCCGTCGACGGCGGCGACCGCGACGGAGCGCGGGAAAGAACCCATGTCGGAAATTGTACGGGTCATGTCATTCCGGACACTGGGCACCGATGGGCCGGCGAAGACAGGATCTACCCCGTGAAGCACTACGAGTACGCGGGAGCAGGCATGGGATCGGGTTCTATCGTGGCGGTGTTCGGCGCCTACGGGCACACCGGGCGGTTCGTGGTCGCGGAGTTGCGTGAGCGCGGACACGTCCCGCTGCTCCTCGGCCGCGACCGGGACAAGCTGGTGGCGCTGGCGGAGGCCCACGCCGGGCTTGAGGCGCGGCAGGCGTCGGCCGACGACCCGGCCTCGCTCGACCGCGCGCTGGACGGCGCGGCCGCCGTGATCAACTGTGCCGGGCCCTTCGCCTCGACCGCCGCGCCGCTGGTCGAGGCGGCACTGCGCGCCGGTATTCCGTACGTCGACGTGGCGGCCGAGATCGAGGCGAACGCCGACACGTTCGCGCACTTCGCGGAGCGCGCCCGCGCCGCGGGCACCGTGGTGGTCCCGGCGATGGCCTTCTACGGCGGTCTCGGCGACCTGCTGGTCACCACCGCGATGGGCGACTGGACGGCGGCGGACGAGGCGCACATCGCCTACGGCCTGAGCGGCTGGCACCCCACCGGCGGAACGCTCGCTGCGGGCGTGGTCTCGAGTCGGCGACGGGGTGGCCGCCGTGTCCGCTTCACCGGCGGGCGGCTGGAGTACCACGATGACGCCCTGCTGACCCTGGAGTGGCCCTTCCCGGCTCCGCTCGGCCCCCAGAGCGTCATCGGGGAGTTCACCATGGCCGACGTCGTCACCGTTCCCAGCCATCTGGCCGTCCCGGAGGTGCGCACCTACATGACCGCCAAGGCGGCCGCGGAGCTGTCCGCTCCCGGCGCCCCGGCGCCGGCCGCCGTCGACGAGCGCGGCCGCTCCGCGCAGACCTTCGTCGTCGACGTCCTCGTCCGCTCCGGCGGCGTGGAGCGCCGCGTGGCCGCCGCCGGTCAGGACATCTACGCCGTCAGCGCGCCGCTCGCGGTGGAGGCCGTCGACCGCGTCCTCACCGGCCGGACCAGGACGACCGGCGTCGCCTCCGCGGGCGCGGTCTTCGACGCCCCGGACTTCCTCCGCGCCCTGTCCTCGCACCTCTCGCTGCACGTCTCGGCCGGAACACGCGGCTGACCGGCGGCCCGTGCAGGCGACAGGTACGTCAGCGGGCCGGGGTCCGGGGGCGGTTCCACCACAGGGAGAGGGACAGGGCCGCGGTGATGAGAAGGGCGCCGCCGGCGGCGAAGGCGGCGGCCGTGTCGACCCGCTGGTGGACGACGGTGAAGCTGCCGGGGAGGGAGCCGAGGGCGCTTTGGAGCTGGTCGGCGTTCTCGGCGCGGTGGTAGGAGCCGCCGGTGGTCCGGGCCATCTGCTTGAGCGCGGGCTCGTCGATGACGCGGGGGTTGCGGCCCCGGTCGAAGCCGCCCCGGCCGCCGGAGCCGCCGCCCCAGCCGCCGTAGCCTCGGCCGTCGAACTGCGAGTTGTCGCAGACCATCGGGGCCGGGTTCGTGGTGCCGAAGCCGATGGGGAAGACGCGGACGCGGCGCAGGGCCGCCTCCTGGGCGGCGACCTGCGGGTCGACGCCCTGGGTGTTGGCGCCGTCGGTGAGCACGACGATCGCGGCACCGGCGTAACCCGGCCCGCCGCCGACGGGGTCCGCCCCGGTGGAGGCGACCGACGGGTCGACCTCCGCGATCGCGTCGATCGAGGTGAGCACGGCCTGCCCGATCGCGGTGCCGCGGGACACGGTGAGGCCGTCGAGCGCCTCGATCAGCGAGTCGGTGTCGTCGGTGGGCGGGACGAGCAGACCCGCGCTGCCCGCGAAGGTGACCAGGCCGATGCGCGGCCCGCCCCGCTGCGACTCGATGAACTCGGCGGCGGCCTTCCTCGCGGCGGTGATGCGGTTGGGGTCGACGTCCGTGGAGCACATGGAGCCGGAGGTGTCGAGCGCGAGCAGGATCGTCGTCGACGTCTGCGGCACCGGGACCGACGCCTGCGGTCGCGCGGCCCCGACCGCGAGCAGCGCGAGCCCGGCCACGAACAGCGCCGCGGGGATCTTCCGCGTCCAGCGCGTGCGGCCGGGCAGGGCGCCGCGGACGAGCGCGATCGAGGTGACGCGCACGACGGCCCGCCGGCGGCGGCGCCGCGCCCACTCGCGGATGGCGAGGATCAGCGGGATGACCAGGATGGACAGCAGTGCCCACGGCCATGAGAACGACATTCAGATCACCCGTCCGGACCGGAGCACGTTGAGCGCCGCGCCCGCGGTGAGCAGCGCGAGGGCGAGCCCGATCAGCCCGCCGGCGAGGGGCAGCGGCTCGTCGGAGACGGTGAGCCGCAGGTCGATCGTGTCGGCGATCCCGTCGAGCCGCGCGGCGTCGGAGGCGGGGTGGTAGCCGCCGCCGGTGGTCTGCGCGATCGCGGTGAGGGTGGCCTCGTCGAGCGAGGTCTGCAGATGGTAGCCGTCGACCTTCACCGTCGCCCCTGCCGTGGTGCCGACCCCGACGGTGTGGACGTGGACACCCGCCCGCTGGGCCACGGCGGCGGCCCGTTCGACGTCCGCGCCCTGGTTCTGGCCGTCGGAGAACATCACGATCGTCGCGGACGGCCAGTAGCCGATGTCGGGCGCGGTGCCGTCACGGCCGACGGCCACCTGCTTGCCGGTGATCGCCGACAGGGAGGCCGTGATGGCCGCCCCCAGCGAGGTGCCACCGGTGAGCCTCAGCCGGTCGATGGCCTTGAGCGCGACGGAGTGGTCGGCGTCGGGCCGTGCGGTGGTGAGCGCACCCCGCTCGAACGCGACGACTCCGATGTCGACGCTGTCGGGCTGCGCCGCCACGAACGCGCGGGCCGCCCGCTGCGCGGCCGCCAGCCGGGTGGGCGCGACGTCGCCGGCGCCCATGCTGTTGGAGACGTCGACGGCGAGGATGACGGTACCCGCGGTCCGCGGGACCGGCACCATGGCCGCCGGTCCGGCGGCGGCGACCGCGAGCACCCCGACGCCGGCGATCGTCAGGCCGACTCCGAGGTACGCCCGGCGGCCGCCCGGCACGGCGATCCCGGCCGCGGTGAGGGCGGCCGTCCGGCGGCGCGCCGAGACGACGGCCGCCCAGGCGAGCGCCGCCGCGACGAGCAGCCCGACGGCCAGCAGCGGCGGGAAGGACAAGGTCATGAGACCTCCTCGGCCGGCCTCAGGTGTCCGTTCGCGACCTCGGCGAGCCCGGTCACGGCGACCGGTCCCCGGTCCGGGTGACGACCTCGACGAGCGCCTCGGCCAGATCGCGGTCGGTGTCGATGCGGTGGACGGGCACCCCGGCCCGGCGCATCCCCGCCTCGAGCCGGGCGTCGCGGGCGTCGACGGCGGCGCCAAGGCGGACCCGCAGCAGCGGGTCGGCGGAGTCGACGACAAGCTGCTCGCCGGTCTCGGCGTCCTCGACCACGATCAGCCCTGCTTCGGGCAGCACGTCGTCGGCCGTGTCCACGATCCGCAGGGCGACCACCTCGTGCCGCCGGGCCAGGCGCTGGAGCGAGCGCTCCCAGTCGCCGTCGCCGATGAAGTCCGACAGCACGACGACGAGCGCGCGGCGGCGCGCGAGCCGTCCGGCCGCGTCGAGCATCTCCGCCAGGTCGGTGGTGGTGCCGCGCGCCTTGGAGGTGCCGCCGTGCGTCTTGGAGGTGCCGCCGTGCGCCTCGGAGGTGCGTTCCAGCTCGGCGCCGATCCGCAGCGCGTGCCGCCGGGAGGTGCCGGGCGGCACGACGCGCGGTGTCCCGGTGTCGAACAGCAGGGCGCCGACGCGGTTGCCGCCCCGGCCGAACAACCGGGCGAGGACGAGCGCGAGCTCGGCGAGCACGTCGTGCTTGCCGCGCCCCGGCCGGCCGGCCGCCATCGACGCCGACCGGTCGAGGACGAGCCACACCGTCAGCTCGCGGTCCTCGGTGAACACTCGCAGGTGCGGCTCGTCCAGCCGTGCGGTCACGTTCCAGTCGATGTGCCGGGCGTCGTCGCCGTCGCCGTAGGCGCGTAACCCGGTGAAGTCGATCCCGGAGCCGCGGTGCGCGGTGCGGTGGGCGCCCTGCAGCCGGCCGTCGAGCCTGCGGACGACCTTCCACTCCAGGCGGAGCAGGAGCCTCTCGGAGGCGGTGGACATGGCGGTTCAGCGGTTCTGCAGGACGACGTCGGGTGCCCGGACGGCCCCGAGCACCCCGGTGACGATCGTGTCGGCGTCGATGTCGTCCGCGAGGGCCTCGTAGGACAGCACGAGGCGGTGGCGCAGCACGTCGAGCGCGAGCTCGGACAGGTCGTGCGGCAGGACGTAGTCGCGGCCGCGCAGGAACGCCAGCGCCCGGGCGCCCGTGACGAGCGCGATGGACGCTCGCGGGCTCGCCCCGTAGGTGACATACCGTTCCAGCTCGCCGAGCCCGGCCGTCGCGGGGGAGCGCGTCACGGAGACCAGCCGTACCGCGTAGTCGACGATCGCCGGATCGACGTACACCTGCCGGGCGCGGGCCCGCATCGCGATCAGGTCCTCGGCCGTCACCATCGGCTGCGGCGGCTCGGGCGGTCGCAGCGCCCGTCTGACGATCGCCTGCTCCTCGGCCTGCGTCGGATAGTCGACGACCACCTTCATCATGAAACGGTCGACCTGCGCCTCGGGCAGCGGGTAGGTGCCCTCCGACTCGATCGGGTTCTCCGTCGCCATGACCAGGAACGGCTCGGGCACCCGGAACGTCTCACGGCCGATCGTCACCTGGTGCTCCTGCATCACCTCCAGCAGGGCGCTCTGCACCTTGGCGGGCGCGCGGTTGATCTCGTCGGCCAGCAGCAGGTTCGCGAACACCGGGCCGAGCTCGGTTCTGAACTCCCCGGAGTGCTGGTGGTAGACCCGCGTGCCCACGAGGTCGGCCGGCACCAGGTCGGGGGTGAACTGGACGCGCTGGAAACTCCCGGCGATCGCGGCGGCCAGCGACCTCACCGCGAGCGTCTTGGCCAGGCCCGGCACACCCTCGACGAGCAGGTGACCGTCGGCGATCATCGCGACGGCCATGCGCTCCAGCAGGACGTCCTGCCCGACGATCGTGCGTTTGACCTCGAACAGCACATGCTCGAGCGGATGGGCCGACTCGGAGGACTTGGTCGAGGTCATATGGTGTTCCCTCTCGTGACGCTTCGGTCAGATCTGGGGCCCGTCGCCCGGCGGCCCGTCACCCTCGCCGCCGCCCAGAGCCGCACCGATCGGCACCGCGAACGCGATGCCGGCGAACGCCTCGTCGCCTCCCGGGTCGGCGATCGAGACGACGATCCCGATGACCAGGCCGCGGGCGTCCAGGAGGGGACCGCCGGAGCTGCCGGGGTTCGCGGAGGCGTCGAACTGGATGAGCCCGTTCAGGCCGCCGTCTTCGGCGGTCCGGTCGGCGGTCCGGTTCAGGCCCGACACGACTCCGGTGGAGACGCTGTAGGTCAGGCCCAGCGGATTGCCGATCGCCACGACGGGCGCGCCCACGGTCGCGGCGCCGCCGAGCGTCGCCGGGACGACGATCTCCGGCAGCTTCGCCGGCGTGAGGGTCGCGACGTCGAGCTTGGGGTTCGACGACGCGACGACGGCCTTCGTCCTGGTGCCGTCGGCGAACGTCACGGTGACGTCCTCGGCGCCTTTGCCCGGAGTGCTTTTGCCCGGAGTGCCTTTGTCCGAGGTGCCCTGGACGACGTGGTGCGCCGTGAGAATCGTCCCGTCCTCGGCCGCGATCACCCCGGTTCCGAGCGACTTCCCGGCCTGGACGACCACCACCGACGGCCCGACCCTCCTGAAGACGTCGGGCACCGTGAGCGTCGCACCGGGCGTCGGCGTCGCGCTCGGCCCGGGCGCGGCCTCTTCGCCGCTCCCGCCGCTGCTTCCCAGCCAGTACGCGAGCAACGCCACGACGACAAGTGCCCCGCTCCCGGCGGCGAACCACCGGGCCCTGCCGGCCACGGCTCTCCGAGCCCCGGCCGCATCGGCCTCCTGCGGCACGCGCTCCATTGCCCCATATTCATAAATTTCAGTTGAAAGTGCTACAAACTCCGCCTGAAAACTCCCTGAGAACCGGTTCCCGCAGCCCCGCGCACGCGGCACGGATTACGGTCTAGAGCACCTTCCGGGCGCCCGGCAGGGCGCGTACCAGGTACGCCGTCGCCCAGCACAGCGGCAGCGCGAGGGCGGCGAGCAGCGCGCCCTTCGCGACCGCGGGCGCCTGCACGTCGCGAAGGGCGTAACCCAGGGCGACCAGCACGACCGGGTGGACGACGTAGACGGTGTAGGCGTGCGCCGACAGGAACCGGCGGCGGCGTCCCTGGTGGCCGAAGCGCTCCCGGAACAGCACCAGAAGGCCGAGGACGACGCCGACGGCGAGCGCGGACTCGCAGGCCGCCGCTATCAGGGACGGCAGGGTTCCCCCGCCCAGGATCGCCTCTCCGGCGGAGATCAGGACGAGGAGGAGCGCGACAGCGGCGACGGCCGCGACGGCGAACCCGGCCCGGCCGGCCGTTCCGGACAGGCCCTCCAGCCGGCCGCGCCGGGCCGCGATCAGCCCGACGGTGAACAGCGCCACGTACTGCGGCAGGTAGGCGGGGGTGGGCAGCCCCAGGATCGAGACACCCATCGGCACCACGATGCGCCACAGGTAGGTCGCCAGGGCCAGCCCGACGGTGAACCCGACGATCGCGGCGGCGCCGGGCGCCCGGCCCGCGGCCGGAACCGGTTCGGACGCGTGCCGGTCCTTGACGGCCAGATGCCGCCACAGGACGTAGAGCGCGCTGAACACCAGCAGCACCTCCACGAACCACATCGGCCCGGGGGTGAACGAGCGCAGATAGAACTGCCAGTAGGGCAGCTCGGTACCCTGCTGGAGGGCGGCGTCTCGTGCGGCGGTGTATCTGCCGGCGGTCGCCAGGGGGCGGAGCGCCAGCAGCCAGAGCAGCAGCGGGACCCCCAGGCGCAGCAGCCGCTCTTTCAGGAACCGCCCGCTTCCCTTGCGGTCGTAGGAGCCCGGCACGAAGAGCGCGGAGATGAGGAAGAAGGCGCCCATGAAGAACGCCTGGTTGAGCACGAGCACGAGGTCCAGGAGCGTTCCCGAGGGGTCGGCCGGCGGTTCGGTGTAGTACCAGTGCGGGACGTTGCTGTAGGCGATCACGGAGTGGTGGATCACCACAAGTGCCGTCAGGGCGGTGCGCAGGTTGTCGACATGGAGGAGCCGCGGGGAGCGCGGGGAGGGGGTGGCCGGCGCGGTCGGCTGGTTGACGGGCTGTGTCATGGGTTCGCCGTTTCTTCGGGGGGATCGGCTCTTCCAGGGGGTTCGGCCCGGGCGGCATGCTCGAACAGGTCCGCCAGTTCCTCCGCGTGCGCTTCCAGGTCGTGATCGGGGTAGGTCACCCAGTAGGCGAACATGTCGTCGATCGCGGCCTGCACGGTGATGGACATCACGCGGGGGTCGAAGGAGCGGAACTCGCCGTTCTGCTGGCCGAGGCGGAACAACGTCTCCCGGTCCCGGTAGATCGGTTCGTTGAAGGCGACGCCGTAGCGCTTCCTGCCGTCGGAGGCGCGGAAATTGTTGAAGATCTCTCCGAGGGCGAGCAGCTGGGAGCGGTGGCCTCGCATGTACTCGGCGACCGCGCGGATGTTCGCCCGCAGCGCGCGGGCCGCCGTGGTCTCCCTCTCCGTCCGCGGTACGACGAACTGGGCGATGTCGCGGTAGACCTGCTCGACGATCTGCTCCATCAGCTCGGTCTTGCCGGCGAAGTGGTACGAGATCACGCCCTTGCTGATGCCGGCGCGCTCGGCGATGTGCGCCAGCGAGGTGCCGGCGTAACCCAGCTCCGTGAAGGTCTCGATCGCGCTCTCGATGATCTGCGCGCGGCGGGCCTCCTGGATGAACGACGACTGCTTCTGGCCATCCGGCTTTTTTTCTGGCCGCATGGCCAAAAGATAGTACGACCGGTCAGAAGCCACAACCCGCCGCGGTTCGGGCTTTCCTTTGAGTTACAGCCGAGTGAGTTACAGCCGGCTGAGCTGCACCGGCTGAGCTGCACCGATTGAGCTGCAAGCGACTGAGTTACAGCCGGCGCAGCACCCGCATGGCGTCCTTCTCGACGCGCGAAAGATCGTGGAGGATGACGCCGGCCCGCTCGAGGTACCCGGCGTCGCCGCTCTCTCCGGCCTTCGCGACCAGTGCGGACACGTCCGTCCACAGGACGGCCGCCTCGGCGTACAGCCTGTGGCCGGTACGGAGGCCGCCGTCGTCGATGAGCCGGGTGCACTCGCCGAGGAAGTCGCGGTAGAGGGCGCGAAACAGGGCGCCGCCGGTGCCGCCCTGTTCCATGAGGAGAGCGGCCTGCGGCAGGTCCCGCCGCGGCTCGCCGGCGCGTAGCAGCCATCCGGGCACCCGTTCGCCGGCTTTCTCGATGCCGCGGTGGCCCAGGTTCGCGATGGGAGCGGCGAGGAAGGCGTCGGCGCATTCCCTGATGGCCGGGATGATCTGGTCCTGCCAGGAAAGCGGGCGAGCCGGCAAGGCGATGGTGAAGGACCGGTTCCTGGCGGTCATCGGGCCGCGTTCGGCGCGCGCCCTGGCGAGGCCGGCCAGGCTGGTGCGCACCGCTCCTCCCTGCCGGCCGGTGTCCACCAGGTAGGCGTCGTGCTCGTCGTAGCCGTACATGGCGACGACATGACCGCCGAAGTGCACCTTGGAGCGGAAATAGTCCAGGTGGTAGCAGTCGAGCTGAAGGCCGACAGGCCGACCGGCGTCGAGGGGGGCGGCCACGTTCTGCCACGCCTTGCGCGCCGAGGTGGTCTCCTCGGTCGTCAGCGTCAGCCCCAGCCTGGCGGCCAGGTTCCTGGTGAGGTCGAAAGGCTTGACACGGCCTCCGAGAAAGGGGAACGCCATGCCCTTGCTGTCCCAGTAGATGAAGGACAGGCCCGAGCCCAGCCCGAACAGCATGGGCTCGGACAGATCAAGTCCCTCATGCCGCAACAGCACCCCCAGCGCGGTCGTCTCGCAGTGGTGCATGCCGCGGGCCTCGATGTCCTTCACGATGGTCATGCGTCGCTCTCCCTGTGCTGACGCGGCGAACGGTCACACCGTTCCCATCGCCGATCCCTTCATGATCGGCGATTGGGGGCCGCAGGGAGCAGCATGAGGCCTCCCACAGGGGGAGAGTCCAGCCGAGATCCAGCTCGCACTCGCCGGCGCACGCTCGCGGGGAACCGGCGCATGCTCGTAGGGAGAACGCAGATATGTGCCTGAATCACGATTCAGGCGTCGTTGACAGTGAAGCCGCCCTTTTGCGGTCAGGGCTATCACGGCTGCGGACACCATGCTTGTTAGCGCTCACATCGAATATCCGCTTGGTCGGGCCCCTCTCTGTCGAGTGGGTGGAGGTGGTGGTGGTGGTGCGGATCACACACGAGAGGTGAAGTCCCTGTCAAGGACCGGAGAGGTCTTCACTTCGGCGGCACGGGGCCGGTCGTGGATCCACCTGGTCTTATCGCGACGGCCTATCCGGCCGAGGGGGACGCGCGATGAAACGTTCATACATTTCCATGGCCCGGAGCGGGCCGTGGCGAAATTTTCGGGATGCCGATTCCGCTCTGCGCAGACAATTCGGCACCAGGAGCGAATGTATTAACCGAAAGTTTCGCTTCAGCCTTGACAAGTTTCGGGCATGTTTCCACACTGAGTCTCCGAGGCGGTCCCCTCTGTCCTGTGATTCGGCGGAGAGCCGCTTCCTTGATGCCTTGGTGGTGTGCGCCCGAGGGCGGGCGCGGTGTCGAGTCCGCGGGGAACATCCCCGCATTTCCCTTCACCTGTGATGTAGTTATGGAGGCTCAGGAATGGGCGCAATCGCCATACCCCCGCCCCGAAGCCGGCTGCGCCGGGCACTGGTCGTCGGCGCGCTCGGCGTGCTCGGCGCGGCCACGGCACTGGTGGCGACGACGGGCCCGGCTGATGCGGCCGCGTCCACGCTGGCCGCGGCGGCCCAGCAGAGCGGACGATACTTCGGCACCGCGATCGCGGCCGGCAAGCTCGGTGACTCGCAGTACACCACGATCGCGAACCGCGAGTTCGACATGATCACCGCCGAGAACGAAATGAAGATCGACGCCACCGAGCCCAACC
>NZ_JBFAAE010000100.1:0-19159 GCF_040639575.1 Streptosporangium sp. NPDC023825 | reverse complement strand
GGCAGTTGCTTGATGCGATGCCGGTGCATCAGCCGTGCCGCGTCCCGGACCGTGGTGTCCTTCGTGATGGTGATCGCGGGGGTGGTCATGACCTGTCCGGCCGTGTTGCCCGCGGCCTTGCGGTGTTCTTTGCGTCTTTTGCGGCTGTCGAAGACTCCCCCGGTGCGTGCGCCGGAATCGGTCTCCTTGAGCAGGAGGTCGTCGTCGGCGACCACCCCGATCGGGTGATCGTCGGCGTCGATGACGGTGAGCGCGCCGACCTTGAAGCGCCGCATGGCCTCGACCATCTCGGTGAACGTCGCCTCCGGCCGTACCGCGATCGCCACGTCGCCCATGACTTCCCGGACCTTCATGACGCACCTCCTCACTCCTAGGATCACGAAGTGGTTCGGGAAGCGTCAGCGGCGAAAGTCCTTTGATGGGAGGACCTATGGTCTGGCGGATCCCGCGGCGGCCGTCCTCGTGAGCCGGTTTTTCGTCCTGCCGGCGAGCCGGCGATCGTGAGCGTGACGTCCCTCATCCGGCGGGGACGTTGGAGGGCAGGACCGGGACCAGGCGGAACATTCCCGTCATCAGCTCGGGCGGCTCCTGATGTTCGGTGACGCGGCCGGCCACGGCCCGCAGTACGTCGGTGGCGGTCATCATCCCCGCCAGCCGGTGATCTTTTCCGATGACCCCGATCGCGTCGACGCCGGCGTCGAGCATCGCGGCGGCGGCGTCGGCCAGGGGCGTGTCAGGTGTGGTGTGCGGGCGGCGGCGATCGGCCAGGAGCGTGCGCACGTGCACGTGTGACTGCTCGATCGGGCCGCCGGACCAGCGGGCGGTGAGGTCTTCTCGGGTCAGGATCCCGCGCAGGCAGCCGTGCCCGTCGACGACCGGCAGGTGGTGGACCCTCGCGCGGCGCATGATCTCCCAGGCCAGGAGCGGGGACTCCTCGAGGTCGACGGCGACCAGTGTCCGGCTCATCACCTGCGCCACGGTGAGGAGGGCGGTGTCCATCAGGCCTCCCCTCGGGCGCGGACCACGGCGACGGGGCAGCGGGCGTGGTGCAGGACTCCGTGGCCGACCGAGCCCAGCACGGCCGAGCCGAACCTGCCCAGTCCCCGGGAGCCGACGACGACCAGGTCCGCCGCCGCCGAGGCCTCACACAAGACGCCGGCCGGATGCCCGCAGACCAGCGTCTGCTCGACCTCGACCCGCGGGTACTTCTCCCGCCACGGGGTGAGCGTGCCGGCACAGACCTGCCGTTCGGCGGCCAGGACGTCCTCGACCAGCGGGGTGTAGATCAGGGCGCCCGGTCCCACGACGGGCATCTGCCAGGTGTGGACCGCCTGCAACCTGGCGCCGCGGCGCGCGGCCTCCTCGAAGGCGTACTCCAGCGCCACCGCCGAGTGGTCGGAGCCGTCGAAGCCCACCACGATCCGGTCGTGCGCGCGCTTCGGTGTGTCCCTGACGACCACGACCGGGGTGGCCACGTGCCCGGCCAGGGCCAGGGAGACCGAGCCGAGCAGCAACCCGGTGAATCCGCCCAGCCCCCGGCTGCCCAGCACGAGCTGTTCGGCGTCCTCGGCCTCGCGCCGCAGGACCTCGCTCACCCGGCCCGCCTCCAGCACGGTCTCCACCTCCAGGTGCGGGGCGCGCTCACGCGCCAGCGCGGTGGCGCGCTCCAGCGCCTCCTGGCCGTACTCGGTGACGGAGTCTCGAAAGCCTGGCGGGGTCTGCAGCGGGATGTCACCGGGCCACGGCTCGCACACATGGACGATCTTCAAGGCGCATCCGCGCCGCACCGCGTCGTCGGCGGCCCATTCGACCGCACTGTCGGCGGGAGATGAGCCGTCTGCGCCCACCACTATGTGCGCTGTCATGTCGACCTCCTTGGGTTCTGTCTCCATTCCAGCGGTCGGCGGCGTTTCTGGCAGCGGCCCAAAGACCTGTTCATCGGGGACTTCCGGCCTCCGTTGCCGGGCCGCTGCCGCCGGGGGCCGATCGCCGAGCCGGCCCTGCGGTGGGCTCCTGGCGCCTTCGCCTCAGGGTGCTCTCGCCTACCCGGTGGGCGGCGTGGGTGAGGAGCCGTGTTCCTCCGCGGACGGTACGAGGGCCACAGGGCAGGAGGCGTGCCTGACCAGGGACGCGGGGATCGCTCCGAGGTGGCCGGTGCGGGTTGCCGTCCGGCCCCTGCCGGCCACGACGAGGCCGGCCTCGGCCGAGGCGGCCAGCAGAGCCTCCCTGGGCGCGGTCGTGGCCGAACGCACCTCGAGGTGGACGTCCTCGTACTTCTGCCGCCACGGCGTGAGACGCTCCTCCACCCGCTCGCGGCAGGCCCGGGCCGAGTCCTCGAGGTCGGGCACGTGGGCCATGGCGATGCCCCAGGCCAGCTGGCGCGGATGACCGGCGTGCACCACCCACAGGGGCAGACGCCGCAGGGCCGCCTCCTGGAACGCGAAATCCAGCACCGCGTCGGCCGTGGTGTCCTTGACACCCACGACGACGGGCCCCGGTTGCGGGGGTACGGGCACCCGGCCCGCTTCACGCACGATGATCACCGGAGATCGGGCCCGGGCCGCCACGAATGCCGCGACAGAGCCGATCATGAATCGGGCGGTCATCCCCCGGTTGTGGGCACCGACCACGAGGAGGTGTGCGTTGTCGGACAGTTCGACGAGCCGCTGTGCGGCCGAGCCCTCGTGAAGGTCGGTGACCACCTCGACGGTCGCGGAGTGCGCGTGGGCGCATTTGACGCCGTGGAGCAGCACGTGCTCGGCCGCCTTGTTCAGATGGAGCCTGGCCTCGCCGTCGGCCTCGCTGTACGGCCACCGCCAGGCGTAGGTGACGGTGAGCGGGAGCCTCCTGGATTCGGCCTCCTCCGTCGCCCATTCCAGGGCCCGCAGGGAGAAGTCCGAACCGTCGTAGCCGACGACGATCCCATGTTGTTTCGTCATGGTCCTCACCTCTGTTCCATCGTTTGGCGACGCCGGGCTTCATCAGCAGGGCGGAAGGTCCCGTCCTCGTAGGACCTTCTGCCTTTCGGCACGGGACCGCGCCCGCGGGTGATCCGGACGGCGCGCGAAGGTCATTCACCTCCTCGCGCCGCGGCGGCGGGCCCGGGGATCAGCCGTACCGCGGTCACCTTGTACTCCGGGCACGACGTCACGGTGTCCGCGTGATCGGAGGTCAGGGTGTTGACCCCGCTGGAGGGGAAGTGGAAGGCGCAGAAGACCTGTCCGGGCACCAGGTCGTCGCTCAGACCGGCGGTCAGCGTGGCGCGGCCGTGGCGGCTCTCCACCGTGACCGGGTGGCCGTCGCGAAGACCGTACCGGGCGGCGTCGGCGGGGTGCAGGTCGAGCCGGTCGATGTCATCCAGCAGGATGTTGCCCGTGCGGCGGGTCATCCCGCCGGAGTTGTAGTGGGCCCAGCGCCGTCCGGTCACCAGGATCACCGGGTAGTGGTCGTCGGGGTTCTCCCCCGGCGGGAGATAGGGGCGGGCGGCCAGGTGCGCCCGCCCGTCGGGGGTGGCGAACCGCTCCCGGTAGAGTCTGGCCTCCCCGGGGCCGCCGGGATCGGGGCACGGCCACGCGATGGCGCCCTCCCGGTCCAGGCGTTCGTGGGACAGCCCCGCGAACAGGGGCGTCACCCGGCCGCATTCGGCCAGCGCCTCGGCCGGCGTCCGGCAGCCCAGATCCACCCCCAGCGCCGAGGCCAGGGCGTGCACGACCGCGAAGTCGGTCATGGCCTGTCCCGGCGGGGCCAGGGCGGGACGCACCCGTTGGAAGCGGCGGTCGAAGTTGACGAAGGTGCCGTCTTTTTCCAGCCAGGACGCGGCCGGCAGCACGACGTCGGCGCGGCGGGCGGTCTGGGACAGAAACAGCTCCTGGCAGACGACGAGCGGGCAGGCCTCCAGTGCCTCGGCGACCCGGGTGGCGTCCGGGTCGGTGGCGCACACGTCCTCCCCCACGATCCACAGTGCCCCGAGCGTTCCCGCGCGGGCGGCCGCGAACATCTGCGGGATGCGCATCCCGGGCCGGCCGGGCACCGGCGCCCCCCACACGTCCTCGGCCCTGGCCCGGGCGAGCGGATCGGTCACCTTGCCGTACCCGGGCAGGACGTCGGGCAGCGCGCCCATGTCGGAGGCGCCCTGGACGTTGTTCTGGCCGCGTAGCGGGTTCACCCCGAAGCCGCGCTCCGTGCCGACCGCGCCGCGCAGGATCGCCAGATTGGCCAGGGCGCGCACTCCGTCGGTGCCGTGCAGGTGCTCGGTGACCCCCAGCCCGTAGATGATCGCCGGTCGCTCGGCCCGTCCGTAGAGCCGGGCCGCGGCGACCAGATCCTCGGCGGGAACGCCGGTCAGGGCGGCCACCCGGTCCGGCGGGTAGTCGGCGAGCAGCGTGAGGAGCTCGGGCAGGCCTCCGGCGCGGCGGCGCAGGAACTCCTCGTCGGCCAGGCCTTCGGCCCAGAGCGTGTGCGCCAGCCCGTGAAACAGGGCGACGTTGGTTCCGGGGCGGGGCCGCAGGTGCACGTCGGCGTAGCGGGCCAGCCCGACGGCCCTGGGGTCGGCGACGACCAGCCGCGCCCCGTGCAGCACTCGCTGCAGCAGCCGTGCGCCGACCACCGGGTGGGCCTCGACCGGGTTGGCGCCCACCACCAGCAGGCAGTCGGAGCTCTCGACGTCGTCGAAGGTGTCGGTGCCGCCGGGCAGGCCGAAGGAGGCGGTCAGCCCGGCGGCCGAGGGGGCGTGGCAGAGCCGGGAGCAGTTGTCGATGTTGTTGGTGCCGACGGCGACGCGCATGAATTTCTGGATCAGATAGTTCTCCTCGTTGGTGGCCCTCGCCGAGGAGATCACCGCCACCGCGTCGGGACCGCCGGAGGCGACGGCGGCCCGCAGGCCGCGGGCGATGTGGTTCAGGGCCTCGTCCCAGGTCACCGGCTCCAGGCGGCCGTTGCGGCGCAGCAGTGGCCGGGTGAGGCGTTCGGGGGAACGCAGGAAGCCGTGGGCGAAGCGGCCCTTGACGCAGGCGTGCCCGCGGTTGACCGGGCCTTTGTGGTCCGGCAGGACGGCCGCGACCTGGCCCTCGCGGGTGAGGACCTCCAGGGAGCAGCCGACGCCGCAGTAGCCGCACGTGGTCACCGTGCGTGTCAGGGCCGCCGGGCCGCCGAGGGGCAGTCCGGGTTCGGTGAGGGCCCCGGTGGGGCAGGTGTCGACGCAGCCGCCGCAGGCGACGCAGTCGGAGCGCGCCCACGGCCCGCCCGTGCCGGGGGCGACCACCGTGTCGGCGCCCCGGCCGGTCAGGGTGAGGGCGAAGGTGCCCTGGACCTCGGCGCACATGCGCACGCAGCGGCCGCAGGCGATGCACAGATCCCGGTCCAGGTGGACGTAGGGGTGGCTGTCGTCGCGGCCCCGGCCGCCGCGCCCCTGGGCGATCTCCGGCGCGATCCCCATCGCGTGGCAGACCCGGGCCAGTTCGCGGTCGTCCACACCGCCGTCCAGCGCGTAGGGCGGCAGGGCCGCGACGATCACCTCCACGGCCTCGCGGCGCAGCGTCCGCAGTTCGTCGTCGGCGACCTCGACCACCGCGCCGTCGGCGGCCGGGGTCACGCACGCGGCCACCACCTTTCCGCCTGATCTCACCAGGCAGGTGCGGCAGGAGCCCGCCGGGGTCAGCCGGTCGTCATGGCACAGCGTGGGCAGCTCGGCTCCGGCCAGGCGCACCGCGGCGAGCAGCGAGGCGCCCTGGGCCGGCCGGACAGTGACACCGTCGACATCGACTCTCACCGGTCCCACCCCCTCAGCCGGTCCCCGTAGGCGCGGGCGAGGCTGCGCACGGCGGCGGGAACCCGCCGCCCGAAGGCGCACAGGCTGGCCTGGCCCATCACCCGCAGCAGCCGCGCGTACTCCTCGCCGGCGGGTGTACCGGAGGTGGCGATCTCCAGGCCGCGGCGGGAGCCGGCCCGGCACGGCGAGCAGGCTCCGCAGCTCTCGGCGGCGGCGAACTCCCACACGTGCCGCAGCACCTGCCGCGGTTCCACGCGCCGGTCGAAGGCGACGAGGCCGGCGTGTCCGAGCGCCGCGCCGCGGCTCGTCAGATCGGCGTCGGTCAGCGGTACGTCCAGCCGATCGGGAGCCAGAAAGCCGCCCAGTGGCCCGCCCACCTGCAAAACGCTCAGCCGCGCCCCCTCGCGCAGGCCGCCGCCCAGCTCGGTGACGATGCCGAGCACCGAGGTGCCGAGTTCGACCTCGTAGCAGCCGGGCCGGGCGAACCGCTCCGACAGGCAGACCAGCTTCGTGCCGGTCTCGGCCCGCGTGCCGCGCCGGGCGTACGCGTCGCCGCCCCGGCGCACGATCCAGGGGAGGGCGGCCAGCGTCTCGACGTTGTTGACCACGGTGGGGGCGTCCCACAGGCCGTGTCGCGTCGGGTAGGGCGGCCGTGGCCGGGCGCATCCGCGTCCCCCTTCCAGTCCGGCGATCAGGGCGGTCTCCTCGCCGGCCACGTAGGAGCCGGCGCCCTCGGCCACCTCGACGTCGAGCTCCAGGTCACTGCCGTGGATCCTGCGTCCCAGGTGCCCGTCCTGGTAGGCCTTTCGCACCGCGGCCCGCATCCGGGCCAGTGCCCGCGGGTACTCCGAGCGCACCAGTACCACGGCGCGGCGGGCATGGCAGGCCAGGCAGGCCAGGGCCAGCCCTTCCAGTACCCGCGCCGGGTCGGCCTCCATCAGCAGCCGGTCGGCGTAGGAGCCGGGGTCGCCCTCGTCGCCGTTGGCGACCACCACGGTGTCGGGTGAGCCGCCGGTGGCCGCCCACTTGGCGGCCACCGGGAATCCGGCTCCGCCGCGCCCTCGCAGCCCGGACGCCGCCACCTCGGCCTGGATCTGCTCGGGGGTGCGCGCCGCCACCGTTCGCGGCCACACCTGCCAGGCGGCGTCCCCGGCGACGACGCCGGCGAGCACCACCGGATCACCGGTGGCGTCGGCGGCCGGGATCGAGGGGGCCTGCGGCGGTAGGCGGCCGGAGAGCTGGCCGGCGAGGTCCGGGCCGGTGCAGGGGGTGTCGCCGTCGAGAGCGGCGGGGCCCGCGTAGCAGTGGCCCAGGCAGCGGACCGTCTGCAGCGACACCTGAGGATCGGGGCCGGCGCTGTCGGCGGCGGTGCCGAGCGCGTTCTCGACCTCGGCCAGGTGGCAGCCGGCGCGGGCGGCGAAGCAGGCCGCGGCGGTGCAGACCCGCACGTGACGGCGACCGTGCCGGGCGGCGAGGTCGGCGTAGAAGGTGGCCGGGCCCAGCCCGGCGGCCGCCGGCAGCCCGAACCGCCTGGCCACCTCGGGTGCCCACGCCTGCGGGCCGTCCGGCGAGTCGGCGGCGGCTTCGGCCAGGGACTCCGTCAGCCGGGCACCGGGACGTCCACGCCGGTTGGCCAGCGCGCGGAAGGCGTCGAAACGGCCGGCCGGACCCATACCTTCATCATGGACCCCCTATGGACCCACGGCCTGCGCCCCATCAGGTCTCATGGATCCATCGGGGAGGACTTTTATCCCTTGACTACCCTTCCTCGACCTTTGGTGAGGTGTTTCACCTCTCGGCCTGCCCTGGCGGCGGAGAGGCCGCCGTGCCTCGAGGCGGCTGAGCCGGCCGGGCCGGCCGGTGCCCCCTGCGGGCCTGCTCCGGACCTTGGATCGCCTTGTGCAGCGCGTCGGCACCCACGACGGCGGGAACGGCCAGCGCCGCCAGCGCCCAGCCCGCGGGCGGGGGGAACGATCCGCCGAGGAGGCCGGACAGCGGCGGCACGCCGAGGAAGACCGTCAGCAGCACGGCCTCGACCGCGACCGCCCAGAGCAGCAGGGGGTTGCCCGCCCACCATCGGTGCCCCACCGGCCGGGTCTCGCTGCGGCAGGCGAAGGCGTTGGCGAGCTGGCCCAGCACCACGGCGGCGAACGCCGTGCCGGAGGCCGCGGCGAGCAGAGCCGGTGACGGTTCGGCTCCCAGCGTCCAGCAGCAGCACGGCGGCGAAGCCCGCCATCTCCACGGCGGCTTCTGCGGGCCCCAGGACGCCGAACACCCGGCGGATCAGGTGGCGGTCCACCAGTGAGCCCGTCCGTGCGGGGCCGTGCATGGTCCGGGGGCCGGCCGGTTCGGCGCCCAGGGCGAGGGCGGGCAGCAGGTCGGTGCCGATGTCCAGGGCGAGGACCTGAAGCACGGTGAGCGCGAGCGGGATCGTGCCCCCGGACAGTGCCCAGACGGCGAACGGGGTGAGCTCGGCGACGTTGTCGGTCAGGTGGTAGGTGAGGAAGCGGCGGATGTTGGCGTAGGTGGCCCGGCCCAGCTCGACCGCGGTGACGATGGTGGCGAAGTGGTCGTCCAGCAGGACCAGGTCGGCGGCCTCGCGGGCGACGTCGGTGCCCGAGGCTCCCATGGCCACCCCGATGTCGGCCTCCCGCAGCGCGGGCCCGTCGTTGACACCGTCACCGGTCATCGCCACCACGTGCCCGCGCCCGCGCAGCGCCCGGGCCACGCGCAGCTTGTCCTCCGGCGTGACCCTGGCGATCACGGCCCCGTCGTGATCGAGCAACGCCCCGAGGGCCTCGTCGTCCCCGGGCAGCTCGTCCCCGGTGACGACGAGTTCCTGTGGCCCGAGCAGGCCGACCTTCTCGGCGATCGCGCGCGCGGTGCCGGGATGGTCACCGGTGATCATGGCGAGTTTGATCCCGGCCAGGCGGCACCTCTCGATCGCCTCCGCGACGTCCTCGCGAGGCGGATCCTCCAGGCCCACCAGTCCCAGCAGCGTCAGGTCCCGCTCGGCGTCCGCGGCGGTCTGCGGGGTGGTCTGCGGGGTGGCGGAAACCGCCGGAGCGGCCCGGCGGGCGACGGCCAGGACGCGAAGCCCGCGCCGGCTCATGTCCCCCAGCGCCTGTTCGGCCCCCGGCGCCGCCGCGCACAGCGGCAGGACCGCGTCCGGGGCGCCCTTGAGGTGGAGCACGCCGTCGACGATCACCGAGGAGCGGCGGCGGACGGGGTCGAACGGCAGGCGCCTGGTGACCGTTCCGTCCTCGCTCGATCCGGCACGCAGGGCCAGCGCGTGCAGGGCCACCTCCATCGGGTCTCCCACCGGCTTCCACCGCCCGTTCGCGCGCACCAGCCGCCCGGTCGAGCTGAGCACGGCCGAGCGCATGATCTCGGCGGCGGACGCAGGATCGGCCAGGTCGAGCGCGCCGCGGGGAGTCCACACCCGCACGACGGTCATCTCGTTGGGGGTGAGAGTTCCGGCGCGATGGCCAGCGCCAGCTGGGGCATGCCCGCCAGGAGGGCCAGTCCCGCCGCGGCCCACAGCAGCAACGCGAAGAAGTGGACCATCTCGCGGATCAGCAGCACACCCGCCGGCGTCCGCCTGCCCGCGGGAAGCGTGTTCGGCCCCTCGCCGGCGAGACGCCGTGCCGCCTGCGCGCCCGTCAGCCCCGACCGCGTGTGAGAGGTGGTCGACATGCCTCAATGCTTCCAACCGGAAGGTTCACCGTCGTAGAGGAGATCGTCGCAGGAGGGCGGGACCTTCGGCCTCGCGGACCTGCCGGCCGGTACGGAGGTCCTCCGATTTCGGGGCCTTCTGCCCTGTTCGGGGACAAGGTCCCTGACCAGCATGGATGGTGAGCGTTCATGCGATCGGAGGGGGTCTTCCATGCACGCCAAGCGATGGACCGTACAGATCCACATCACCGAGGACGGCGACACCACCTCCGCCCGGGCGGTGCTGTCCACCGGGGATCGCACCTGCCTGGCCGGGGCCGGCCACGCGTGCCGCAACCCGGCCGACCCGCAGGTGCCCGAGATCGGCGACGAGCTCGCGGCCGCCCGCGCGCTGGCCGACCTGGCCGGCAGGTTGCTCGCCGTCGGTTCCGAGGACATCGCCCAGGTCAGCGGCCCCACCTCATGGTGAGGGCCCCTCATGCCGCGCCACCGGGATCGGCATGACCGGGACGCGGGCGTCGGCCATGGTTTCGCGCACGGTTCGCGCTCTTTCCTGGTCGAGGTGCTGCGACCATCCCAGCGCGATGGAATCCCCCCGTTTCGCCGCCGCCACGTTCACCGATGGACCGGCACGGGGTCGGGCGGCTGCCGGTCGTGCGCGCCGACGGCGAGCTGGCCGGCATCGTCAGCCGCCGGGACCTGATCAAGGTGTTCGTCCGCGGCGACGACGAGATCAGACGAGATCAAGCGACGGATCCGTGACGACATCCTCGCCCACGCCCTGGGGACAGATCCCGGCACCCTCGAGGTCGGGGTTCGAGACGGCGTCGTGCGGCTCCGCGGGCGCGTGGACGGACACCGTCAGGCCGTCACCCTCGCGCAGATGACGCGGAACCTCGACGGGGTGGTCAGCGTGATCGACGAGGTCACCTGGCGAGAGGATGACATCGTGCCCATGTCGATCATCTGGGGCGGAGCCTGATCGCCCGGGCCGCCCGGCGACCGCGGGCATGATTCGTCTCGGCGACGGAGAACCGGAGGCCCTCAGTTCATCGACGGCCCGAAGTGGCCGGCGAACCAGTCGCGCGCGAGAACCGCGACGGTCTCGAGTGTTCCCGGCTCTTCGAACAGGTGTGTGGCACCGGGGACGATCTGGAGCAGATTCTCGCAACGCAACCGCCTCTGTGCCGCCCTGTTGAGGTCGATCACCGCCTCGTCGCGGCCTCCCACGACCAGGAGGGTCGCCGCCCGCACCGCGGGAAGTCGTGGCCCGGCCAGATCGGGCCGCCCACCCCGGGAGACCACGGCGGTGACCTCGCAGCCCGGCTCCGCGGCCGCCCACAGCGCGGCCGCGGCTCCGGTGCTGGCCCCGAAATAACCGACCGGGACACCCGCCACCTCGGGCCGATCCCCCAGCCGGCCCGTCACCTGGACAAGCCTGCCGGCCAGCAACCCGATGTCGAACACGTTGCCCCGGTCGAACTCCTCCTGCGGGGTGAGCAGGTCGAACAACAGCGTCGCCAGACCCGCACGGTTGAGCGTCGAGGCCACATACCGGTTGCGCGGGCTGTGCCGGCTGCTGCCGCTGCCGTGCACGAACACCACCACCCCGGCGGCGTTGCGTGGAACGACGAGCCGGCCGGGCAGCCGGACCCCTCCGGCGTCCATCCAGACCTCCCCGGCGGAGCCGGGATCGGATTCCCGCGCACTCTCCTCGCGCTCACCCTCCGAGACTGCGGCCCGGCCCAGCAGCTCGACCACTTGATCATCGGTGGTCTGGGAGAAATCGCGGTACCAGGCACCGATCGCGTACAAGAACTCCGGCGCCCGCAGGCAGACCACCTCGTCTGCCACCTCACGCAGGCTCTCGATCGTCTCCGGTGCTCCCACCGGAACCGCCAGCACCACCCGTGAGGCACCACGCGCACGAACCACCTGGCAGGCGGCACGAGCCGTCCCGCCGGTGGCGATGCCGTCATCCACCACGATCACCGTACGGCCCGCCAGATCCACCGGGGCACGCTCACCACGCAGGCGGCGCCCGCGGCGCAGGAGTTCGGCCCACTCCCGCTCCTCCACCATGGTCATCTCCTCCTGGGTGAGATTCGCGCGCCGCACGATGTCGCGGTCGACCACGCGCACCCCGCCCTCCCCCAGGGCGCCGAACCCGACCTCCGGCTGGAACGGCACCCCGAGCTTGCGGACGACGATCACGTCCAGCGGAGCGCGAAGGGCCCTGGCCACCTCGAACGCCACCGGCACGCCACCTCGGGGCAGCCCTACGACGACCACGTTCTCAGCACCGGCGAATCCGCGCAGCCGCCCGGCCAGCCGCATTCCGGCATCACGACGATCGACGAACATCTCGTTCACCTCGCGACCTGCGACAAAGAGACCTCTCTCACCACCATCGACGGGAAAACCACGCCGACGACAGGGCCGAAGGTCCTGATCGGCGACCTCGTGGGCGGAAACCGGCCCACCGGTCCCGAGCAGGACCGCCCCGCAGAAAAAGCCGCATCGCTTTTACGTCGGCCACGGCCGAGGCACCCGAACCCGCCCCAGGGGCGCTAGGCGAAGGACGAAGGTCCCAGGGCCGCGCGGGCCGGCGGGCTGGAGCGGCACATGGCCGTGGGGAGGCCTCTCCTCAGGCGGTGGTGGCGTCCAGGTCCGGACGCGTCGCCCGCTCGTCCCGCAGCACGGGGTCGATCGCCGGCAGCGGAGTCGCCGACCGTGACCAGGGGAAGGGCTGAGGTATGGGGGAGCCTGCCCATCCGCCCGCGATCACATCGAGGGCGGGTCCGGCCGTTCAGCCGGTGCTTGGGTCATCCGGCCGGCGGATCGAGCGTGGAGGCGTCGCCGATGGGACCGTGGGCGCAGATCAAGGAGACGCACATCGCCGTCGTGCTCCTGCTGGGAGACTGGGAATGCCGCAGGCGGAAAAAGCATGGTCGGTATCTGTCCCGGACCCGTCACCGGACCCCGGCCGGTGACCTTCGGCCGGGCGATGGGGCCCAAGGACCCCTTTCCCGGCGCCGGGCGCCGGGAAAGGCTGGCCTCATGGCGAGCTTTGACGAATGCGACGTGCTGCTGCGAAACGGGGAGATCGCCCACGTCCGGCCGCTGCGCGGCACGGACCGCGCGGCCTTGCACGACCTGGTGGACCACACCTCCGCGAGATCGGCCTACCTGCGGTTCTTCACCGCCGGCCGCGCCACGGCCCACCGGCACATGGACCAGCTGACCGGCCCCGACTACCGCGGGCACGCCCAGGTCGCCCTTCTTGCGGGGCGGCTCGTCGCGGTCGCGGAGTACATTCCCGGCGAGGACCACCACAGCGCCGACGTGGCGGTCCTCATCGACGACCACGCACACGGGCGCGGCCTGGGCACTCTCCTGCTGGAACATCTGGCGCTCGACGCCGCGGCCCACGGCGTGGGCGAACTGGTGGCCGACGTGCTCACCGGCAACGGGACGATGCTGAAAGTCCTCGCCGACCTCGGCCTGACGGCGACCCGCGAGTTCGACGGCGACGAGGTGCGCGTCCGGATCGACCTGCGCCCCACCGACATGTTGACGGCCGCGATCGAGCGGCGCGACCACGAGGCCGGGCGCGCCTCGCTGGCGCGGGTGCTGTCGCCCCGGTCGGTCGCCGTCGTGGGGGCGAGCCGCGATCCGGACCGGGTGGGACACCGGCTGCTGGGCAACCTGCTCGACGGCGGATTTCCCGGACCGGTCTACCCGGTGAATCCGAAGGCGGCCCAGGTCCTCGGCGTCACCGCCTACCCGGACCTGTCCTCGATCGGCGAGGCGGTCGACCTGGTCGTCGTGGCCACTCCGGCGAGCGCCGTCCTGGACGTCGCACGCCAGTGCGCCGGCCACGGCGTGGCCGGTCTCGTCGTGGTCAGCGCCGGCTTCGCCGAGACCGGCCCGCAGGGGGCCGCGCGCCAGGCCGAACTGCTGCGCCTCTGCCGTACCGGCGGGATGCGGCTGATCGGCCCCAACTGCCTCGGAGTCGTCAACACCGGTGCCGCGCTCAACGCCAGCTTCCTGCCGCATCCTCCGCCTCCGGGCGCCATGGCGCTGATGTCGCAGTCCGGAGCGGTGGCCGCCGGGCTCGTCGCCCGCGCCACCGAACTCAAGGTCGGGATCTCCTCCTTCGTCTCGGTCGGCAACAAGGCCGACGTCAGCGGCAACGACCTGCTGGAGTACTGGGAGGACGACCCGCGCACCGAGGTCATCGCCCTGTACCTGGAGTCTTTCGGCAACCCGCGCAAGTTCGGCAGGATCGCCCGCCGCGTGGGACGGCACACACCGATCGTCGCGATCAAGAGCGGCCGCAGTAGCTCGGGGGATCGGGCGGTGCGTTCGCACACCGCCGCCGCCGCGACCCCGGACATCGCCGTCGAGGCCCTGCTGCGCGCCGCCGGGGTCATCCGCGTCGACGGCATGCAGGAGTTGCTGGACACCGCGCGGCTTCTGGCCACCCAGCCGCTGCCCGCCGGAAGCCGGATGGCGATCGTCGGCAACTCCGGCGGGCCACAGGCGCTGGCCGCCGACGCCTGCGAGCGCCACGGCCTGGTCGTCCCGCAACTGTCACCCGCCACCCAGCGACGAATGCGTTCCCGGCTGCGGGCGGCCGCCGCTGTGGCCAACCCGGTCGATCTGACGGCCGACGGGCGGGCCGGGGAGCTGGAGTTCGCCGCCTTGACCGCGTTGGAAGATCCGGTGGTGGACGCGGTCCTGATCGTCTACACCCCGCCGTTCGGGTCGGGACTCGAGCGGACCCGTGAGGCGATCGCACGGGTGGCGGGCTCGGCGGCCAAGACCGTGCTCGCCTGCGTGGCCGGCCATGACGAGACGATCGGCCCGGTGCCGGCCTACGCCTTTCCCGAGCAGGCCGTGCAGGCGGTGAGCCGGGTCGCCGACTACGCGCGGTGGCGTTCACGTCCGGTCCTCCCCTTCGTCCCCCCTGCGGGGACCGACCTCCGGGCGGCACGCGAGCTCGTCGAGGAAGATCTGTCGCGACACCCTGCGGGCCGCTGGCTCGACCCGGTGACGGCGGCCCGGCTTCTCGCCTGTTACGGCGTCGCCGTGGCGGAGTTCGCCGCCGCGGACAGCGCTGACCAGGCCGCCCGGGCCGCCGCCCGTCTCGGGTTTCCCGTCGCGTTGAAGGCGACCGGACCGGTGCACAAGAGCGATGTCGGCGGCGTCCGGCTCGGGCTGCGCACTCTCAAGGAGGTGCGCGGCGCCTACCATGCGATGAAGGACACGATCGGCCCGCAGATGACCGGCGCGACCGTCCAGCCGATGGTCCCCGACGGCGTGGAGATCATCGTCGGCGCGGTCCGCCACCCCTCCTTCGGCCCCGTGGTCATGGTCGGCATGGGAGGCGTGAGCGCCGAGCTGCTCACCGACCGCGCCTTCCGCAGCCCTCCGCTGACCGGCCAGGATGCCACGGAGATGGTCCAGGAACTGCACTGCGCACCGCTGCTGTTCGGCTACAGGGGCCGCCCGGTGGCCGATACCGCCGCCGTGGAGGATCACATCGTCCGCGTGGCGAAACTCGTGGACGATCTTCCCCAGATCGCCGAACTGGACCTGAACCCGATCATCGCCGGCCCCTGCGGCGCCGTCGCGGTGGATCTGCGCATCCGGCTGGCCCCGGCCCCGCCCGCCCCCTCTCCCCTGCGCCGTCAGCTGCGTTGACGGACCGGCATCCCGACGCCGTACAAACCTCGTCGCAGGGGGCGAGTGCCTGGTTGTCACGGTGAGCCGGTGCGGCCTGCCGGCCGCGGTGCCCGCCCGGATCGGGTGCCGGAACAGACAAGGTCACCCGGCCACGATGAGCAGGACTTTCGGCCCTGTTCCCTTCCCCTCCCCCGCCGTAGCGTTCCCCGTGAGAAGACCTCTCCAGAGGCCGCCCGCCAGAGCCCGGCGCCGTGTTCGACGCGGTTTCGCCGCATGCCGGACGAAGGTTTCGCCGCATGCCGGACGAAGTCGGCCTCCGCTGACGATGTCCATCTTTTGAGGGGAGAATCCCATGGCTGAACGCCTCGCCGCCGCCGGTGACCTCGGCCGCCGGATCGCCAGACGGCGTGAAAGCCTCGGCCTGGACCGGGAGGAGCTGGCGAACCGGGCGGGAATCGACCCCTCCTACCTCGCCTACGTGGAGCAGAGGGCGGCCGCGCCCGCCATCGAGACCATAGAGCGCTTGGCCTTAGCCCTGGACACCAGCATCGCCGAACTCCTCGGGGCGACCGTCGACCAGCCACCCGGGCAGGGGCGAGCCGCCCTGCATCCCGAGCTGGAGCGCCTGGACACGCAGGAGTGCCTGCGGCTCATCTCACCCGGCGGGGTCGGCCGGCTGGCCTTCGACGACCTCGGCGGCCCGACGATCCTGCCGGTCAACTACGTCCTCCACGAGGGCTGCGTGATCTTCCGCACCGCCTTCGGCGGACCGTTCGACGCGAACCTGAGCACCGGGGTGAAGGGCGTCGAGTTCAAAATCGCCTTCGAGGTCGATCGCATCGACGACGCCAACCGCGAGGGCTGGAGCGTGCTCATCCGCGGCGGCGTCCACCACGTCTCCACCGCCGAGGAACAGGCGGCCGTGACGGCCCTGAGCGTGCGGTCCTGGGCCGGTGGCGACCGCGAACTCTACGTCAAGATCACTCCCTCTGAGATCACCGGCCGCCGCATCCGGCACGGCCGGTGATCCACGCCGGGAGGGCCGCTCGGATGCTCATCCACCTTCAGCCGCCCCCTTCCGCCCTGCGCGTTCTTCCGGCGAAGGTCACCGGTCTCCGGGGCCGGCGAGCCCTGACGGCAGGGCCGGGCGGCGCCGTACCCTGCGGGAAGGGGCCGCTTCATGACAGCCACCGCGGTGGTGGACCTCGAAGAGATCACCGCGATGATCTTCGATACCGACGGGGTCATCACCGATACGGCCAGAGTGCGCGCCCCTGCATGGAAACAGGTGTTCGACGCCTTTTTGAACAAGTACGCCGAACGATCCGGTGAGCGATTCCTGCCCTTCGACGCCGGCGAGGACTATCTGCGCCACGTCGACGGCAAATCCCGGCTGGAAGGGGTGAACGACTTTCTTCGCTCCCGAAACATCGCGGTCGATCCGGACACGGCGGCGAGCCTCGCCTCCGCGAAGGACGCGGCCTTCCGGGCCGAGATCAGCGCACACGGCGTGACCCCTTTCCCCTCGACCCTTGATCTGGTACGCGAACTACGGCGCCGCGATGTGCTCACGGCCGCCGTCTCGGCGAGCCGCAACTGCGCGCGAGTGCTCGATGCGGCCAACGCCACCGACCTGTTCGACATCCGGGTCGACGGCGTGGCCGCCGACCGGCTGGGACTGGCGGGTAAACCCGACCCCGCGCTGTTCCTGTACGCGGCCCGGCGACTGGGCGTGAGCCCGGGCAGGACGGCCGTCGTGGAGGACGCTCTGGCCGGCGTGCGGGCGGGCAGGCGAGGCCGATTCAACCTTGTCATCGGGGTCGACCGGCACGACCAGGGACAGGCCCTGCGGACCGCTGGAGCCGATCTTGTCGTCACCGATCTGGCCGAACTACGGCCGCAGGGAAGAAGACGCAGCCACTGAGCGGTTCGACCGCATCTCTTAGGGTCGACAGTCCCCGCCAAAAGAGTACTTGGACCCTGCAGAATGCCCTGAGCATGACCGATGCTGCCCGTATGGACCAATCGCGGCCGATGAACGCGGCGCCCCACCGGGGCCAGGTCGCATCGCCCGACCCCGGTCGCCGACCTCGGACGGCCACGCGGCCGGACGAACCGGCCGGCCGGGCCGTCACACGGCCGGTTCGAGCGCCGCACCTTCACCCGAGGCTTCGATTGTCAGCGCGTGCCCGGAGGCAGAGATGCGCCATGTCACCGTCAAGGACGTGATGACCTGTCAGGTGATCTCAACGGGTGAGAACACCTGTTTCAAGGACATCGCCGAGACGCTCCTCACCCACGCGGTGAGCGCCCTGCCGGTGGTGAACGACGACGGCCATGTGGTGGGTGTCGTCTCCGAGGCCGACCTGCTGCGCGGACAGGAGCTCCAGGAGCGGTTCCCCGGCGGGCATCACCCCTCACGCACCTCTCCACAACGGAAGCCGTGCGCGGACGAGACCAGAGGCGAGGTGGCCCGGGACCTGATGAGCGCCCCCGCGGTCACGATATCGAAGGACGCCCCGGTAGTGGCCGCCGGCCGTCTGATGCACGACAAAGGCGTCAAACGGCTCCCGGTGATCGACGAGCACGGTCGCCTGGCGGGCATCGTCAGCCGCTGCGACCTGCTGAAGGTGTTCGTCCGTTCCGACCGCGACATCGAACACGAGGTCCGCGTGGACGTCTTGACGCGGGCGTTGTGGATGGACACCTCCCGCGTCCAGGTCACCGTCAAGGACGGTGTGGTGACGCTGAGCGGGCGGATGACCCTGCGCGCGGACACGCGGATCGCGCTGTGGATGACCCGGCAGATCAACGGAGTCGTCGAGGTGTTCGACGAACTCACCTGGGACCGGGACAACACCCCCACCGGGGGACGATGACGAAGAGGCCGCCCTGCCGGCCGGGTTCTCAGCGCGCCTGAGAGCCGGCCTGCTGCGATTGCCTCTCACCCAGGGGAACGTTCCACACCAGCCGGGTGCCGCCCTCTGACGGGCAGCCTGCGGTGAAGGACCCGCCGAGCCGCTCGGCCCGCTCCTGAAGATTACGCAGCCCGCTGCGCCTGCCGTCGGCCGACAGCCCGATGCCGTTGTCGGCCACGGTCAGGACAAGCCGCTCCCGGCCGGCATCCACCGATACATCGACCTTTGAAGCCTGGGCATGACGCACCACATTGGACAACGCCTCACGCAACGCGGCCAGCAGGTGCTCGGCCACTCGCGGTGACACCTCGCTGTCCAACCGGCCCTTCATCTCCAGGCCCGGCATGAAACCCAGATGACCGCGCGCCCCCTCCACCAAGGTGACGATCTGCGCGCGCAACCCGAAATCACCCTTCTGGGGGGAGGCCTGCAAGGCGAAGATGGTGGAGCGGATCTGCCGGATCGTGCCGTCCAGCTCATCGATGGAGTTCTGTACCCGCGAGGAGACCTCTGGCCGTTCGATCAGCCGCACCGCGCTCATCAACGTCATGGCGACGGCGAACAGCCGCTGGATCACCACGTCGTGCAGGTCCTTGGCGATCCGGTCGCGATCTTCCAGCAAGCTCAGCCGCTCGGCGTCCATCCGCCTCTCCGCCAGCTCCAGGGCGATCGCGGCCTGCCCGGCGAAAGAGTGCAAAGTGTGTAGTTCGTTCTGGCTGAACGGGATGCGACCCGAACGCTTACCCAGCGACAACACCCCCCGCACACTTCCCGCCGCGCCGATCGGCACCGCGGCCACCGGGCCGAGCGAGACGTACTCGGCGATCGCGATGGGAACCTTCGCCTCGCACGGATCGGTGACCATGAGCGGCACACCGCCGGTGAAAGCCTGCCCGGCCAAAGAGTCGGCGATCGATGCCTCGGCATGGGCCACCTGATCACAGGCCTCCCCATCGGCGATCAACGTCCGCAGGACCCGCCCACCCTCATCGGGCAGCAAAACCGCCACGACATCGGCCCCGGCCATCTGCCGCGCCCGCCGCGCGATCAGCGTCAGCACCTGATTCGGTTCGGCGCCCGACAGCAGGCTGGTGGTGACCTCCGCCGA
>NZ_JBFAAE010000099.1:0-19250 GCF_040639575.1 Streptosporangium sp. NPDC023825 | reverse complement strand
GTGGTCGGGGGTCTTCTTCCTGGTCGCCTTCGCGGTGATGTCCCTGGTCTGGGACGCCGGCGCCCGCCGCGCGATCGGCCTGCGCAAGCCGTACGTGGGGGCGCTGAACAGGGACCTGACCGGTGTCGTGCTGGCGATGGGCCTGCTGCCCGTGGTCACCTACGTCGTCTCCTGGGCCGGCTGGTTCGCCTCGCCGCTGGGCTGGGGCCGAAACTGGGCACAGGCGACCTCGCAGGGCCCGGGATTCTTCGTCTTCGACTCGCTGCGGTCGTGGCTGAGCTACCACTTCCAGGTGCTGGGCTTCCACACCGGGCTGAGCACCGGGCACAACTACCAGTCGGCCCCCTGGACCTGGCCGCTGCTGTCCCGCCCGGTGGCGTTCCACTATCCGCCGAACAAGACCGGGTGCGGCGCCGACAGCTGCGCCGAGGCGGTGCTCGGGGTCGGCACCCCGGTCATCTGGTACGGGGGTCTCGCCGCCCTCGTCGCCATGATCGCCTGGTACGTCGCCACCCGCGACTGGCGCGCGGGGACCGTGCTCCTGGGCTACGCCGCCGGCTGGCTCCCCTGGTTCTACTACGCCCTCGCCGACAACCGCACCATGTATCTCTTCTACGCGATCACGATGCTCCCCTTCATGATCCTCGCGCTGACCCTGGCCGCCGGGCTGATCATCGGACGGGCGGACGCCGCGCCCAACCGCAGGGCGGTGGGGGCCGCGGTCGTCGGGGCCTTCACGCTCCTCGCGCTGATCAATCTCGGGTGGCTCTACCCGGTGCTCGTCGCCGAGCTCATCCCGCACTCCCAGTGGTGGGCGCGGATGCTGTTCCGGAGCTGGGTGTGACACCGGAGCTGGGTGTGACAGGAGCGGACGAGGTGGAATCCGGTGTGACGGGATCGGGCGCGCCGGGGGCGGTCGCGACGGAGCCGTCCGCGACGGCGGGCGGCGCGGCGGGACCGATCGCGGTCGTGCCGGTCGGGGTATCACCGGGGACGACGTCGCCGGACGTGACGTCGCCGGGTGTGACGGCGGCCGGCACGGCGGCGACGGGCCTGGAGAACCCGTGGCGCAGCGAGATCGCCGCCGCCAGGCACGCCAGCGGCACCGCGGGCAGCAGGTAGCGGTAGTCGAACTCGGCCGTCGCCGCCGGGGCCAGGATGAGCCCGAACGCCGCCAGCCACGGCAGCAGCACGGCCCCGCCCAGCGCGCGCCATCGCGCCGCCACCCCGGCCAGGCCGACCAGCAGCAGCGCGCCGAGCACGATGCCGGGCAGCCGGACGACGCGCTGGTAGCCCTGCAGGAAGTCGGCCCACGGGGCGTGCAGGTCGGTTCCGATCACGCGCTGCTTCCCCTGGAGCTGCGCGACCCGCAGGCCCGGGTCGTACTTGCGCGCGTCGGTGTCGGTGTTGCCCTGGTACGACGACCAGGCGGGCAGGACCTTGGTCGTCAGCGGGAACTCGTACTGCACGTAGGTCTGGACGTCGGGGAAGCGCGGCCTGCCCCAGTGGAAGGCGCGGAAGAAGTCGCCGGCCACGATGCCGAGGTAGTCGAGCGGCTGGGACAGGATGGCCCGCTGGGCGAACGTGCCCGCGGTCTTGTTCATCTCCGGGGTGAACGTGCTGCCCACCCCGAAGGCGTGGAAGCGCTGGCCGTTCTGCGCCCACCAGAGATACTTCTGCCCGGAGAAGTGGCGCTCGCTCGGCGGCGCGCTGATGCACAGCAGCGCCAGTTCCAGCTCCTCGCGCGGATCGACCTTCATCTTCGTGCAGTCGGCGAAGAGCGACGTCCGCATGTAGAGGATCGCGCCGTCGCTGTTGGTCATCGCGAAGTTGCCGTGCGCCGAGGCGAACCAGGCCATGTAGCCGACCACCGGGAGGGCGCACGCGGTGATCATCGCCGCGATCGTCTTCCAGGCCGTGCGCTTGACCAGCAGGTAGACCACGACCAGCGCGAGGATCGGCAGGCCGATGGACCGGGTCAGGGCGGTCAGCGCCAGCATCAGCCCGATCACCGCGCCGAGCCGCCAGGACATCCGCCGGTGCCAGAGCACCAGCGTGATCACGCCCACGACCAGCAGCATGAACATCACGTCGGACATGATCAGGTGTTCGAGCTGGATCTGGTACGTGTCGAACAGCACCGGCAGCGCGGCCAGCGTCGCCCCCCAGCCGGGCAGCCCGAACCTGCCGCGCAGCAGGGTGTAGATCAGGACCGCGATGCCCAGGCCCATCAGGTGCTGGACGAAGGCCACCAGCGCGAAGCTGTGCAGGGGCCTCAGCAGCAGGAGCAGGAAGGAGTAGCCGTTCGGGCGCAGGGCGCTGGGACGGCTCGGGTTGACGGCCCCCGAGACGTACTCGTAGGAGTCGTTGAACCACAGGGCCGGGCCGTACCCGAGCATGGTGACCACACGCAGCAGGAACGCCAGCGCGAGGGCGGCCACGAAGAGGCGATGCCGGAAGAGGAAGGCTCGCAGGCGAGCGCCCCGCTCGGGCGGAAGAGCGTCCAGGCGGGGGCGGTCGGCGACGGTCACCATGCATTACAGGATGCCAGCCGTTTCAGGGAGTTGACCCGGGCAGGGGACTCTAGAGGGCATCATGGTGAGATTGGCTTGTGCAGTGAGTGAAGGGTTGAGACGTGGAACTGACCGTGGTCATGCCTTGCTTGAACGAGGCGGAGACCGTGGAGACCTGCGTACGCAAGGCGCTCGCCTGCATGCGGGAGCACGGGATCGACGGGGAAGTCCTGATCGCCGACAACGGCAGCACGGACGGCTCGCAGCAGCTCGCGCGCGAGGCCGGGGCCCGGGTCGTGCACGTCGACGCCAAGGGATACGGCAACGCGCTGATGGGCGGCATCCGCGCGGCCCGCGGCCGCTACGTCATCATGGGCGACGCGGACGACTCCTACGACTTCACGGCGCTGCTGCCCTTCGTCGAGCAGCTCCGTGACGGCGCCGACCTGGTGATGGGCAACCGGTTCAAGGGCGGCATCGCGCCGGGCGCCATGCCCCCGCTCCACCGCTACCTGGGCAACCCGGTGCTCTCCTTCATCGGCCGCCTGTTCTTCCCCAGCGCGATCGGCGACTTCCACTGCGGCCTGCGCGGCTTCCGGCGCGACTCCATCCTCAAGCTCGGCCTGCAGACCGGCGGCATGGAGTTCGCCAGCGAGATGGTGGTCCGCTCGACCCTGTCCGGGCTGGACGTGCGCGAGGTGCCCACCACGCTGTCGCCCGACGGCCGCTCCCGCCCGCCGCACCTGCGCTCCTGGCGCGACGGCTGGCGCCACCTGCGCTTCCTGATGCTCTACAGCCCCCGCTGGCTGTTCTTCATCCCCGGCCTGGTCCTGATGACCCTCGGCCTGGTCGCGGGCGCCGCCCTCACCTTCGGCCCGGTCTACATCGGCAAGCTCGCCTTCGACGTCGACACCCTGGTCGGAGCCTCGGCCATGGTGGTGATCGGCTTCCAGGCGTCGCTGTTCGCCCTGTTCACCAAGGTGTACGCCGCCGAGGAGGGCTTCCTGCCGGAAGACCGCAGGGTGCGCAAGCTCGTCGACATCGTGAGCCTGGAGAAGGGCCTGATCGTCGGCGGGCTGCTCGCCCTGGGAGGCCTGGGCGGCCTGGTCGCCTCGCTGGTCCACTGGCAGACGCGCAGCTTCGGCCCGCTGATCCCGTCGGAGTCGCTGCGCATCGTCGTGCCCTCGGCCACCGCGCTGATCGTGAGCTTCCAGACGATCTTCGCGGCGCTGTTCATCAGCATCCTGGGCATCCGCCGCACCAAGGAGACGCCCATCGACGTGGCCGCCTCCGCCGCTGAGGAGGCCGCCGAGGCCGTCAGCCGCGCCGCGGCGGGCGACCCGGCGGACGCCCCCGCCGAGGGTGTCACGCCGGCGGCCCCGCGGCTGCCGTGAGCGGCGCGGCGGCACCGCGGCCGCGTGAGGTGACGGCGGCTGCCGTGAGGTGACGCGGCGGCTGCCGTGAGCGCCACGGCGGCTTCGGGAAAAGCTCCCGGAAAGTCGAGGGCCGCGGAGACCCGAGACAGCACCAAGGCCCGAGGCCGCGTCCCTTAGGCTTGCACCATGTCCCAGCACATCCTGACCGCGGTCGCCTGGCCCTATGCCAACGGCCCCCGCCACATCGGGCACGTCTCCGGATTCGGCGTGCCGTCCGACGTCTTCAGCCGCTACCAGCGGATGGCGGGCAACAAGGTCCTCATGGTGAGCGGGACCGACGAGCACGGCACCCCGATCCAGGTCCAGGCCGACAAGGAGGGCCTCACCGCCCGCGAGCTCGCCGACCGCTACAACAGAGTGATCGTCGAGGACCTCCAGGCGCTGGGGCTCTCCTACGACCTGTTCACCCGGACCACCACGGAAAACCACTACGCGGTCACGCAGGAGATCTTCAAGGGACTCCACGCCAACGGCTATATCTTCCCCCAGACCACGATGGGCGCCATCTCGCCCTCCACCGGGCGCACCCTGCCCGACCGCTACATCGAGGGCACCTGCCCGATCTGCGGTTACGAGAGCGCCCGTGGCGACCAGTGCGACAACTGCGGCAACCAGCTCGACCCGATCCAGCTGATCGACCCGGTGAGCAAGGTCAACGGCGAGACCCCGATCTTCGTGGAGACCGAGCACTTCATGCTCGACCTGCCCGCGTTCGCCGAGGTCCTGGCGTCGTGGCTGTCCTCCAAGGAGGGCGACTGGCGGCCCAACGTGCTGAAGTTCGCCCTCAACATGCTCGGCGACATGCACCCCCGTGCGATCAGCCGCGACCTCGACTGGGGCGTGCCGATCCCGCTGGAGGGTTGGGACGACCAGGCCAACAAGCGGCTCTACGTCTGGTTCGACGCGGTCATCGGCTATCTCAGCGCCTCCATCGAGTGGGCCCGCCGCTCCGGCGACCCCGAGGCCTGGCGCCGGTGGTGGCAGGACCCCGAGGCCCTCGGCTACTACTTCATGGGCAAGGACAACATCGTCTTCCACGCGGAGATCTGGCCGGCGATGCTGCTCGGCTACAACGGCCAGGGCGCCCGTGACGGCGAGCCGGGCTCCCTCGGCGCGCTGAACCTGCCCTCCGAGGTCGTCTCCAGCGAGTTCCTGACCATGGAGGGGCGCAAGTTCTCCTCCTCCCGCTCGGTGGTCATCTACGTGCGCGACTTCCTGGAGCGCTACGACGCCGACGCGCTGCGCTACTACATCGCCGTGGCGGGCCCGGAGAACCAGGACACCGACTTCACCTGGTCGGAGTTCCTCAACCGCAACAACGGCGAGCTGGTGGCGGCCTGGGGCAACCTGGTGAACCGCTCGATCTCGATGGCCGCCAAGAACTTCGGGGTCATCCCCGAGGCGGGCGAGCTCACCGACGCCGACCGCGCGATGCTGGAGCGCAGCCGCGCGGCCTTCCCGAAGGTCGCCGCCGAGTTCGAGCACTGCCGGTTCAAGAACGCGACGAACGAGGCGTTCGAGGTCATCCGCGAGGCGAACCGGTACCTGGCCGAGCAGGAGCCCTGGAAGATCAAGGACGACCCCGCTCGGGTGAAGACCATCCTGCACGTCGCCCTGCAGGTCGTGGACGACGCCAAGACGCTGCTCACCCCGGTCCTGCCCAACTCCTCCAACAAGATCTACGCGATGCTCGGCGGCACCGGCGTCTGGACGGGCATGCCGGAGATCCAGGAGGTCACCGACGACGACGGCAGGACCTACCCGATCATCACCGGCTCCTACGACGGCGCCGCGCGCTGGGAGTCGTCCCCGATCCGGGTGGGCTTCCCGCTCGCCCCGCCGACCCCGCTGTTCGTGAAGCTCGACCCGAAGATCGTCGAGGAGGAGCTGGCCCGCCTGGGCGAGTAGGCCGGGCTCCCCGCGGGCCCGCACCCAGGGCGCGCCCAGAGCCCTCCGCGGACCCGCGCTCAGGGCTCTCGTGTCCCGCGCTCAGAACTTTCCGCGGGCCCGCACCCAGGGCTCTCCGCGGGCCCGCACCCGGAGCTCTCGCGGCCCGCGCCCGGCACCGGGCGCGGGCCGCGCCGGCTTCTCGGTAGGTTGGACGCCGTGAGCACGCCGAAGCTTCCCGACGCACCCAGACCGCTGCCGGCAGAGGTGTTCGACAGCCACTGCCACCTGGACATCATGGTGGGCAACCGCCAGGCGTCCTCGGGGGATCCGGTCGCCCAGGCCGCGCAGGCGGCCCGGGCGAGCGTCGAGGGCATCCTCGACGAGGCCCGCGCCGTCGGCGTGACGCGGCTCGTCACGATCGGCTACGACCTGCCGTCCTCGCGCTGGAACGCCGAGACGGCCGCCCTCCACGCGGATGTCTACGCCGGGGTGGCCATCCACCCCAACGAGGCGCACGCCTCGACGCCGGAGACCCTCGCCGAGATCGAGAGGCTGGCCAGCCTGCCCCACGTCAGGGCGGTGGGGGAGACCGGTCTCGACTACTACCGCGACTGGGCGTCGAAGGACGACCAGCACGCCAGCTTCCGCGCGCACATCGAGATCGCCAAGCGGACCGGCAAGGCCCTGGTGATCCACGACCGCGAGGCCCACGACGACGTGCTGCGCGTGCTGGCCGAGGAGGGCGCCCCCGAGGTCGTGGTGTTCCACAGCTTCTCCGGTGACGCCGAGATGGCGAAACGGTGCGTCGCCGCCGGATATTTCATGTCGTTTTCCGGTCCGGTCACCTACAAGAACGCCGCCTACCTCCGCGAGGCCGCGCGGGTCGCGCCGAGGGAGCTGATCCTCGTCGAGACCGACGCGCCCTACCTGCCGCCCACCCCCCACCGGGGCAAACCCAACGCGCCCTACCTCATACCGCTCACGCTGCGCTGCCTCGCCGAGGTCAAGGCGGCCGACCTCGCCGACCTCGCCACCGCCATCAGCGCCAACGGGGAGACCGTCTTCGGCTCCTGGTGACTCTTACCGGGGTCAGCCCACCGCGGCGCCGGCGCCGGAGCCGGAGCCGGTCCGGAGCCGGGAGTCCGCGCCCATGGCGACCGGGGCGGCGACCGGGCCGTAGACCTCAGCCCACGGCGGCGCCGAAGTCGGCGGAGGCGGCACCTTCGAGGGTGGGGATCTTCCCCGCGCCCGGTGAGAGCGGGGTGCCCTCGGTGTCGTTGCGGCCCAGCAGGACGACCGCTCCGGCGCCTCCCCTGTCGGGCGCCCCGACGACCAGCCGGTTGCCGCTGAACCCGACCGACCAGCCGAAGTGGTCGCCCGCCTCGCTCTGGGTGACCAGCGTGCCCGCGTCCGGCTCGCCCATCGTGATCAGTCGCACGCCGCCCTGCCCGCCGGTGCCGTCGAAGGGCACGCCCACGGCGAGCCTGATCTCTCCCGCGCCCTCGCCGGTGAAGGCCAGCGAGAATCCGTAGCCCTCGCCCTCGGCCCCCTCCGCACCCTGGTGGAGGGTGGCGATCGGGCTGATCTCCTGGACGCCGGAGGACTGGAACAGCTGGACGAGGCCGGAGTCCTTCACCTCCCCGCCGTCGCCGAGCGGGGCGCTCACCGCGAGGTAGCCGACGTCCCCCTGCTCGGCGTAGGCCATCGCGTAGCCGAACCGGTCACCCTCCTCGGACCTGGCCACCTCACGCAGGTCCCACTTCCTGTTCCGGTACTCCTCCCTGGCCTCGCGCACGTCGTAGATCACCGCGATCGACCCCGAGTCGAGCTTGCCCGCGCCGGCCTGGCGCCCCGCCCCGTCGTCGTTCTCGTACGGCACCCCGACCGCGAGATCCGGCTCGTCCGGGGTGCCGCCGAGCCTGCCGATCGCCAGTGACCAGCCGAACATGTCGCCGACCTCGCCGTTGCCCGAGATGCCCTCGGTCTCCTGGGAGATCCGCCGGCCCGTGCCGGGCGTCGCGGCGTCGAACAGGTGGACCGCGCCGGAGTCGGCCGTGCCCCCGGCGTTCTCGTGCGGGGCTCCGACCGCCACCAGCGTCCCGCCGGAGGCCAGGGACCAGCCGAAGTGGGCGTCGGCCTCCGGCTCGGCGGAGACCAGGCGGACCGTCCTGCCCCGGGGGCCGCCGTACACCACGTAGACCGCGCCGGCGTCCGTACGGCCCGCCACGTCCGCGTACGGGGCGCCGACGAGCAGGTCCGCGCAGCCGTCGCCGTCGACCTTGGCCAGCCGCACCGACCATCCGAAGGCGTCCCCCGCCTTCGTCTGGGGGACGGTCACGGCCTTCCCGCCCTCTCCCCGGCCGAACAGCACGTGGACGGCTCCCGCACCGGTCAGCCCGCCGGGGTTGGCGAAGGGGTCGCCGACCGCGGAGTCCTCCAGGCCGTCGCCGTCGAAGTCGCTCACACCCGCCCCGGTGCAGTCGGCGGGCGAGGCGGCCGAGGCGGCCGGGGCCGGCGAAGCGGCCGAAGCGGTGCCGGATCCGGCCGCGAGGGGCCTGGCGGGCGCGGTGAGCGCCTCGGCGGCCCCGGGGGCGGGGAGCGCGATCGCGGCCGTCGCCGCGAGGGAGAGCAGCAGCCTCAAGACAGTCTCACCTCGATGGTCCTGCCTTCCTTGATCATCACGCCGGTCAGCTTGGCGGGCTTGCGGGCCGGGGGAAGATCGAAGACCAGGAGGGCCTCCGCCTTCGTCCCGGGGGGCAGGGCGGGGGGCAGGGCCGTCGACACCCGCTCGGGGGAGTGCGTCGCGCCGCGATCGTCGACCAGGGTGATCGCGGTGCTGTCGCCGAGCTGGACCGGTTCTCCGCCGGGATTGATCAGCGTCAACGGGACCGTGCAGAACCGGCCCTTCGCCGACGTGGCGTTCCCGTAGGAGGTGAGGCCGCAGGCCGGGGTGCGCGGGACGATCAGCCGCGGATCCCCGATGAAGGAGCCGGTCGTGATCGTGCGGCCCACGTCGCCGGCGCCGGTACCGGCGAGGTCGCCGGTCTCTCCGGTGGTGCCCGTCCGCGCCTGACCCTGGCCGTTCGGGTTTCCCCCGGGGATGTTCAACAGGACGACGACCGTGACGGCCAGTGCCACGAGCACGGCCAGTCCGGCGAACAGCCAGCGCCGCCGGGGCGCCGAGCCCTTCGCGGCCGGTGTGTCCGACCCTGGCTGGACCTGGAAGCCCGACGGGGGCGACGGAGGCGACGGAGGCAGGGTGGGCACCTGACCCGGTGCCTGATCCCGCGCCCAGCCCTGCGCCTGATCCCGCGCCCGGCTCTGTCCCTGTCCCTGTCCCCGGGCAGGCCCCTGACCCGCTTCCCGGACTGGTGCGCCGCCCGGCGCCCGGCCGGACGCCGGGGCCTGGAAGGGGGCCGTGAACGGGCGCGACGGTGACGTCGTGGGCTCGGCCCGCATGGGGTACGGGAGCGGGTTCGGCGGCGAGGTCCGCTCCGGCGGCGCCGTCAGGGAGTCCGGCGACCCCGGCGGCCCTGACGGCTCCGGCGGCGTGGCCGGAGAGGCCGGCGCCGTGCGGGGCGCCGGTGTCGTCCGGGACCCGGAGGGCGCCGGTGCCGTGGACGGGCCGGGCGCCGCGGTCTCCGGGGGCGCGGCCGTGAAGGCCGCCCCGGGGGCCGTGAACGAGGCCGGTACGGAGGACGGGTCCGCCGGACCCCGGACGGGAATCGATCCGGGGATGGGCGTCGGTGCCGTGGCCGGGTCGCTGAACCCCGCCTCCAGGTTCAGCGCGCTGAGGGTCTGGGTGGAGTCGGGCTCCACGTTGGCGGGCGGCTCCCACGACTCGTTCAGCAGGTCGGTGGCGATCAGCGTGGGCGGGTCGGCCCGGACGGGAGCGGGGGCGGCCGGTGCCGCGATCCCGCCGCCGACCAGGGCGATCAGCAGGTCCTGGGCGCTGGGCCGCTGGTAGGGGTCCATCTCGGTCGCGCGGCGCGCCAGCTCGTTCAGCGGGGCGGGAAGCGCGCCCAGGTCGGGCGGGGTGGTGAGCAGCCGGGTGGCCATGGTCATCATGTCGCCCCGCCCGTAGGGGTGGCGGCCGTTGCCCGCGTACGCGACCAGGCAGCCCCAGGCGAAGACGTCGGCGGCCGGGGTGATCTCCAGGCCGCGCACCTGCTCGGGGGCCCACCAGCCGGGGCTGCCGAGCACCTCGCCCGAGCGGGTGAAACTGTGCGTGGAGTCGAGGGCCCTGGCGATGCCGAAGTCGATCACGCGGGGCCCCGACATGGACAGGATCACGTTGGCGGGCTTGAGGTCCCGGTGCACCAGCCCGGCGACGTGGATCGCGGCCAGCGCCGCCGCCACCCCCAGGGCCACGCCGTGCAGGGTGCCCTGCTCCAGGGCGCCGTGCTCGGTGATCTGGCGGGACAGCGGCGTGCCCGCGATGTACTCGGTGACCATGTACGGCCGGCCGTCGTCGTCGTTGCCGTTGTCCAGCACCTGGGCGGTGCAGAACGAGGCCACCCGCCGGGCGTTCTCGACCTCCGTGTGGAACCTCGCCGCGAAGCCCTCCTCGACCGCGAACTCCGCCTTCACCACCTTGAGCGCGACCGGCCTCCCCGTCGGCGCCAGCGCCAGGTAGACGGTTCCCATCCCGCCCTCGCCGAGACGTCCGAGCAGACGGTAACTCCCGATCTGCTCGGGGTCGGCGGGGCGCAGCCCTTCGACACCGGGCTGGTTCACGTCCTCTTCACCGGGAAGATTCCCTTTCTCACCGTTGGGCCCCCGTACGGCAACGTTATCCACAACGGAACCCCTCGCGCTTCATCGAGCGTCTTTGCATCGTCTTCGGTGCGGGAAACTGGTCGGATGGCATGGGAGAGCAACCTTGGGTGATCGAGACAAACGAGTCGAAGACCACGGCGGACCGGCGGATGCCGGGTTCAGACCGCCGTGCGGAGAACCAGCATGAACCTTCTTGGTCCTGCAGAAATACGTATTTTGGCGAACAAGCTCAACATTCGTCCCACAAAAAAGCTCGGCCAGAACTTCGTGATCGACGCGGGCACGGTCCGCAAGATCGTGCGGGTGGCCGGGCTCGAGCCCGACGACGTCGTCATCGAGGTCGGTCCCGGGCTGGGGTCGCTCACGCTCGCGCTGCTTCCCGAGGTCCGCGGCGTGATCGCCGTGGAGATCGACCCCGTCCTCGCGGCCCAGCTCCCCCTGACCGTCGCCGAGCACGCCCCCGAGCTCGCCGGCCGTCTCACCGTGGTGCTCGCCGACGCCATGCGCGTGCTGCCTGCGGAGCTGCCGGAGGAGAGGCCGACCGCGCTGGTCGCCAACCTCCCCTACAACGTGTCCGTGCCGGTGGTGCTGCACCTGCTGGAGACGCAGCCGTCGCTGGGCAAGGTCCTGATCATGGTGCAGGCCGAGGTCGCCGACCGGCTGGCCGCGGCCCCGGGCTCCAAGGTGTACGGCATCCCCTCGGTCAAGGCCGCCTGGTACGCCGACGTCCGCCGGGCCGGTCCCGTCGGCCGTACGGTCTTCTGGCCGGTTCCCAACGTCGACTCCGGCCTGGTCGCGATGGTCCGGCGGGAACCGCCCACGACCGTGGCCACCCGCGAGGAGGTCTTCGCGGTGGTGGACGCCGCCTTTGCCCAGCGCCGCAAGACCCTCCGCGCCGCCCTCGCCTCCTGGGCGGGTACGGCCCCCGCGGCCGAGCGGGCGCTGCGGGCCGCGGGCATCGACCCCTCCGAGCGCGGCGAGCAGCTCACCGTCGAGGACTTCGCGCGAATCGCCGAGCACCGTACGACGGAAAGCGCGGCGGATGGCGCGGCGGAAAGCGGTGTGTAGCGTGATTCGCCGGTCGGTTTGTGTGCGCGGCGGAAGGATCCCGTTACGATCTGACGTCGTGACCAGTGAGCGAGCCCTGATGGGGGACGCATGAACTCCGTGACCGTCCGCGTGCCCGCGAAGGTCAACCTGCAGCTCGCCGTCGGGCCGCTGCGGGACGACGGCTACCACGACCTCGTCAACGTCTTCCACGCCGTCTCGATCTTCGATGAGGTCACGGCCACCGCGGAGACCGGGATGAGCGTCCGGGTGGAGGGCGAGTCCGCCGACCAGGTGCCGGAGGACCGCGACAACCTCGCGATCAGGGCCGCCCTCGCGCTGGCCGGGCACGCCGGCCGCTCGTACGGCGTGAACCTGCTCATCCGCAAGTCGATCCCGGTGGCGGGCGGCATGGCGGGCGGCAGCGCCGACGCCGCCGCGGCCCTGGTCGCCTGCAACGAGCTGTGGGGCCTCGGCCTGCCGATCGAGGACCTGATGGAGATCGCCGCCGACCTCGGCAGCGACGTCCCGTTCGCGCTGCTCGGCGGTACGGCCGTCGGCACCGGCAGGGGCGAGCGGCTCACCCCGCTGGACATCGCGGGCACCTTCCACTGGGTGTTCGCGCTCGCCGACGGCGGGCTGTCCACGGCCACGGTCTACGCCGAGTGCGACCGCCTCCGCCAGGCGACCGGCGAGCGGGTCGCCTGGCCCCAGGCCGCCGAGCCGCTGCTGGCCGCGCTGCGCGAGGGGGACGCGGAGACCCTGGGCGCCGAGCTCCGCAACGACCTGCAGCCCGCCGCGGTGATGTTGCGCGGATCCCTGGCCCGCACGCTGGACACCGGCCGCGCGCACGGGGCCCTCGGCTCGCTGGTCTCCGGCTCCGGGCCCACCTGCGCCTTCCTCGCCCGCTCCGAGGCCCACGCGGGTGAGCTGGCGGCCTCCCTGAAGGACGCCGGGGTGGCGCGCGACGTCATCACCGCGCACGGCCCCGTCCCCGGCCCGGTGATCGTGTAGTCGCGGGGGAGCGCGCCGGCCGGGAGCGGATACGCTTGGGAAGCGATGAATCTGGTCAATCTTGAGTCGGTCTCCCACTCCTACGGTCCCAAGCCCCTGCTCCGCGACGTCTCCCTCGGCATCGAGGTGGGCGACCGCATCGGCGTGGTCGGCCGCAACGGCGGCGGCAAGACCACCCTCATCTCGGTGCTCGCCGGCGACCTCAAGCCGAACAGCGGACGGGTCACCCACAACCGGGGGCTCCAGGTGGGCTCGCTGTCGCAGGGTGACGACCTCGATCCGGCGCGCTCGGTGAGCGAGATCGTCCTCGGCGACAGGTCCGAGCACGAGTGGGCGGGTGACGCGGGCATCCGCGAGATCCTCGCCAGCCTGCTCGGCGACATCGACCTGACTGCGCTCGCAGGGAGCCTGTCGGGCGGTGAGCGGCGCCGTACGGCCCTGGCCAAGCTGCTCATCGACGAGCACGACCTGATCATCCTGGACGAGCCGACCAACCACCTCGACATCGAGGCCATCGACTGGCTCGCCAGGCACCTGGCGGGCCGCAGGACCGCGCTGGTGGTCGTGACCCACGACCGGTGGTTCCTGGACGCGGTCTCCACCAGGACGTGGGAGGTCGTGGACGGCGCGGTCGAGCGCTACGAGGGCGGGTACGCCGCGTACGTGCTGGCCAAGGCCGAGCGCGCCCGGGTCGCGGCCTCCACCGAGGCCCGCCGCCAGAACCTGATGCGCAAGGAGATCGCCTGGCTCCGCCGGGGCCCGCCCGCGCGCACGTCCAAGCCCAAGTTCCGCATCGACGCCGCCCAGGCGCTGATCGCCGACGAGCCGCCCGCCAGGGAGAGCGTCGAGCTGGTCAAGTTCGCCGCCGCCCGGCTGGGCCGCACGGTCTACGACCTCGAGGACGTCACCCTGCACGCCGGGGGCCCCGGTCAGGGCCCGATGGTCCTCGACCACTCGACCTGGCAGTTCGGCCCCGGTGACCGGGTCGGCCTGATCGGCGTGAACGGGTCGGGCAAGTCCTCGCTGCTCCGCCTGCTCGCCGGTACGGTGCACCCCGACTCGGGCAGGCTCGTCCGCGGCAAGACGGTCCGCCTGGCGCACCTGTCGCAGGAACTGGGCGAGCTCGACCCGGAGCGCCGGGTGCTGGAGACCGTCGAGGAGGTCCGCAAGTTCATCCAGGTCGGCAAGAAGGAGTGGACGGCCTCCCAGCTGCTGGAGCGCCTCGGCTTCAAGGGCGACGCGCAGTGGAAGGTCGTCGGCGACCTGTCCGGCGGCGAGCGGCGCCGCCTGCAGCTGCTCCGCCTCCTCATGGACGACCCCAACGTGCTGCTGCTCGACGAGCCGACCAACGACCTCGACATCGAGACGCTCAACGAGCTGGAGGACCTGCTCGACGGCTGGCCCGGCACGCTGATCCTGGTCAGCCACGACCGCTACTTCCTGGAGCGGGTCACCGACAGGACCGTCGCCCTGCTCGGCGACCGCAAGCTGTCGATGCTCCCCGGCGGGGTGGACGAATACCTGGCCCGGCGCGCCTCGGGGGCGGCCCTGTCCGCGCGGGCGGCGTCCGGCGCGGTGTCCGGCACGGCCTCGGCGACCTCGTCCACCGGCGCGAAGGAGACGGCTCCCGGCCTGTCCGCCAAGGACGAGCGCGACCTCCGCAAGGAGCTCTCCCGGATGGAGCGCCAGCTCGACAAGCTGAGTGGCCGGGAGGCGAAGCTGCACGCGTCCATGGCCGACGCCGCCGCCGACTACGAGCGGCTGGCCTCGCTCGACGCGCAGCTGAAGGAGATCCTCGCGGAGAAGGAGTCGATCGAGAGCGAGTGGCTGGAGCTCGCCGACCGCCTGGGGGAATAGGCCGAACTCGTCTCAGATCGAGGAAGATCCACGTTTGGATCTTCCTCGGGGGGTACGAAGGGTCAGCGCACTCCGGTGTCGGTGGTGTCGAAAGGGACGAGCAACGTGCGCAGCAGGCTCGAAAGGGCCTGCTGTTCGCGTTTTCCCAGGCCGGACAGGAGCTCGCGCTCGCGGCGCAGCAGGTCGGCGAAGGCGCCGTCCACGCGCGTCCGCCCGGCGTCGGTCAGCGAGACCAGGACGCCGCGCCGGTCCTCGGGGTCGGGGCGCCGCCTGACCAGCCCGGCCGCGGCCAGCCGGTCGATCCGGTTGGTCATCGTCCCGGAGGTCACCAGCGTCGCGCGGAGCAGGGCTCCCGGGCTCATCTCGTACGGCTCCCCGGCTCGGCGCAGGGCGGTGAGCACGTCGAACTCCCAGGTCTCCAGGCCGTGCTCGGCGAAGGAGGCCCGGCGGGCGCGGTCGAGGTGGCGGGCGAGCCGGGAGACCCGGCTGAGCACCTGGAGCGGCTCCACGTCGAGATCGGGACGTTCCTGGCGCCAGGCGGCGACCAGCAGGTCGACCTCGTCCCCGTCGGGGTCCCTGTCGAGCGCGCCGGCCGTGACGGTCTCGTCCTTCGCGGCGGACGGACGCCCGGACTCATGGTCCGCGTGGTGCAGGGTCATGCCGCGAGTCTATCTGTCTTGACATCGAGATATCTTGCCGGATATCAATTGTCTTGATGTCAAGAGATATGTGGGACCCGGTGATCTACGGCCGCTACGCCGGCGAGCGCTCGCGGCCGTTCTTCGATCTTGTTTCCAGGATAGCCGCGGAGCGCCCCGGCCACGTGGTCGACGCGGGCTGCGGCACCGGCGAGCTGACCGCCGAGCTCGCCAGGCGGTGGCCCGGCGCCCGCGTCCACGGGTTCGACTCCTCGCCCGCCATGATCGAGAAGGCCCCCGCGGGCGGCTCGCTGACCTTCTCCGTCGACGACGTCACGCGGTGGCGCCCCGCGCACCCGGTCGACGTGATCGTGTCCAACGCCGTCCTGCAGTGGGTGCCCGAGCACCGCGAGCTGCTGCCGCGCTGGGTGGAGGCCCTCGCCCCCGGCGGCTGGCTCGCCTTCCAGGTCCCCGGCAACTTCGACGCCCCCAGCCACGCCCTGGTCCGCGAGCTGTGCCGGACGACGTGGCGCGACCGGCTGGGCGACCTGGTCCGTCCCTCCCCGGTCGACGACCCGGCCGCCTACCTCGACCTGCTCACAGGCCTGGGCTGCCGGGTGGACGCGTGGGAGACCACCTACCTGCACGTCCTCCCCGGCGACGACGCCGTGCTCACCTGGATCACCGGCACCGCCCTGCGCCCCGTGCTCGACCGCCTGGATCCCGCCGAGGCCGAAGCCTTCCTCGCCGACTGCGCCGCCCCGCTCCGCGAGGCCTACCCGCGCGGACCGCACGGCACGGTCTTCCCCTTCCGCAGGGTCTTCGTGGTCGCCCGGAGGTGAGCGCCGTCCGGGCCGCAGATGTTCTCGTCCGGCCACAACCGGAAAGTTTCTTGATCCGGTTGTGGCCGGCGTGGTTCGGTGGACGTGGGCCGGTCCGCGGGCTGCCGGGGCGGGGCCGTGAGGACGCGGTCGTGACCGGCTGCGGGACGTGACGCGGCGATGTGCCGGACGGGTGTCAGGGGGCCGGTGGAGGAAACAGAGGGTTCCAGGCCGGAAGCGCCACGCCCTCTGTGGCGGGATCGTTCCTTCGGCATATTCTGGGGCGCGCAGACCCTTTCGGTGGCCGGTGACTCGTTCGCCCTCATCGCCGTTCCCCTGCTCATCCTGAACGTGACGGGATCCGTCGCGCAGATGGGCCTGCTGACCGGTGTCTCGGGCGTGGCCTCGGTCGTCGCCGGAGTGTTCGCCGGGGTTCTCGTCGACCGGTTCGACCGGCGCACGCTGCTCATCGTCTGCGACCTCGCCAGGCTCGTCCTGTACGCGCTGATCCCGCTCGCCTGGACGACGGGACCGCGGATCTGGCTGCTCTACGTGGTGCTGCCGCTGGCCGAGGCCGTCGGCATGGTCTTCCAGGTCACCTACGTGACCGCGGTGCGCAACCTCGTCGGCGGCGGGCGCGTCACCGACGCCAACGGCAAGCTCTACGCGACCGCCGCCGCGGCGGGGATCCTCGGCCCGATGCTGGCCGGGGTGGTGGCCGGAAAATTCGGCCTGACCGCCGCGATCGGCATCAACGCCGCGAGCTTCGCGGTGTCCGCGATCGGGGTCTGTCTGATCCGCATCCCCCGGGACACCGGCGGCCCCGCGGTGCTCGCCGTACGGGAGCGGCCGTGGCGCGAGCTCCTGGCCGGGGCGGTGTTCCTGTGGCGCCATCCGGTGCTGCGCGTGCTGACCGTCCTGCTGTCGTTCTTCGTCTTCCTGACGCTCGGGCTGACCGACCTCGTGATCTACCGGCTCAAGGGCGATCTGGGGCAGCCCGACTCCGCCGTCGGGGTGGTCCTCGGCATCGCCGCGGTCGGCACGGTGATCGGCTCCCTCCTGGTCGCGCGCCTGCGCGCGCGTGCGGGCTTCGGCCCCGCGTGGATCGGCGCGCACGCCGTGGCCGGACTCGCGATCGTCGGTGCCGGATTCGCGGGTTCCGTCTGGGGGATGGCCGTCATCGTGGCCCTCTACCTCGGCTGCGTGAGCGTCGCGGGGATCTGCTCCATGTCCCTGCGCCAGCAGGTGACCCCGGACCATCTGCTCGGGCGGGTCACCTCGGCGTTCTGGACCATCCACTTCTCCATGGGGCCCGTCGGCGCCGCCGCCCTCACCTGGGGCGCGGCCCGCTTCGGCGCCACCCCGGTCTTCGTCCTCGCGGGCGTCTGCTGCCTGCTGATCGCGGTGGCCGCCCTCTTCACCCCCGTACGCCTGCGGCACCCGGAGAACGTGATCCCCGCCCCGTGACCCGGTCGGCGGGAGGCGGCCACGTCGCCTCCGTGACCCGAGCGCGCCGGGAGGCGGTCACCTCACCCGCGCGTCCGGCCGGCCAGGCCCGGACACCCTCATGACCCCGCCCCCGGCCGGGCGGACGGCGGCGCCGTCGTCCCGGCGGCCTCGAAGGCGACAGGACGGGGTTCCCGGACGTATAACAGGGCATCAATAAACACTGCGAAGACATGGTGGAAATCTGGGCAAATCTGGGGATGACCTGTGGGAATAGAGATCGAGGACAAGTTCGACGTGCCGGTGGACTACCAGCTGCCGGACCTCACGGGCCTTCCCGGCTCGACGGAGGTCGTGGGCCCGAAGACCCACCAGCTGGTCGCTCTTTACTTCGACACGCCCGATCTGAGACTCGCCGCGCGGGGGATCACCCTGCGCAGGCGCAGGGGCGGCACCGATCCGGGCTGGCACCTCAAACTTCCCAAGGCCAAGGGCGTACGGCAGGAGATCACCCAACCGCTGACCCGGAGCGCCAAGATCGTCCCCGCCGAGCTGGCGGACCTGGTGCTCGCCTACACCCGGGGCGCCCCGCTCGCGCCCATCGCCGAGCTGGACACCCGCCGCGCCGTCACCACCCTGGTCAACGGCGCGGGGGTGAGGCTGGTCGAGATCGCCGACGACCGGGTCAAGGGCACCGTGTTCGGCGAGGAACCTCATGTCGAGCGCTGGCGCGAGGTCGAGGCGGAGCTGATCGAGGGCGACGAGAAACTGCTGAAGAAGGTCGGCAAGCGGCTGGGCAAGGCCGGGGCCACCCCCGCCGACGCGGCCAGCAAGCTCGCGCGCCTGCTCGGCGGCGCCGGAGCGGTCTCGGAGCATCCGCGCGCCGAGACCGCTCCGGGGTCGGCGGGCGAGGTCGTCGTCGGCTACCTCGCCTCCCAGGCCGGCGCGCTGCTCGCGCAGGACCCCCGGGTCAGGAAGGCGGAGGAGGACGCCGTCCACCAGATGCGCGTCGCCGCCCGGCGGCTCCGCAGCGCGCTGAAGTCGTTCAGGACGGTCGTCGAGGGGACCGAGAACCTCCAGGAGGAGCTCAAGTGGCTCGGCACGGTCCTCGGCGAGGCGCGTGACCTGGAGGTCGTCCGGGAGCGGTTCGCCCGCAGGCTCGACAGCCTGGACGACGGGCTGATCGTGGGCCCGGTCAGGGCGCGCCTCAGCTCCGACCTGCTGGACGACGAGCACGAGGCTCTCGACAGGATCAGGGACACCCTCGGCGGGGAGCGCTACTTCGCCCTGCTCGACGCCCTCGACGACCTGACCGGCACCCCGGTGCTCACCAAGGCCGCGCAGAAGCCCGCCGACACCCTGGACACCGTCGCCGCCAAGAGCTGGCGCCGGGTCACCAGGGCCTACGACACCGCCCAGGCCATCGAGAACGAGTCCGAGCGCGAGGTCGCCATGCACGACGTGCGTAAGGCGGCCAAGCGGGCCCGCTACACCGCCGAGGTGCTCGGCATGAAGAAGCTGGCCGCGCGGGCGGAGGACGTGCAGGAGGTGCTGGGCACCCACATGGACGGCGTCGTCGCGCAGGAGCGGCTCGCGGCCGAGGCCGCGAACGCCCGCCTGGCCGGGGAGGACACGTTCACCTACGGCGTGCTGACCGGCGTGGAACGGGCCGGGGCCGCGCGCGCGTGGGAGGAGTTCCCCCGGGTCTGGGCGGAGACCACGGACGCCGTCGCGAAGCTCCTCTGACGGGTGTCGGACCTCGTGGCCGTGGACGACCACGAGGTCTGGGTGTCAGACCTCGTGGTGGTG
>NZ_JBFAAE010000098.1:0-19392 GCF_040639575.1 Streptosporangium sp. NPDC023825 | reverse complement strand
GCGATCCTCGTCGAGGCGGTCGGCCTCGAAGGTGTCCTCGAACTCCAGCTCGTAACCGGCCCACGCCACGTGTTCCCGCCTTCCTGCCGCCGTCTGAGGAGTAGGGAGCGGTCAGCGGCCAGGTGAGGGCTGAGGTCACGCCCGCACCGAACCACCGCACCGCTGACCCGACAAAGCACTACTAGCTATAGAGGGAGTCGACCTGCTTGGCGAAGTCGCGCATCACGATGTTGCGCTTGATCTTCAGGGTCGGGGTGAGGTGCCCGCTCTCCTCGCTGATGTCGATGTCGAGGACGGTGAACTTCTTGATCTGCTCGGCCTTGGAGACGAACCTGTTGGCGCCGTCCACCGCCTTCTGCACCTCGGCGACGATCGCCGGGTCGGAGCTGAGCTCGGTGAGGTCCGCCCCCGCCTTGCCGTTGGCGGCCTTCCACTGCTCCAGGGCCTCGACGTCGAGCGTGACGAGCGCCGCGACGAACGGCCTGTCGTCTCCGACCACCATCGCCTGGCTGATCAGCGGGTGGGCGCGGATGTGGTCCTCCATCGGGGCCGGGGCGACGTTCTTGCCCGCGGCGGTGACGATGATCTCCTTCTTGCGCCCGGTGATGCGGAGGTAGCCGTCATTGTCGAGCTCGCCGATGTCGCCGGTGTGGAACCAGCCGTCCGCGTCGATCGCCTCGGCGGTGGCCTCGTCGTTGTTCCAGTAGCCCTGGAAGACGTGGCGGCCCTTGACGAGCACCTCGCCGTCCTCGCCGATGCCGATGGTGACGCCGGGGAACGGCTTGCCGACGGTGCCGATCTTGTTGGCCCCCGGCATGTTGACCGAGGACGGCGCGGAGGTCTCGGTGAGGCCCCAGCCCTCCAGGGTCTCGATGCCCACGCCGCGGAAGAAGTGGCCGAGCCGCTCGCCGAGGGCGGAACCGCCGGACACCGCCGTCGTCAGCCTGCCTCCGGTCGCGGCACGGATCTTGCCGTAGACCAGCTTGTCGAACAGGGCGTGCTTGAGCCGAAGGCCCAGTCCGGCGCCGCCCGCCGACTCCGCCCTGCTCCAGGCGACGGCGGTGTCGGCCGCGGCGTGGAAGATCCTCCCCTTGCCCTCGGCGGCCGCCTTCTGCTCGGCGCCGTTGTAGACCTTCTCGAACACGCGGGGCACGCCCAGCAGGAACGTGGGCTTGAAGGCCTGCAGGTCGGGGGCGACGTTCTTCATGTTGGGGGTGTGCGCGAGGATCGTGCCGGTCTCGATCAGCACGATCTCGATGATGCGGGCGAAGACGTGCGCGAGCGGCAGGAAGAGCAGCGCCGCCCTGCCGTCCACGACGAACAGGCGCTCCAGCGGTCCTTGCGCGACGTTCCTGGCGGTGAACAACAGGTTGTCATGTGTCAGGCTGCAGCCCTTGGGCCTGCCGGTGGTGCCCGAGGTGTAGACGATGGTCGCCAGGTCGGCGATGCCGCGCCCGGTCCTGCGCTCGGCGAGCGTGCCGTCGGGGACCTCGGCGCCGAGCGTGGTGAGCTCGTCCAGGGCGCCGCTCTCGATGCGCCAGATGTTCTTGAGGCCCGGCAGCCCGGCCGCGTCCTCGCGGATGGTCTCCTCGTGCGACTCCAGCTCGGCGAACACGGCCTTCGCGCCGCTGTCGGAGATGATCCAGGCGACCTGGTCGGCCGAGGAGGACTCGTAGATCGGCACGCCGACCGCCCCGGCGGTCCAGATCGCGTAGTCGATCACGGTCCACTCGTAGCGGGTGCGCGACATCAGGGCCACCCGGTCGCCGGGCTCCACCCCCGACGCGATCAGGCCCTTGGCCACCCCGGCGACCTGGTCGCGGAACTCCCTGGCGGTGACCGCCGTCCAGTCGTCGCCGACCTTGCGCCGCAGGGCGACGACGTCGGGCTCCTCCTCGGCACGCCGGAACACCGTGTCGGTGAGGTTGGCGGAGGCGGGGACATCCACCAGCACGGGGACGCTGTACTCGCGCACGGGTCACTCCTGGAGACGCACGATCGATGGGCTGCCTGGAAGTTATCGCGATAAGTTACGCATGAGTAAATTCGTCACCCAGGCGTTATGAAGAGGTATTTCAACGTAGCAACTACCGTCGCGCCGGACCGTCGGCCGCGCCGTGTGTCCCCTCGCGCTCCCGCCTCGTTGGGTTCGTCACATATGGCCGTATTCATTGGTAGTTAGGATGTCCGGCATGCGGGTTCATGTCGTCAGCGATGTGCACGGAAGAGCCGACGCGCTGGCCCGCGCGGGAGACGGTGCCGACGCGTTGATCTGCCTGGGCGACCTGATCCTGTTCGTCGACTACGAGGACCACTCCCAGGGCATCTTCGCCGAGCTCTTCGGGGCCGAGCGGGCGGGGGAGTTCATCGCGCTGCGGACGGCCAAGCGGTTCGACGAGGCCCGGGCGATGTCGTCCGCGCTGTGGGCCTCGCTGGAGGGCGACCCGCGCGACCACATCGAGCGCTCCGTCCGGCGGCAGTACGGCGAGATCTTCGCCGCGATGCCGACTCCCGCGTACCTCACCTACGGCAACGTGGACCTGCCGGTCTACTGGCCCGAGTACGTCCGGGAGGGCCACCACGTGCTCGACGGCGAGACCGTGGAGATCGGCGGTCTTCGCTTCGGCTTCGTCGGGGGCGGCCTGCGCACCCAGTACCGGACGCCGCACGAGATCGACGACGAGGAGTTCGCCCGTAAGGTCGAGGCCGTCGGAGAGGTCGACGTGCTCTGCTGCCACATTCCTCCCGCGATCCCCGAACTGCTCTACGACGTGGTCGCCCGGCGCTTCGAGCGGGGCAGCGAGGCCACCCTGGAGGCGATCAGGCGGACCCAGCCGCGCTACGCCCTCTTCGGCCACGTGCACCAGCCCCTCGCCGCCCGCACCCGGGTCGGCAGGACCGAATGCCTCAACGTGGGGCACTTCCGGAACAGAGGTGTCCCCTACGTCCTGGAGTGGTGACCGCGCGGTGGCCGCGCCCGGCCCCGCCGGGCGTACGCGGACGATCGTGAAGCAGTACGGTTGCCCCATGGCTGATCGCACCACCTCCAGCATCACGATCGGCGCGGACCGGTCGACCATCATGACGGTCATCGCCGACTTCCCCTCGTACCCGGAGTGGGCCGGGCAGGTGAAGGCCGCGCGCGTTCTCTCCACGGGGGAGGACGGCCGGCCGGAAACGGTCCGGTTCGTTCTCGACGCGGGCGTGATCAGCGACGAGTACACCCTCCGCTACACCTGGCACGACGACGAGTCCGTCGGCTGGAGCGTCGCCGAGGCGGGGAAGATGGTCTCCGGGCTCACCGGGAGTTATCGTCTCGCCGACGCGGGCAGCGGCACCGAGGTGACGTACGAGCTCGCCGTCGACCTCAAGGTGCCGATGATCGGCATGATCAAGCGGAAGGCGGAGAAGGTCATCATCGACACCGCCCTGAAGGGGCTGAAGAAGCGCGTCGAGACCCCATGAGGGAGCGGGGCGCGCGGCACGGCGCGGTCGCGGAGCGGAGCCCCGCGCCGTCCCGCGGGGAGGCGGCGTGAGCAGGGTCCTGCTCTTCACCGGAAAGGGCGGCGTCGGCAAGACGACCGCCGCCGCCGCCACGGCCACGCTCGCCGCCCGGTCCGGGCTGAAGACCCTGGTGGTCTCCACCGACACCGCCCACTCGCTGGCCGACGCCCTCGGCGTGCGGGCCGGCGGGGAGCCCACGGAGATCGCGCCCGGCCTCTCCCTCCACCAGGTCGATACCCAAAGGGCGCTGGAACGCCAGTGGGGCGAGCTGCGCGACTACGCCAGGGGCGTCTTCGCCGAGCTCGGCCTCGACGAGGTGACCGCCGAGGAGATCACGGTGCTGCCCGGCGCCGAGGAGGTCATCGCGCTGCTGGAGCTGCGCGAGCAGGCGCGCACCGGGCTGTGGGACGTCATCGTCATCGACTGCGCCCCGACCGCCGAGACGCTCCGGCTGCTCGCCCTGCCCGAGGCCCTCGACTGGCACGTGAACCGGCTGCTGCCCATCGGCAGGCGGCTGCTGAGCACCATCTCCCCGCTGGTCCGCCGCCTGGCGCAGGTCAGCATGCCGGAGGACCACGTGATCGGCGCGGGCGAGCGGCTCCACCGGGGCCTGATGGAGGTGCGCGAGCTGCTCACCGGACCCGGGGCGAGCGTCCGGCTGGTGCTCACCCCCGAGGCCGTCGTGCTCGCCGAGGCCCGGCGCACGCTCACCTCCCTCAGCCTGTACGGCTACCGGGTGGACGCGGTGATCGCCAATCGTGTCTTCCCCTCCGGGGGCGCCGATCCGTGGCGGCGGAAATGGGTGCGGGCCCAGGCCCGGCACCTGGCCGAGGTCGAGGAGTCCTTCGCGCCGCTGCCCGTGCACACCGTGCCGTACCTCGAGGCCGAGCCCGTCGGCCTCGACGCCCTCGCCGCCGTCGCCGAGGCCATGTACGGAGAGGGCGATCCCTTCGCCCCGCCCTCCGTCGACCCGCCGCTGCGGATCACCGCCGAGGGCGAGCTGATCCTGGCCCTGCCGCTCGCGGACAAGGACGAGGTGGATCTGGCGCGCAAGGGCGACGAGCTGATCGTCAACGCCGGTTCCTACCGCCGGGTCCTGGCCCTGCCCGCCGCGCTGGCTCGCAGGTCGGTGCGGGACGCCGCGCTCCGAGACGGGTTTCTCCGGGTACGGTTCGAATCGGGAGGGCCTGATGACCGATAACACGAACGACGCAGAGAAGACCCCGAAGCCGCGCGCGCCGAGGAAGCCACGGAAGGCCGCCGGCGCCGCGACGCCGCCGGCCGAGGCCGCCGGCGTCGAGAGCACGGAGAACACCGGGATCGCCGGGACCGCCGGAAGCACCGAGGGTCCAGAGGGCACCGGCAAGGCCCAGAAGGGCCGGCGCGCGGGAAAGACGCCCCAGAAGGGGCGGGGCGCGGACCCGGCCGGGAGGTCCCCGAAGGGCGGGCGCACCGGATCGTCCGAGTCCGTCGAGTCCGTCGAGTCCGTCGAGTCCGTCGTGCGGGCCGAGGCCGCCGAGCGGCCGGAGAACGCCGGGAAGCCCGTGCGGGGCGGGCGCGTCGAGAAGGTCGCGCGCCTGGAGGTGGTCGAGGTGGAGGCCGTGGCCGAGGCCGCGCCTTCCGAGCGGGACCCGAGCCCGGACCCTGAGCAGGTCCCGGGCTCCGAGCAGGCGGCGCGTACCGAGCGGACCTCGGGTTCGGCGCAGGCCGATCGCGACGCGCGCGCCGAGTGGTTCGAGGAGCGCGCCAGGCGGGCCAGGCAGGAGGAACGGGCCGGCTGGACCCCGTGGGCCCGGCCCGGCGACCGCGCCGGGTCCGTGGAGCGCGAGAAGGACGGCGCGGCCGGGAAGCAGGAACGGGCACGGGACGAGCGGGCGCGTGACGAGCGGCCCCAGAGCGGCAAGGACCCGCTGGGCACCGCCGCCGAGGAGGCGTTCAAGCTCTTCGACACGCTGCAGCAGAAAGCGACCAGGGAACTGCGCAAGAACCTGATCAAGGGCACGATGACCGGGGTCGGCGGCGCGTTCTCCGGTGGTGGCCGCAGAAGAGAGCGGGACGTGTGGGAGGAGGCGGTCTCGGAGCATGAGGAGTACATCTGCCGGGCCTGCCCCGTCTGCCGCGCGATGGCCGCGCAGCGCGAGTCGGGCGGTGGCGGTGCCGTCACCGATCACCTCATGCAGGCGGGCACCGAGCTGTTCGCCGCCTTCAAGTCGGCCGTCGACGGACTCGGCAAGCCCGCTCCCGCGCAGCGGGAACGGGAGCGCGAGCGAGGAGACACCCCCGTGGAGCACATCGACCTGGGGTGAGCCCAGGGGGAGAGGATGAATGGACAATGGCGCTGACCATCGGTGTGGACATTGGCGGTACGAAGGTCGCGGCGGGAGTCGTGGACGAGGACGGCCAGATCGTCGAGCATCTCCTGCGGCCCACCCCGGCGGAGAATCCGGACCAGGTCGCCCACACGATCGGTGACGCGATCCTGGAGCTGTCCAAGGGCCGGGAGATCGAGGCCGTCGGCCTCGGCGCGGCCGGGTTCGTCGACGAGACCAGGTCCATTGTCCGGTTCGCCCCCAACCTCGCCTGGCGCGAGGAGCCCCTGCAGAAGAAGGTCTCCGACATGGTCGGCCTTCCCGTCGTGGTGGAGAACGACGCCAACGCGATGGCGTGGGGCGAGGCCAGGTTCGGTGCCGGTCGTGGCGAGACCCACCTGGTGTGCGTGACCGTCGGCACCGGCATCGGTGGCGGCATCGTGTTCGACGGCTCCCTCTACCGGGGACGCTGGGGCATGGGCGCCGAACTCGGCCACATGCAGGCGGTCCCCGGCGGACGTCTGTGCGGGTGCGGCAACCTCGGCTGCTGGGAGCAGTACGCCAGCGGGAACGCCCTGGTCAGCGAGGCCAGGAGGATCGCCGAGGCCGAGCCGGACCAGGCCGTCAAACTCCTGGAGATCGCCGGAGGAACGCCCGACCAGATCGAAGGCCAGGAGATCACCGAGGCCGCCCGGCAGGGCGACCCGGCCGCGCTGGCCGCGTTCTCCTCGATGGCCCGCTGGATCGGCCAGGGCCTGGCAGACCTCGCCGCCGTCCTCGACCCGGGCTGCTTCGTCCTCGGCGGCGGCGTCTCGCGTGCCGCCGACCTGTGGATCGACGAGACCCGCGAGTTCTACAACACCCATCTGAGCGGCCGGGGGCACCGGCCGCTGGCCGACATCCGCTGCGCCGAGCTCGGCGCGGCGGCGGGTCTGGTGGGCGCCGCGGACCTCGCCCGCAGGCGCTGACCGCCCCAGGCGCGTACGGCCGCCCGCACACCGACGGGGCGGGCGGCCGGCACACCCGGCGGCCCGCACACCGACCGGGGCAGGTGGCCGGCACGTCCGGCGGCGCGCATGGCGACGGCGGCAGGTGGCCGGCACGTCCGGCGGTGAGCATGCCGATCGGAGCGAGCGGCCGGTACGCCCGGCGGTGAGCATGCCGATCGGAGCGGGCGGCTGGTACGTCCGGCGGCGCGCGGCTATCCTCGCGGCACGCGTCGCGAAGTGAGGTGGCCGTGGTGCTCAGGATCGCCAGCTACAACGTGCGTTCCATGAAGGATGACGTCCCGGCGCTGGGGCGGGTGATCGCCGCGCTCCGCGCCGACGTGCTCTGCGTGCAGGAGGCGCCCCGGTTCCTGTGCTGGCGCCGCAGGCGAAGGCGGCTGGCCGCCTTCGGAGGGCTGGCCGTGGCCGCGGGCCGCCGCAGGGGTGGGGTCGCCGTGCTGACCGGCCCCGGGGTGCGGCTGCTGCACGGGGAGGGCCGGCTCCTGGAGTCCTTCTTCCCCCTGGAGCGGCGCGCCATCGCGATCGCCGTGGTGGAGGCGGGCGGGCGGCGGGTAGCCGTCGGATCCATCCACCTGGACCTCGACGAGACCGCCCGCCGCCGCCACGCGGACGAGGCGGTGAGGCTCCTGCGGGAGGTGGCCGACCGGTTCGGCGCGCTGCCGGTGCTGGCGGGAGACATCAACGAGCAGTCCGGCCAGCCGAGCTGGCGGCACCTCGCCGAACGGCTGACCGACTGCTACCCGGTCTCGCCGCGCGGCGACGGCTTCACCTTCCCCGCCAGGGGCCCGCACAAGCGGATCGACGCGATCTTCGCGGTCGAGGGTTTCTCCGTGGTCTCCTGCGGCGGGGTCGACGCCGACCCCGCCGATCTGGTGGCCGCCACCGACCACCTGCCGGTGGTCGCCGAGCTGGACCACCCGCGCCCCGAGGGCGAGGTGCCCCCGGACCCCGTCGCGGACGCCGGTCCCGGTACGGACCCGGTGAGATTCCCCGGCACCGGCACCGGCGACCACGCGGGCGCCGCGCGAGGGGAGCCCGCTCCGGGCCTTCCGGGGGAGGTGGGAGCACCCCTTCCGGGAGAGGCGGGAGAGCCGGGGGAACCGGGAGGACCGGCGTTCCGATGACCAAGGACAGGCCGTCTTTCCAGATGGCACCGGTCAAGTGGGGAGACCGGCACACGGGGAGCGCGCGAGCCCCGTACCATTTGAAACATGACCCGTCGCCTTCCGCGGCGTGCGCTGGTTCTCTGCGCGGGAGGCCTGCTCCTGCTGTCTCCGCAAACGTTCCCAGCCCACGCCGATCCCGTCAGCCCGCCCGCGGCCGAGGCATGGCAGGCTCCGGTAAGCGCGGGCCTGAGCAGTGACGGATCGCTGTCCGACGTGGCGGGAGTCTCGGCCACGAGCGTGTGGGCGGTCGGCCAGCAGAGCGTCTGGGACGTCTGGCAGAGCCGCGGCGCGATCACCCACTGGGACGGTTCCTCCTGGAACGAGGTCGGCATCCGCAACGACCCGACCGGTGCCGGGCCCCTGCGTTCGGTCGCCGCGGCGTCGGCGACCGAGCTGTGGGCCGTCGGCGAGGGGCACGACGGCCTCCCCTATCTGGCGAAGGGGGACGGGGCGTCCTTCGACCGGGTCATCGTCGACAAGCTGCACTCGGGCGACTGGCTGGGCGGGGTGGCGGCCGTTCCCGGCCGGGTAGTCGCCGTCGGCCGCCGCGACAAGCTGCCCATGGTCGTCACCGGCACCGGCTCGAAGTGGAAGCTCACCCACCTTCCCGGCCGGGGCACGCTGTACGGGGTGGCGCTGTCGGGCAAGAACGACGGGTGGGCGGTGGGCGACACCGGCGGCAAGCCGTTGATCATGAAGCAGTCCGGCGGGCGCTGGAAGACCTTCAAGACCCCCGACATCGCCGGCGGCTATCTGCGCGACGTCCACCTCGACGGGCCCAAGCGGGCCCTCGCCGTCGGCGGCGTCTACCGGGAGGCCGGCGGGATCGTCCCGCTGGTCCTGTCGTGGAACGGCAAGAAGTGGTCCCGGGTGTCCCTCCCCGCCGGTGACGTCCGCCTGTACGGGGTGACGGGTGACCGCAAGGGTCACTTCTGGATCTCCGGGGTCGACCTGGAGCGGCCCGGCGAGGCGTTCCTGCTCCGCTACGACGGGCGCACGGTCAAGGCGCTGCGCGGTCCGGAGACCGCCGCCCCCCGGACGGTGCGGCTCCAGTCGGTGGCCTACCTGCCGGGCACCGGCACCGTGTGGACCGTCGGCCACGTGGTCGACGCCTCCGGCAAGTACACCGACGTGATCGAGCGCTTCGGCACCTCGGAGCGCGCCAAGCCGTAGCCGGGCGACCGGCGCTCGTGGACGACCCGCTCGGGCGAGCGCGGCCGCGACCCTGTTCCGTCGACGTTCCGCCGGCCGTGACCGGACGACCCGCTCGGACGACCGTGGCCGATGACCCGCCCGGGTGGGGTGACCGTGACCGGACGCCCCGCTCAGATGACGGCGCCGTCGTCCCAGCCGGAGTCGTTGGGCGGGCCGTCGCCCATGCGGACCACCAGCGCCACGAAACCGCCGATGAACGCGGCGACCGCGGTGAAGAGCATCCACCCCTGCAGGTTCCAGTTGAGCGCGGCGCTCAGCAACAGGTAGGCGGGGCCGCCGAACAGCGCCAGCCATGCGATCTTGGTGGTGGCGTCGGTCTTGGGCAGTGGGGGTGGGGGCGGGGGAACGTAGTGCCCCTCTTCGTCCTCGCCGCCGGACTGTTCCGTACCGGATTCGGTGTCGTCCGCGGGGTCGTCCTCCCGCAGGAGGTCCTCCTCGTCCGACTGTTTGATCACCCGTCGCGGAGGCTCGGCCGGGAGGTTCTCGCTGTCCGGCCACGGCTGATTCGCCGAGTCACGCTCGGCGGTGTCGTTGAAGGACGCGACGATCTGACGCCAGACCTCGTCCTCATCGCTTTGAGGTGTCACCTAGCTGGGCCCGTTGTTCATCGGCCGATCACTTTCTCCCGGAGACCGCGCATCCCCCGCTCGCGATCAGTCTCTCTGCAAGGGTACAGACGCGTTCGCGGTGATGAACTCCAGGCTCCCCGCAAAGATCCGATCAGCGTCGTTGTCAAGCGTCGCGACGTGATAGCTGTCGGCGAGTTCCACCACATTCAGATTCCCCCCGGTCAGCCTCTCACGCAGAATACGCACACTCCCTGGTTTCACAACATGATCCTGCGGACTATGGAAAACCAGGACGGGCTGGGTGATCTTACCCAGCTCCGATCGGGTCAACGACCACAGCCGCAGGAGGGTTGCCGCGGCCTTGACCGGCGTACGCGTGTAGCCGAGTTCGGCCGCTCCCTCCTTCTTGATGTCCCCGGCGACGCCGGGCACCGACGCGACCACGAACTTGAGCAGGGGAGCCAGCCTGAGCAGCGGCGCGTCGTTGACGATCGACGGGTTGACGACCACCACTCCCTTGATCCCGTCACCGTGCACCTCGGCCAGCCGCAGCGCCATGCACCCGCCGAGCGACAGGCCCATGACGAAGACCTCGGCGCAGCTGCCGCGCAGGTCCGCCAGGGCCTTGTCCAGCTCGGCGTACCAGTCCTCCCAGCGGGTGCGCGCCATCTCCCGCCAGGTGGTGCCGTGGCCGGGCAGCCTCGGCAGCGCCACCGTCATGCCCGCCGCCGCCAGGTATTCACCCCAGGGGCGCAACGACTGCGGCGATCCGGTGAATCCGTGGCAGAGCAGGACGCCGATCTGTCCCCCCGCATGGTGGTACGCCTCCGCACCGGGCATGACTGGCATCGCGGCTCCTAGTAAGTTTCGCCCGATCGTCGCACGACTGGGACGTGTTTTGCGAGAGGTCGATTTGGGTGGTTCGGTGGGGTAGGTGACCGGGATGGGAAGTGGGAGGATAACTCCAGGTCCACGCCTGTCAACCGAAGGAGCATCGAGTGTTCTACTGGGTGGTGAAGGCCATCCTCTCGCCCTTCCTCCATCTGATTTTCCGTCCCTGGGTGGAGGGCGTGGGGAACGTGCCGAAGGAAGGGCCGGTGATCCTGGCCGGAAACCACCTGTCGTTCGCCGACCACTTCTTCGGCGCGCTGTTCCTGCGGCGCAAGGTGATCTCCCTCGGCAAGTCCGACTACTTCACCGGCCGCGGTCTCAAGGGAATGATGAGCAAGGCCTTCTTCAGCGGTGTCGGCACCGTCCCCATCGACCGCTCCGGGGGCAAGGCCAGCGAGGCGGCCCTGCGCACCGGCAGGCGCATCCTCGACGAGGGGCACGTGCTCGCCATCTACCCGGAGGGGACCCGCTCCCACGACGGCCGCCTCTACAAGGGCAAGACCGGTGTGGCCCGCCTGGCGCTGGAGTCGCGCGTGCCGGTCATCCCGTGGGCGATGGTCAACACCTTCGAGATGATGCCCCCGGGCAGCGTCCTTCCCAAGCTGGGCATCCGCCCGGGGGTGAAGTTCGGCAAGCCGCTCGACTTCACCCGCTACTACGGGATGGAGGAGGACCGCCTCGTCCTGCGCGCCGTCACCGACGAGATCATGTACGCGCTGATGGAGCTCTCGGGTCAGGAGTACGTCGACAAGTACGCCGCGAGCGCCAAGGTCGAGGCCGCCCGCGCCGCCAAGGAGGCGAAGGAGGCGGCCAGGCAGGCCGCCAAGGAGGCGCGCAGGCGCCCTTCCCCGGATGGGGACGGGCCCACCGGGTGAGGCGGGTTCAGAGGGTCGACTCGCGGATGACCAGCTCGGGCTGGAACATGATCTGCTGATGGGCGTGCGACTCGGGATTGTCGCACTCGTCCAGCAGTAGCTCGGTGGCGACCCGGCCGAGCCGGTGGGTCGGCTGCCGGACGGAGCTGAGCGAGACCGTCGACGCCGAGGCGAAGTCGATGTCGTCGTAGCCGATGAGGGAGACGTCCCGGGGGACCCGCACGCCCGCCTGGAGCAGCCCGCGCAGCATGCCCAGGGCGAGCAGGTCGTTCGCGCAGAACACGGCGTCGGGCAGTCGCCCCTCGGCGATCATCTTCTCCGCCGCCTGCTGCCCCGACCTGGCGTTCATCGCGCTCATCGCGATCTCCTCCAGCGTCTCCCCGGGGTCGCGGCCCGCCGCGGCCAGCGCCCGCTCCGCGCCGATCAGGCGGTCGGCGCACTGGCGGATGGTGAGAGGGCCGGTGACGTAGGCGATCCGCTCGGCGCCGGTGGACAGCAGGTGGGAGACCGCCAGCGAGCCGCCGGTGATGTCGTTGACCGCGACCGAGCACTGGTCGGCGCGTTCGGCGGGGTGGTCCACCAGCACCACGCTGATGCCGCGTTCCTTGAGCTGGTCGAGCTTGGCCAGGTTCGCCCCGGCGGGAGTGATGAGCACCCCGCGGACCCGCTGTTCGGCGAAGACGAGCAGGTTGCGCTCCTCCTTGAGCCGGTCGCCCGAGGAGTTGCCCAGGATCACCGCGTACCCGCGCTCGCTGGCCACCTCCTCGACCCCCGCCGCCACGTCGGTGAAGAAGGGGTTGCCTATGTCGATCACCGACAGGCCGACGGTGCGGCTGTGCCCGGCCCGCAGGCTGGAGGCGGAGCCGTGCCGGACGAACCCGAGGTCGCGGATGGCCTCCTCGACCCGGACGCGGGTGGCCTCGGCGACCTTCTCCGGGCGGTTGAGCACGTTGGAGACCGTGCCGGGGGAGACCCCGGCCCGTGTCGCGACTTCCTTTATGCTCACCGAGCTCATGGGTATTGATTAAAACGTAACAACCGGTGGTCCGCCAGTCGGTGCCGGTACTTTCGGCCCTCCTGACGGTTTCCGGACCGCGATCCGGGGTGCGGGCGTTGACAGTGTCATGCGTGTCACATAGCTTTTTCACCGTCGTTAAAACGTTTTTAAAAAAATCTCACCTCGCCGCGCCCCCGGGTCTCCCACGAAGGCCTCGCCGGGCGCCCGCGGAGGTGACAGGTGAACGAGCGAGCGGAGAGGTGCCATGACGTCGCCGGTTGAGGAACTGCTGCAGCGGTCGCACGCGCTGGGGGCCGATCCGCGGAACACGAACTTCGCGGGGGGCAACACCTCGGCCAAGGGGACGGCGGCCGACCCCGTGACCGGCACCCCGGCCGAGGTGATGTGGGTCAAGGGGTCCGGGGGAGACCTGGGCACCCTGGCCGAGCGCGGCCTGGCGGTGCTGCGGCTGGACCGGCTGCGGGCGCTGGCGGGGGTGTACCCCGGGGTCGAGCGCGAGGACGAGATGGTCGCGGCGTTCGACTTCTGCGCCTTCGGCACGGGCGGCGCCGCGCCCTCGATCGACACCGCGATGCACGGCCTGGTGGACGCCGCGCACGTGGACCACCTGCACCCCGACGCGGGGATCGCGATCGCCACCGCCGCCGACGGGGAGGCGCTGACGGCGAGGATCTTCGGGGACCGGGTGGTGTGGGTGCCCTGGCGGCGGCCCGGCTTCCAGCTGGGACTGGACATCGCGGCGATCAGGAAGGACAACCCGTCGGCGATCGGGTGCGTCCTGGGCGGGCACGGCATCACCGCCTGGGGCGACACCTCGGCCGCCTGCGAGGCCAACTCGCTGGAGATCATCCGTACCGCGGAGGCGTACATCGCCGAGCACGGCAGGGCGGAGCCGTTCGGGCCGGTGCTCGCCGGGTACGAGCCGCTGGACGAGGAGGCGCGGGCCGCGCGGGCGGCGGCGCTGTTCCCCGTGGTGCGCGGGCTGGCCTCCACCGACGCCCCGCAGGTCGGCCACTACACCGCCACCGGCGAGGTGCTGGACTTCCTGTCGCGCGAGCGCCACCCCGAGCTGGCCGCGCTGGGCACCTCGTGCCCCGACCACTTCCTGCGGACCAAGGTGGCCCCGCTGGTGGTGGACCTGCCCGCCGGCGCGCCGCTCGAGGACGTGGTCGCCCGGCTGCGGGAACTGCACGCCGGCTACCGCGAGGAGTACGCGGCCTACTACCGGCGGCACGCCGTGGAGGGCTCGCCCGCGATGCGGGGGGCCGACCCGGCGATCGTCCTGGTGCCGGGGGTGGGCATGTTCTCCTTCGGCAGGGACAAGCAGACCGCGCGGGTGGCCGGGGAGTTCTACGTCAACGCGATCAACGTGATGCGCGGCGCCGAGGCGCTCTCCTCGTACGCGCCGATCGAGGAGAGCGAGAAGTTCCGGATCGAGTACTGGGAGCTGGAGGAGGCCAAGCTGCGCCGGATGCCGCCCGCCCGCCCGCTGGCGACGCGGGTGGCCGTGGTGACCGGCGGCGGCTCGGGCATCGGGGCGGCGACCGCGCGCCGGCTCGCCGCCGAGGGGGCGTGCGTGGTGGTGGCCGACCGCGACCTCGGCGCCGCGCGCAAGGTGGCCGCCGAGCTGGGCGCGAAGGCGTACCGGCCCGAGGACGTCGCGGTCGCGGTGGAGGTGGACGTCACCGACGAGGCACAGGTGGTCGCCGCGCTCCGGGCGGCGGTACTGGCGTTCGGCGGCGTGGACCTGATCGTCAACAACGCGGGCCTGTCGCTGTCGCGCTCGCTGCTGGAGACCACGGCGGCCGACTGGGACCTGCAGCACGGCGTGATGGCCCGCGGGTCGTTCCTGGTCTCGCGGGAGAGCGCCCGGGTGATGATCGCCCAGGGGATGGGAGGGGAGATCGTGTACATCTCCTCCAAGAACGCGGTGTTCGCCGGACCGAACAACGTGGCCTACGGGGCGGCCAAGGCCGACCAGGCGCACCAGGTGCGGCTGCTGGCGGCCGAGCTCGGCGGGTACGGGATCCGGGTCAACGGGGTCAACCCCGACGGGGTGGTGCGCGGGTCCGGCATCTTCGCCTCGGGGTGGGGGGCCAACCGGGCGGCGGTGTACGGGGTGGAGGAGGAGAAGCTGGGCGAGTACTACGCGCAGCGCACCCTGCTCAAGCGCGAGGTGCTGCCCGAGCACGTCGCGGGGGCGGTCTTCCAGCTGACCCAGCTCACCCAGACCACCGGGCTGCACATCCCGGTCGACGCGGGTGTCGCGGCGGCCTTCCTGCGCTGACCTCCGGTCACCGGTCCCCGGTTCTCCTCGCCCGGCTCCCGCCCCGCGAGGCGGGGGCCGGGGACGTTCCCGCTTCCTGATTTCCCGTTTCCTGAGAGGGGCTCGCATGCAGTCGGCACCGGGGACCGGAGGGTTCGCACAGGCCGGACATCTCGCGCGGTCCGAACAACCCGCGCAGCCGGCGCAGTCCGTGCAGTCCGGCCGGACCGTGCCGGCCGGGCGGACCGGGCGGTACGCCGCGGTCGACCTAGGCGCGTCGAGCGGCCGGGTGGTCGTCGCCGAGATCGGGCCGCACACCCTGGAACTGCGCGAGGTGCACCGTTTCGCGAACGTGCCCGTCCGGGCCGGCGGCACGCTGTACTGGGACATCCTGCGGATCCACCGGGGAGTGCTGGACGGCCTGCGCGCGGCGGGCCCCGTCGACGGCGTCGGGATCGACTCCTGGGCCGTCGACTACGGGCTCCTGGACGAGGACGGCGCGCTGCTCGGCAATCCCGTCCACTACCGTGACGCCCGCACCGAGAAGACGGCCAGCCGGGTCCCCTTCGAGGAGCTGTACGCCCGCACCGGCATCGCCCGCCAGCCGTTCAACACCATCCACCAGCTCGCCGCCGAGACCCGGCTGGCCTCTGCCTCGACGTTGCTGCTCATTCCCGACCTGATCGCGTACTGGCTGACCGGGGAGGTCGGCGCGGAGCTGACCAACGCCTCCACCACCCAGCTGCTCGACGCCAGGACGCGCCGGTGGGACACCGTGCTGACGGCCGGCCTCGGCCCCGCGGCCAGGGTCCTGCCGCCGATCCGGCGTCCCGGCGAGGTGATCGGCCCGCTGGCACCGGAGGTCGCGGGCGAGCTCGGGCTCTCCCCGGACACCCGGGTCATCGCGGTCGGTTCCCACGACACCGCCTCAGCGGTGGCGGCGGTCCCCGCGGAGAGCGAGCGGTTCGCCTACATCTCCTGCGGCACCTGGTCGCTGGTCGGCGTCGAGCTGGACCAGCCCATGATCAGTGAGGAGGGGCGGCGGGCCAACTTCACCAACGAGGCGGGCATCGACGGCACCGTGCGCTACCTGCGCAACGTCACCGGGTTGTGGCTGCTGCAGGAGTGCATCCGCACCTGGGAGGCGCAGGCCGCCCCGGCGGAGACCCCGCCCGGCGCGGAGCCGTCCACCGAGGCGTCCACCGAGCCGTCCACCGGGTCGCCCGAAGAGCCGGTCGGCGGGGCCTCGCCTGCCGGGGCGCCGGGAGGACGGGTCGACCTGGAGGAACTGCTCAGGCAGGCCGCCGGGGAGGAGCCGTTCCGGTCGGTCGTGGACGCCGACGACCCGATCTTCCACCCGCCCGGCGACATGCCAGGACGCATCGCCGACTTCTGCCGCCGTACCGGCAGGCCCGTGCCGGAGACCCGCGCCCAGACCGTCCGCTGCGTGATCGACTCCCTGGCGCTGGCCCACCGGGCGGCGATCGAGGACGCCCGGCGGCTCACCGGCCAGGCGGTGGACACGATCCACATCGTCGGGGGAGGCTCGCGCAACGCGCTGCTGTGCCGGCTCACCGCCGACGCCTGCGGCCTCCCCGTGGTCGCGGGGCCGGTCGAGGCCACCTCGATCGGCAACGTCCTGGTCCAGGCCAGAGCCGACGGGGTCGTCTCCGGAACCCTCGCCGACCTGCGCGCCCTGGTCCGGCGCACCCAGCACCTGGAGCGCTACGAGCCTCGCTCCGATGCCGGGATCCCGCCCGCGGACGCGCTCGGCGGGACGGTTCCCGCCTGAGGGTGAGTGGATGCCCGCCGCGGGATCCCCGGAGGTGTGCGGCCGGGGATCCCGGGTTCGCGGGAGGCACGGGAGGGGTGGTGGCCGATCAGGGCCTCACGGGGTGCCCGGCCCCATGAGGTGGGTGCGGATCTGGCGGATGTGCTCCGGAGTGGTACGGCAGCAGCCGCCGACGAAGGCGGAGCCCGCGGCGGTCCACCCGGCCGCGGCCTCCCCGAACTCCACCGGGTCGGCCAGCCCGAGCCAGCGCCGGTTCGCGGAGTCCCAGACCTCGCCGGAGTTGGGGTACACCATGGTGGGCTTGCCCTTGATCTGCGAGATCAGGCTGAGCACGTGGCGCGGTGCCGTGCAGTTGACGCCGATCGCGATCACCTGGGGGTTCCCGGTGAACAACCCGGCGGCCATCTTGAGCGGGGTGCCGTCGTTGATGTGCTCGCCGTCGCGGCAGGAGAAGCTCACCCACGCCCGCATCTCCGGCGTCTCGGCGAGCAGCCGCCTCAGCGCCCTGGCCTCGGTGTAGGACGGGATGGTCTCGCAGGCCATCAGGTCGGCCTCGCTGTCGGCCAGGATGTGCCAGCGGTCGCGGTGCCAGTCGGTCAGGCCGTCCTCGTCGAGGTCGTAGTCGCCGGTGTACTCGGCACCGTTGGACAGGTAGGCGCCGTACGGGCCGACGCTGGCGGCCACGGTGCCCGAGCCGTGGGCGTCCCTGGCCTGGGCGGCCAGGTGCACGGAGAGCAGGATGAGGTCCTCGGCCTCGGCGGCGCTCAGGCCGCGCCGTACGAACGCGGGGATGCTCGCCTGGTAACTCGCCGTTATCGCCACCTCGGCGCCCGCGGCGAAGTAGTCGAGATGCGCCTGCCGGATCACGGAGGGGTTCTCCAGCAGGAGTTTCGCCGACCAGAGGTCGTCTCGCAGGTCCGCGCCCAGCTCCTCCAAATGGGTGGCCAGGCCGCCGTCCAGAATCACCATCCCGCTACTTTATGTGGCGCGGCCCGAGTTGGAACCCCGCTCTTCCTGCCCTTGGTCCCGCTCTGTCCCATATCGGCCTCGCGGCATCTCCACCGCGCACGGTGATCCGCCGGTCATCCGCGCCCGCGAGGGCCGGCTCCGGTGAGGGCACCGCGCCGATGACCGCGCCTCGTTTCCGTGGAACGGGGAACTTCCGTGGAACGGGGGGAAACCGCTACGCGTCGTCTCCCGCTGTCGTCCGAACCGGCTCGCCGCCGAGTAGATGTCTGTGAGACCTCAGGACGGAGATCGTGAATGGACGACGGGTTCGACGCTTACGTGGCGACGCGTTACGAGCGGCTCCGACATACGGCGTACCTGCTGACGGGCAACAGGGCGACCGCCGAGGATCTCGTGCAGACGGCGCTGGCCAAGGCGTGGGTGGCGTGGCGGCGGATCGAGGGCGATCCCGACCCGTACGTGCATCGGATCATCGTCAACACCCACGCCTCCTGGTGGCGCAGGAAGTGGCGCGACGAGGTTCCCGCCGAGCACCTCCCCGAGCGCGCAGACCCGCGGGACTTCACCGCCGAGGTCGGCAGCCGCCAAGTGCTCAGGGAGGCGATCGGCGGCCTGTCGGGGCGGCAGCGCGCGGTCATCGTCCTGCACTACTTCGAGGAGCTCACCCTCGCGCAGTGCGCCGACGTGCTCGGCTGCTCCCTCGGCACGGTGAAGACCCAGCTCGGCCGGGCGCTGAAACGCCTTCGCGTCCATTCGGAGATGCAGACGACGGGAGCGAAGCGATGATGCACACCGAGGACGAGTTGCGCGCGGCGCTGGCCGAGGACGTCTCCGAGGGTCTCCCCGACGTGCGGGAGATCGTACGGCGTGGCCGTCGCATCAGGCGGCGCAGGGCCGTGGCGGGCGCGGCGCTGGCGGTGGCCGCCCTGGCCGTCGTGGCCTTCCCGGTCCAGGGGCTCTGGAGGGACGCGGAACCGGCGAAGAAGGAGCCGCCGACGGCGGCGAGGATCTCACCACTGTCCGCTCTCCCCTCCAAGAACGCCCTGGACGCCCCTCTGATCAAGTCGTACGGCTCCACCACCGTGCCCGCCGACGCGACGGTCGTGTTCCAGCCGTTGAGCTTCTACACCTCGTACAGGGTCGTGTGCGCCGATCCGAAGGCGGTGGTGGTGATCCGGGAGGCCGGCGGGGGCGGTTCGGTCGGCAGATGCGGAGGGAGGGATGTGGACAACTTCCACGACGAGAGGTCGGTGACCTCCGACTGGTTGGAGCGGCCCCAGCCTCTCAAGATCTGGGTGCTGCCCGGTGACATGCCGATCCATTCCCTCGGCGCCGGCCCGAACTCGTACGACGACTGCAAGGTGGTCAGGAAGGAGGCGGGCCTGTGTGACGGCAAGTACAGGATGTCGGAGTTGATCTGGCCCGGAGTCGTCGAACGGGTGAGCGCCGAACTCGAACGGCGGGCGGGGCGCTGGGAGATCGGGATCTACGATCGAGCGGTCGCGACGGCACCGCCGCGGCCGACTCCGACGAGGACCGTCACCGTCGGTCCGGATGATCGGGCGGGTACGACAGCGCGGCCGGAGCCGACTCCGACGAGGACCGTCACCGTCGGTCCGGATGATCGGGCGGGTACGACAGCGCGGCCGGAGCCGACTCCGACGAGGACCGTCACCGTCAGACCGTGAAGAGGCCGAGACCGTTCGCGGGCGGGTCCTGGGGGCTTCGCGGGGGTTCGGCTCAGGGGTGGTCTCGTGACCGTTCGAACGGTCACGAGACGCCCCCCCGCCCACCGGCCGCCCCGGCCACCC
>NZ_JBFAAE010000097.1:0-21069 GCF_040639575.1 Streptosporangium sp. NPDC023825 | reverse complement strand
GGCGGAGACCGCCTTGATCTCGTCCCTCGTCACGAGAGACCAGGCCTCCATCGTGATGGCCAGGAGCGAGACGATCTCGCACATCGCGGTGCTGGTCGGGCTGTCCGAGGCATCGGTGGGCGGCATCCTCCTCGTCTGGGGGCTGGGAGCGCTCATCACCATGCAGTCGATGCGCGGGGTGATGACACGCCTCGGCAGCCGGAGCATCCTGCGGGTCGCGGCTCCCCTGACCGCGACCACCCTGGCGCTGCTCGCGGTGGCGCCGTCGTTCCCCCTGGCCCTGGCCGCGAGCGGCCTGTTCGGCCTGACGTTCGGCGCGGTGGACGTCGCGATGAACGCGCAGGGATCGGTGGTCGAGCGCGCCTACGGACGCCCGCTGATGAACGGCATGCACGCCGGCTGGTGCGTGGGAGCGATCTCCGCGGGCCTGCTGGGCACCGCGGCGATCGCGGCGGGACTCTCGATCACGGTCCACCTGACCCTGGTCGCCCTGCTCGCGCTCCCCGTGTCGGTGCTCGTCAGCCGCTCCTACCTGCCCGACCCGGTGAGGGTCTCCCGCCGCTCGGCCGAGGGCCGGAGCACGGCACGGCGCCGGATGCCCCCGGTGGTCTACCTTCTCGGCGTGATCGCCTTCTGCGCGTTCATGGTGGAGGGTACGATCGCCGACTGGAACGGCCTGTACCTGCGGAACGTGCTGGGCGCGCCGGAGGCGCTCGCCGCCCTGGGCTACCCGATCTTCGAGGCGGGCATGCTGGCCGGGCGCCTCACCGGTGACCGCGTCCGGGCCCGCTTCGGCGCCCGCGGCATGATGGTCGCCTCGGGCCTGGCCACCGCCGCGACCTTCACCGTGGTCCTCACGGCTCCCACGGCGCCGATCGCCGTCTCGGCCATGCTGTTCGTGGGGGTGGCCGTGGCGACGGTCTCGCCGATGGCCATGTCCCTGGCGGGCGGCGCGACCGGCGATCCCGGACCGGCCATCGCCCAGACCGGCGCGATGGGCTACGCGGGACTGCTGCTCGGCCCCGTGATCATCGGTTTCCTCTCCGATCTGGTCACGCTCAGGGTGGGACTCGGCATCGCGGTGGTGCTCGGTGTCCTGATCGCCGTGGTCGCGTGGTTCCTGCCCCGCTCCCGCACGGTCGCCGTCCCGCTGGACACCGCCAGGCGCGAGCTCTCCATGGCGGCCTGAACCCTCTCGGGCCCACGAACCGGCAAGGGGGGTACGGGCACACCGTGCCCGTACCCCCCGATACGCCGTGATGCGCTGTGACCTGCCGGTCACTTGCGCTTGGTGATCTCCTGGGTCAGCTGCGGGACGATCTGGTGCAGGTCGCCCACGACGCCGTAGTCGGCGAGCTCGAAGATCGGCGCCTCGGGGTCCTTGTTGATCGCGACGATCGTCTTGGCGGTCTGCATGCCGGCCCGGTGCTGGATGGCCCCGGAGATGCCCGCCGCGATGTACAGCTGCGGCGAGACGGTCTTGCCGGTCTGGCCGACCTGGAACTGGTGGGGGTACCAGCCGGCGTCGGTGGCGGCGCGGGAGGCGCCGACGGCCGCGCCGAGCGAGTCGGCCAGGTCCTCGATGATCGAGAACTTCTCGGCCGAGCCGACGCCCCGGCCACCGGAGACCACGATCGCGGCCTCGGTGAGCTCCGGGCGCGCGCCCTTCTCCTCCTTGACCCGCTCCACGATCCTGGCGCCCTTGGCGGCGTCGGAGACGGTGAAGGTGACGTGCTCCTCGGTGCCCGCGCCCGCGGCGGCCTCGACCGGAGTGGCGTTGGGGCGCACCGCGACGATCGGGATGCCCTTGGTCACGCGCGACCGGACGTTGATGCCGCCGCCGAAGATGGACTGGTCGGCGACCAGGCCGTCCTCGATGCCCACGACGTCGGTGAGCACACCGGCGTCGAGCTTGATGGCGAGACGGCCGGCGATCTCCTTGGCCTCGGCCGTCGCGGCGACGAGCACCGCGATCGGCGACCTCTCGGTCACGAGGTGGGCGAGCAGCTCCGCCTTGGGCGCCACGACGTAGTCGCTGACCTCGCCGGAGTCGGCCAGGTAGATCTTCTCCGCGCCGTACTCGGCCAGCCTGGCCTGGGCCTCGGGAGAGTAGCCCGCGCCCGTCCAGACCGCCGACGGGGCGCCCAGCTTCCTGGCGAGCGTGAGCAGCTCAAGGGTGACCTTCTTGACCTGGCCCTCGACGTGCTCGACCAGAACGAGAATCTCGGACATTCCAGCTAACCCCCGCTCTCAGACGAACTTCTTCGACGCGAGGAAGTCGGCGGCCTTGACGCCACCGTCACCCTCGTCCTTGACGACCGTGCCCGCCGCGCGCGGCGGGGCGATCGCGAAGTCGGCGACCTCGCTCCAGGAGTTGGCCAGGCCCACCTGGGAGGCGTCGATCCCCGCGTCGGCCACGCCGAGCTTCTCGACCGGCTTCTTCTTCGCGGCCATGATGCCCTTGAAGGACGGGTAGCGCGGGTCGTTGATCTTCTCCACGACGGAGACGACGGCGGGCAGCGAGGCCTCGACCCTGTCGTAGCCGTAGTCGGTGACGCGCTCGATGGAGATGGCACCATCGCTGACCTGCACCTTCCTGGCGAAGGTGAGCTGCGGTACGCCGAGGCGCTCGGCCAGCATCGCGGCCAGGACCCCGGTGCGGGCGTCCGTCGACTCCGAGCCGAGCACGACCAGATCGAAACCGATCTTCTTGAGGGTCTGTGCCAGGGCGTGGGAGGTGCCCAGGGCGTCCGAGCCGTGCAGTGCGTCGTCCACCAGGTGGACGGCCTTGTCGGCACCCATGGCCAGGGCCTTGCGAATGGTGTCGCTCGCCTTGGCGGGGCCCATGGTGAGGACGGTCACCTCACCGCCGTGCGCCTCCTTCAGGCGCAGCGCCTCCTCGACCGCGTATTCGCACAGCTCGTTGATGACGCCGTCGGCGGCATCGCGGTCGAGCGTATTGTCATCGGACTTCAGCTTGCGCTCGGTCGCCGTGTCGGGGACCTGCTTCACGCAGACGACGATGTTCATGGCCGGTGGCCGACCTCCCGTGTTCGCCTGCGCCACCGCGTCGCTGCGGTTGACGCCGGATGCGGTACGTGCACGCGGGGTACGTGCACGCGCTGCCAAGACTGCCAGGTGCCCTCCGGCGGTGTGGCAGCGGGTGGCCCGGTCGGTGCATGCCCGTCCCGGCCCCCCGTCATTATGTTACCCATCAGTAGCTTAGGTGCAAACCGCCAGGTTGCGCGGCCCACGCCGAGCGGCCGTAACCTTCCCCGAGGGCCGCCACCCCTACCATACCGAACTATGTTCCGGTATTCGCGCGCGGGTTCCGCGCCACGCCCGCGCCCCAGGCCCGCTCAGCCGGCCACCAGGATCGCGACCAGGACGAAGACGACGGTGCCCAGCACCAGCGCCAGGGTGAGCGTGCTGAAGAACGTGCTGAGGACCGCCCCCAGCGCGACGGCCCCGGCCCCGGCCGCCAGGTCGAGGACCATCCGCCCGCGGTCCCGGCGGGCGAACAGGGCGATGCCCGCGTCGACGAGCATCACCGAGCCGTACCCGGTCAGGAGCAGCAGCGCCACCTCGGGCAGCGGCTCCCTCGCGGTCGCGGCCATCAGGGAGACGAGCAGGCCGGTGCCGACGACCCAGCGGCGGTGCAGGACGACCCTGCGGCGCGCGCGGGCCTCCTCCGGCGAGGGCCTGCCCGTCGCCGGGCGCGGCTGCCCCGGCCGCCACTCCCGGGTGCCGAGATCCTGCATCCCGGTGTCCGCCGTGCCCGCCGTGTTCCCGGTGTCGTTCCCGGTGTCCCGGGACGGCCTGGCCTTCGGCACCCGGATGCCCGGAGGCCGGGGTTCCGGGAACAACGCGGGATCGGGAGACACCGCGGGATCCGGGAACGCCGCGGAATCCGGGGAGTCCGCTCTCGGGAACGGCGGGAGGTCGCGGAACGCGGCCGCCCGGTGCCGTGCGCCCTCGGCCCGGGCGGCCTTACGGGCGTCGGCGGTGTCGCGGCGGTACCCGGCCGGCCCGGCGGCGGGGGCGATGGGGCCGGCGGGGTCGGCGGGGGCGGCGGGGGCGGCGGGGGCGCTGCCCAGCCATGCCGGCAGCGCGTCGGCGCGTGGCCGGGCGGCGGGGTCGCGCAGCAGGCACCTGCCGAGCGTCGGCTCCAGCCATCCGGGAACGCCGTCGAGGTCGGGAGGGTGATGGACGACGCGGTAGCCGATCGCCGACGCCGGACCGGTGCCGTAGGGGTGCCGCCCGGTGGACGCGTACGCCAGCGTCGCCCCGAAGGCGAAGACGTCGGCCTCGGCACCGGCCTCGGTGCCTTCCAGCACCTCGGGCGCCAGGTAGCCGGGCGTGCCGAGCACGGCCCCCGAGGCGGTGACCGAGGGCGAGTCGAGCGCGGAGGCGATGCCGAAGTCGATGACGACCGGCTCCCCGTCGGTCAGGATCACGTTGGCGGGCTTGAGGTCGCGGTGCACCACCCCGGCGGCGTGCACGGTGGCCACCGCCTCGGCCAGGCCGTGCGCCAGCCGTACGAGAGCGTCGCCGGCGACCGGCCCGTCGGCCGCGACCACCGCGCCGAGCGGGCGGCCCTGCACGTAACGGGTGACCAGATAGGGGCGGGCCCCCTCCAGGGAGGCGTCCAGGATCTCGGCGACCCGCGGGCCCTGGACCAGCCGCATGGTCTCGACCTCGCGGGCCAGCCTGGTCAGGGCCGTCTCGTCGGCCGCGACGTGGGGATGCAGGATCTTGACCGCCACCGTGCGCCCCTCGGGGTCCAGCGCCAGGTGGACCTCGCCGAAACCTCCGGCGCCCAGTCTCGACAGCAGGCGGTAGGGGCCAAGACGTTCACCGTCCGGCGCAACCATGCGACTCCTTCCGGCGGGTCCCCTCCATCGTGCCGCAGAGAAGGCGATCGCGCACCGGTCGGCGACCGGTGAAGACCCGCCGGCGGGTCCGTTACTTCCAGAACGTCAGGAATCCGAGGCCGAGGCTCTTCATCAGGCTGTCCAGGAGCCCGCCGACGAGGTCGAACGCGCCCATCGCGCCCTCGTTCGCCGACTGGCGCCACTGCGCCGTGAGACTGTCGACGACGTCGGTCGGGTCGCGCCACGGGGAGAAGGACGGGACCACGCTGAACGCCGCCATCACCGCGAAGAACGCCAGCGTGCCCAGCACGATCGTGGTCACCATGCCCGCGCCGGGGCTGCGGATGACCCCGCTCAGCGCGCGGGCGACGGCCTTGCGGGGCTTGCCGCCGCCGGGCAGCACGAACAGCCCGGCCACGAAGGCACCCGCGGCGTAGGCGGCCGCGAGGTTCTTGTTCATGTCTCCGGCGTAGACGAGGAATCCCCACACGCACATGCCGAACATGGCAGACAGCAGCCCGGTGACCAGCGTCCCGAACGCGGACCTGATCAGCGCCCACGGGGTGCCGAGCACCGCGAGCAGGGGGTCACTGGCACTGCTGCCCCGGATGGAGCGCCGCTGGGCCAGGTCCCCGAAGAGGTGTTCGCCCACCCGCAGGCAGAGCGCGGCGGCCAGCGCGAACACGCTCACCACCACGGGCAGCATGCAGGCCAGCGCCACCAGGATGGTCAGCAACAGCACCGAGGCCAGCGGGTGGGCGGCCCGGTAGCGCTCCTGCGGAGGGGTGCGGGGCGCGAGCGCGGGCCGGTCCTGGGTGGGGGCCTCACGGCGCGCCTGGACCGGCGGCGGGTAGGGCCGCGCCTGGCCGGTGGGCGGCGGCGCCGGATATCCGGCCACCCGCTGGTCGGCGAAGGGCGGCGGGGCCGCGGCCCTGGCCTGCGCCGAGGGCGGCGCGGGGACGTAGGGCGGCGGCTTGGAGGCCGGGACGTACGGGGGCGGGGCCGTCGCGGCGGACCCCTGGCCCTGCTCCTGCCTGGGCCTGCGCTCGCGCCGCTCCGGCTTGGCGTACTCGACCGGCGGGAGCAGGTCGGAGTAGGTGCCGTCCTGCGGCAGCGCGCGGGTGCCGTTCCGCGGCGGCGCGGGCGGCGGGGCCTGCGGGGGCGAGGCGGACGGCGAGGACCGGGACTGCGACGGGGAGGTGGGCTGACCGTCCAGGACCCTGGTGCCGTCGGTGCCGAGGACCTTCGTGCCGCTCTCCAGGACGGAGGTGGGCGGCGTCTCCTGGAAGGCCGTCACCCTCGGGTCGAGGGCGCGGGCCATCCGGTGCAGCTCTGTCGCGGACGGCCGGGCGGCGGGGTCGACGGCCAGGGCCCGGCGCAGCCAGCCCCGCAGCCACGCGGGGGCCAGGTCGATGTTGGCCCGGCCCTCCATGATGTTGAAGCAGACGACCTCGAAGCTGCCCGTGCCGAACGGCGGCTTGCCGGTCGCGCCGAAGAAGACCGTCGAGGCCAGCGCGTGCACGTCGGCCGCCTGGGTGATCTCGGAGTCGCGGATGATCTCCGGGGCGAGGTAGCCGGGGGTGCCGACGAACATGCCGGTCTGGGTGAGCCGGGTCGCGTTGACCAGGTGGGCGATGCCGAAGTCGATGACCAGCGGGTCACCGTTGACGATCATCACGTTGGACGGCTTGAAGTCGCGGTGGATGACGTCGGCGGCGTGGATGGCCACCAGCGCCGCGCACATGCCCTGCGCCAGCCGGATGATCTGGTCGGCGGAGAGGGGGCCGTCCTCCAGGACGGTCTCCTCCAGCGTGCGCCCCGGGGCGAACCGGGTCACGATGTAGGGCTGCTTGGCCGTCAGCTCGGCGTCGAGCACCTCGGCGACGTGCTGGCTGCGCACCCGCCGCATGGTCTCGACCTCGCGGGTGAGCCGGTCGCGTGCCTTGAGGTCGGCGGCCACGTGCGGGTGCAGGACCTTGACGGCCACCTCGCGCCCGTCCTCGTCGAGCCCGAGGTGGACGACTCCCATGCCGCCCTCGCCGATCTTCCTGAGCAGGCGGTACGGCCCCAGCCTCTCGGGCGCCCGCGTGTCCCCGGTCATCACGCCGCCTTCTTTCGTAGGTCCTTCAGTTCGTGCACCACCGTTCCGACGTCGACCGGCGTCCACACCGCCCGTCGTGCTGTGTCTCCCACGGTGCCGATCGCCAGGAGGACCATCAGCGCCGCCGCCACCGCCAGTCCCGCGGCGACGATCATGGCCGCGCCGCGCGACGGCAGCAGTGATGCCAGCGTACGTCGCATCTGGCGGCTGGGGCCCTCCACGCCGGGTCCGGCGCAGACGGTCCAGAGCGCGACGGCCACGCCCCAGCTCAGCGCGTTGGTCTCCGGCATGCTCCTGACCAGCACCGCGAGCAGGAGCGTCACCGGCAGGCCGAGGATCAGCGCGTACGGCACGAGGGCGACGGTGATGCCGATCGACTTCAGCAGCGCGGCCGGCCGGCCGAGCACCCGGAAGACGTCGGCCGCCGCCTCGCCCGCGCCCCTTCTGGCGCTGAACGCCGGCTGGGCGATGTCGGCGGCGCGCAGCAGGATCGCCACCGGGATCACCAGCGCGGCGACGATCACCGGGGCGACGACCGCCGCGACCGTCATGACGACCAGCATCAGCACGCTCGCCACCCCGTACGCCTTGGAACGCTGCAACGCGTTTCCCGGACGCTGGCCGGGGTGGAGCGCCGCGGGCACGGGCTGCTGGGGCTGCTGGGCGTGCTGCTGCGGCTGGGGGTGCGGGTAGGGGTAGGGGGGCGGTGCGGGGGTGCGGACGTGCGGGGTCCGCTGCTGGTCGAACGGGGCCTGCCGCTGCGGGTAGGGCGGCGGCGGGGGCTGGCCGCCGGGTTGCGGCGACCGGCCCTGCTGACCCAGCGGGGCCTGCTGACCGGGCCGGCCCGGCTGGTCGGTGTACTGGCGGATGTATTCCTGCAGGTCCTGAGGGCGGACCCGCTGGGTGGGGATGTCCCCGTCGGAGACCGGCGCCGTGGCGCCGTCGTCGCCGGCCCGCGCCCCCTGCCGGTCTCCGACGGGGGTGGACGGTCCCGGCACCGGGCCGGGAACGGGACCCGGGGCCCGGGTGGGGACGTCCTCGGGGGCGAGCATGCCGGTGGGCAGGTCGTGCGCGGCCTGCTGGGCCGCCGCGGCCTGGCGCAGCTCCTCGGGCGTCACCCGGCGGGTGGGCCACGGGTCGGGCTGCTCCTCGCCGAGCAGCGAGACGTATTCCTGGGGCTGGGCCACGGGGGCGGGGGGCCAGGAGGTGGGCTGCTGGACCGCGGGGCGTGACGCCACCGGGGTCGGCACGTCGCCCGGCCCGTCGACCGCGGCGCCCTGGCGTCCGGGGAGGCGTGGATTCGGGCCACCGGGGCCACCGAAGGCACCCGGGACCCCGGGACCGCGGGAGCCGGGGGCGGGGTCGTCGAACTCCGCGACCGTGGCGATCTCGTCGGGCACCCGGGGCCTGCCGGTGACGGGGCCGGGGCCGGGAAGCAGGCGTCCCACCTGCGCCGCCAGCTCGGCGGCGGCGGGCCGCCTGGCCGGGTCGCGCTGGAGCGCGGCCCGCAGGATCGGCTGGAGCGCCTGGGGGACGGCGTCGACGTTCGCCTTGCCCGCGGTGATGTTGTAGAAGATCATCTCCAGCGTGCCCTTGCCGAAGGGCGGCAGGCCGGTGGCGGCGAAGACCAGGGTGCCCGCCCAGGCGTGCACGTCGACCTCGGGCCCGGCCTCGTGCCCCTCGATGATCTCGGGGGCGAGGTAGCCGGGGGTGCCGATGAACATGCCGGTCTGGGTGAGCCGGGTGGCGTCGACGGCCTGCGCGATGCCGAAGTCGATGAGGACCGGCTCGCCGTCCAGGATGAGGACGTTGCCGGGCTTCAGGTCGCGGTGGATCACCCCGACCGAGTGGACGGCGGCCAGCGCCGACGCCACCCCGTACGCGACCCGCAGCAGCGCGGGCAGCTCCATCGGGCCGTCCTGCTTGACGACCTCGTCCAGCGGCCTGCCCGCGATGTAGCGCGTCACGATGTAGGGGCGGTGGCCGGTCACGTCGGCGTCGAGGACCTCCGCGATGTACTCGCTGCGCACGCGGCGCATCGTCTCGACCTCGCGCGAAAGACGGCGACGCGCGACGTCGTCGCCCGCCACCTCGGCGCGGAGGACCTTCACCGCCACCTGCCGGCCCTGCGGGTCGACGGCTAGATGGACCACGCCCATACCGCCCTCGCCGAGCCGCCGCAGCAGCCGGTAAGGGCCCAATCGGTCGTCCTGATTCATGGCATGAAGCACCATATCGGCTTAGACCTCGCCCACGAGATGAACCATCGGGCCACATTTTCCGACTGAATAACGTTCACAGAACCCCGACGGTTTCCCGATTCCCGCTCTCACTTAATCTCATTTCCGCTTCAGTTCGCCAGGTGGAGAACCTGCGCCGTCTTCAATCCGGCCAGCAGGGAGCCGGACACGGCCAGCTTGGAACGGCGGACGCCGCTGCCGATCACGACCTCCGGGTGGGCGGCCACCGCCTCGTCGACGAGCACCGGCCAGTCCTCGGGCAGCCCGAGCGGGGTGATCCCGCCGTACTCCATGCCGGTCAGCGCGACCGCGTCGTCCATCGGCGCGAACGAGATCTTCCTCGCGTCCAGGTGGCGCCGGATCACCCCGTTGACGTCGGCCCTCGTGGTGGCGAGCACCATGCACGCCGCGTAGCGGGTCTCCCCCGCGCGCCGGGCCGCCACGATCACGCAGTTGGCCGACTCGCCCATGCCCACGCCGTAGCGCTCGCAGAAGGCCGCCGTGTCGGCCAGCTCCGGGTCGATCTCGGCGACGGTGACTCCGCCGACCCCGCCGAGCTCACCGCCCCCGCCGAGCCCGCCGATCGCCCGCGCCACCGGCTCGGCCAGCAGGTCCGGCCGCTCCGCGGCGCTCGTCCAGTCCAGCGTCCCGATCGCCATCGCCGTCTCGCCTCCCTAGGAATTCCTTTGGAGATTCTCTCGCACCGGAGACTTTACGGCGGCGGGGTGACACTCAGGAGGGCGTCTGGAGCACCCGGCGGTGCAGATCGGTGACCGCCCTCCTCGCGGACTCCATGGCACCGGCCTGCCAGGCGGTCAGGTGCGAGAGCCAGTCGCCGGCGAAGTAGACCCGGCCCGCCGGGCGCTGCAGCAGGGCGAAGTCGCTCCCGAAGGAGGGCCAGCTCGCCCAACCTCCCTCGATGTACGGCTGGCGCTTCCAGGCGATCGAGATGCTGGAGCGCAGCTCGGCACGGTACTTCTCGCCGTGGATCTTCTTGCCCTGGGTGAGTGCGCGGTTGCGTCGCTCGCGGTGGGACAGGCCGGTGTACACGTCGGCGTTCTCCTCGACGTTGTAGTAACCGACCACCAGGCCGCCGCGGGAGTGGAAGCCGTAGGAGGGGTACCAGATGTGGGTGATGTCCAGGTCCGTCTCGCTGGCACCGCCGTAGATGCGGTCGTCGATCTCCCACCAGCGCCTCCCGTACTCCAGCCCGATCTTGCCGGCGGAGACGGGTACGGGCGTGCGGAGCGCGGCGGTGACCGGGGTGCCGAGGTTGTGCGGCAGGCGCGCGAACAGATGGGGCGGCAGGGTCGCGACGCAGTAGTCGGCGCGGACGACGCCGTCCCGGTGCGTGACCTCCACACCGTCGGGCAGGCTCCTGACCCCGGTGACCGGCGTGCCCGTCCTGATCCGGTCGCGGCCGACCGCGTCGGCGAGCGCGCCGGTGATCGTGTCCATGCCGCCCACCGGCTGGAACATGGGCATGACCTGGTCGTAGCCGAAGTCCATGGTGACGTACCTGCCGGTGCCCGCGGCGAGCACGTCGCGCAGCGAGGAGGCCGTGCCCACGGAGACGCCCTCGCCCACCCCGGGGTAGGTCTCGAACCCCCGCCGCCGGGAGTCCCGCCGGTAGGCGAGGTCGGGGCCGAGGTCGCCGAAACGCCGCAGGAACTCCTCCAGCCGCTCCCTGTCGTCCGCGGTGAGACGGCGATCCAGCGCGCCCGCGTTGCTCGCCTTGGCCAGCAGCTCCCCGACGTAGCCGTACAGGTCCGCCCGGGCCGCGCGCGCCCGGGCCGGGGCGGTCATGCCGCGCGTGTAGACGTACGCCGAGGCGTTGTTGTTGACGAAGATCTCGACGGGGACGCCCAGCTCGCGGCAGTAGTCCATGGTGACCATCCAGGCCGCGATCCGCGCGGCCCCCGCGTTGAAGTAGACGCCCTCCTCGAACGCCGCGACCTGCGTCTCGCCGCCCAGCTCGTCCAGCCGGTCGCCCGCGCGCAGCGTGAGGTTCCTGCCGCCCACCCGGCCGGCCGCCTCCAGGACCGTGCAGTCGTACCCGGCCTTGCCCAGCTCGTAGGCGCAGGTCAGCCCGGCGATGCCCGCGCCGAGGACGACCACCTTGGCCGCTCCCCTGCCGGTGAGGGAGAAGTCGGAGCGCTGCGGGGGGGTGAAGTCCCTGTCCTGGGACTCCGGGGCGAGCCCGAGCGCGCCCATCGCCGCGAACATGGCCCCGGCTCCCCCGGCCGCGCCCACGCCGACCAGCAGCGCCCTGCGCGTCAGGCCCGCTCCCGTGGCGGACGCGGGCCCGGCGGTGGTCTCGGCGGGGAGCTTGGCGGTGGGGGGCGCCGCGGCGGAGGCGGCGTCGGGCCGCGCGGGGCCCGTCTCGTCACTCATGGGGGTCGTCAGGGGACATCGGGCACCGTCGGGTCGAGGGGAATGGCGGGATCTGGGAGGTCGGGAGGGGTCGCCGGGTCGAGGAGGATCGCGCGTCGCAGGCTGTCCGGATCGAGGGAAGCCTCGGGCGAAGGGAGGGCGGAAAGGACATCGGGGGCGTCGGAAGGGTCAGCCGTACGCGCCGCTGCCGCAGGCGACGTGGCCGCCGATCATGGCGAAGATCCCCAGCAGGGCCATGATCTGCGAGAAGTCGTCGGTGGTGAACTCCGTGTGCCGCGGGCCCGCCGCCGTCACCCCGGGGATGATCGCGCATCCTGCGGCGATGGCGGTGGAGTTCCACTCGACCCCGAGGGTGAACGGCGGCTCGGGGGCGCAGAGGCGGAAGTCGGCCACCCGGTCGAGCGCGCGGGCCGCGGCCTCGCGGATGCGGGCGTGGGCGACGGCGGGCGGCAGGAGCTCGGCGGCGAACCTGTCGACGCCCTTCTTGACCGCGACGGTCTCCACGTCGCCGAGCAGTTCTTTGGCCTCCTCGCAGACGGCCTCGTCCCCGGTCACCAGGACCACGGGGACGCCGAGCGTCCCTGCGAAGGAGGCGACGAGGCGGGTCTCCCCGCAGACCTCGCCGTTGAGGTAGATGTTGTGGATCTCCTTGCCCATCCAGGTGTGGTTGAGCACGCCGTGCTGGACACCGGCCCGCGCGTGGTAGCCGACGAAGCAGGCCGCCCGGTAGCTCGCGTCCAGCCCCTGTCCCATCCGCAGCGGCTTGCCGGGGCCCCGCAGCAGGGTCGCCCGCTCGTCGAGCAGGTCGATCCTGAGGTTCTTGGTCGAGCCGTGGGCGTCGTTGACGCGCACCGCGGTGGCCCCGGCGTCGAACACCCCCTCGACGACCGCGTTGGCGTCGCCGGTCATCAGCTCGCAGCCGCGCTCGTAGCCCCGGCCCCCGGCGTGCATCTCCTCGGGGTCGGTCAGCCCGGTGACACCTTCCATGTCGACCGAGAGGTAGACCTTCACGTCATCCCCCACGTCTCGACGCGACGCGCCTCTTCATCGCTCATGAAACCGATCTCCCCGTCCACGAAGTCGTGAACCTGCTTGCGCCACGGTTCGGGAATCTCCGCGACCGCGGGCGGGTAGCAGCGGTCCAGCCAGGCGGTGGAGGCCTCGGTCGCGCGGAGGTGCCGGGCCGCCGCGGCGAAGACCGTGTCCTCGATGCCGGGCACGCGGGCGCAGCCGTACTCGATCATCTCCTGCCCCCCGTACGGGGGCGGCTGCTGCCACTTGCGGGCGACCGGGCGGCCCGCGGTGATCGTGGTGCGGAGCGGGCGGCGCTCGACGGCGGCCTGGATGAGCTCCTTGTACAGGCACTTGCCGCAGGTCCCGCAGGGGCCGCCCACCCCGCGCAGGCACCAGCGGAGCTGCCCGCGCAGCTCGGAGCCGAGGGCGAGCCGCATCGTGACGGCCTCGCTCACCCCGCCCACCGGGAGCACGATGTGCAGCCCGGCGGCGGCGAACGCCCGTCCCCAGGCGCCGTGCGGGGCCCACATCAGGTTGTCGGGCGTGTAGCGGTGTACGTAGCGGGCGCCCCCCAGCCAGCGCGACCCCAGCTCGTAGCCGAAGGCCAGGCCGCCCAGGTCGAGCTCGTCGGCCATCAGCAGCGCGCCCACGGCGACCGCGTGGTGCTCGGGGTAGCCGGGACGGGGCTCGGCGAGGGTGAACTCCAGGTCGGAGCGGACGACGGTCAGCTCGCGGCCGGTCTTCTCCGCCAGCGAGGCCAGGACGTCCGAGCGGTAGTGGGTCCACCGGTTGGGCACGCGCGGGTGGGAGACCCGCTGGAAGTGCACGAACGGCGCGTCGGGCAGCATCGCGGCCACCGCGACCGAGTCGGCCCCGCCGCTGTAGGAGATCGCCAGCCTGCCGCCGGAGCGCGGCTGTGTTCCGGCAGGACCGGCCTGGACCCCCCAGCCGTCGCCGATCGCCTCGGCGAACTCCGGCGAGATCGGCCGGTCGAAGGTGACGCGGCGCCGGGTCCACGGCGCGACCACGGTCCACGCGGCGAGGGCGAGCAGGTCCGGGTGGATGTCACGCGGCGCCCGCGGCAGCTCGACCCTGAAGGTGTTCGTGGCCAGCTTCAGCGGCGCGCCGTCGGCGCAGTGGCCGGTGACGCCGTCCTCGGGGTCCAGCCGGAACACCAGGTGCCAGGTGCCGCCGGCGGCCGTCCAGGCCACTCTCACGCGCCGCTCCCCCTGCCCGCTGTGCCCGCCGTGCCGCCGATGTCCGCCGTTGCTCCGGTGGCGCGGTCCACGGCCTGCCAGAGCAGCACCTCGTTCTGGAGCACCCCGTCCAGCGCGACGGCGGTCTCCCGGGCCAGCCGGTGGGCGTCGTCCCAGCGCCCGGCCCGCGCCGGGTCGAGCTTGACCCCGGCCACCTGCGCGCGCAGCTCGACGACCTCCGCGCGCAGCGAGGTGACCTCCCTGGCCAGCGTCTGGACCTCCCAGAGCGCGTCCTTGACGTCCTGCCGGTGGTCGGCCCTGGAGATGTACCGGGAGTCGAACCAGCCGAGAACCGCCCGCCGCAGCGGGGCGGGCACCAGCGCACGCTTCACCAACCGCACCATAACTCGGCACGATACCGGCAATTCCTGATCAGACAGGACCAATCCCTGCAAGCTCCACCCGGCCCGGCGGGCCGGTCAGCGGCCGGTGAACTCGGCCTTCGACCTCTCGGAGAAGGCTCGCATGCCGATCCCCGCGTCGTCGGTGGCGAACAGCCCGGAGAACTGCAGGCGCTCGATCTCCAGACCGGTGTCGAGGTCGGTCTCCAGGCCGCGGTCCACGGCCTTCTTGGCGGCGCGCAGCGCCAGGGCGGGACCTCCCGCGAACCGGGCGGCGTACGCGAGGGCCTCGGTGTAGGTGTCGTCGTCGGGGACGACCCGGTCCACCAGGCCGATGCTCAGCGCCTCGGCGGCGGACACGTGGCGCCCGGTGAAGATGAGGTCCTTGGCCCTGGCCGGGCCGACCAGCCGGGGCAGCCTCTGGGTGCCGCCCGCCCCGGGGATGATGCCCAGCAGGATCTCGGGCTGGCCCAGCTTGGCCGACTCCCCGGCGATCCTGACGTCGGCGCACAGCGCCAGCTCGCAGCCGCCGCCGAGCGCGTAGCCGGTCACGGCCGCGACGACCGGCTTGCCGATCCTCGCGACGGCGGTGAAGCAGTCCTGCAGGACCTGTGAGTGGACCGCCATGTCGGCGTACGACATGCCGGCCATCTCCTTGATGTCGGCCCCGGCCGCGAAGACCTTCCCCCCGTAGAGGACCACGGCGTACACGTCGTCGTCGGCGTCCACCTGCCGGGCGCACTCGGCGATCTCCAGCTGGACCTGCCGGTTGAGCGCGTTCATCTTCGGCCGGTCGAGCCTGATCGTCGCGACCCCGTCGGCCGCCTCCACCCGCACGAACTCACCCATGGACGTCCTTCCGCCTTCCGCCGGGACCCGCGGGCCGCGCCGGGGTCCGCCGCGCCGCGATCCCCGTCGATCACGGCGCCGCGAACCACCTTAGGGCGCGTCTCAGTTGACGGGCATGGCCAGGTCCCTGCTCTCCCCGGCGTTCCTGTCCGAGTCCTCCCCCGCCCGCCTCGGCAGCCCGGCGATCGTCCTGCGGTAGATCGCCTCGTACGCGCGGGCCATCACGTCCACGCCGAAGAAGCGCTCCACGCGGGAACGGCAGGCGCGCGGGTCGAGCGTGCCGGCCGCCTCGATCGCGCCGGGGAGCTCGGAGGGGGCGCTCCGGATGAATCCGGTGACCCCGTCCACGACCACCTCCGGCACGGCGCCCCTGCAGAGGGCGACCACGGGCGTGCCGCAGGCCATGGCCTCGATCATGACCATGCCGAACGGCTCCTCCCAGACGATCGGGAAGATCAGGCACCTGGCCGCCGCCAGCAGCTCGTGCTTGCGCGTGGTGTCGGCCTCGCCGACGTACTCGGCGTCGGCGCCGAGCCGGGGCCTGACGTACTCGTCGAAATAGTCGTACTCCATCTTCTCGGTGAGCTTGCCGGCGAGCAGGATGCGCCGTCCCGCGGCGCGGGCGGCGTCGATGGCCAGGTGGGCGCCCTTGTCCTCGTTGAACCGGCCCAGCCACAGCGCCCAGTCCTCCTTGCGCTCCCTGAAGGGGAAGGCCGTGACGTCGACCGCGTTGTGGACCACCCCCGCCCAGTTCAGGTCGGGGGCGATGCGCCGCTGGGCCTCGGAGATGGCGACCATCGAAACGGCGGTGCCGAGCACCCGGTAGTACTCGCCGTACTCGCCCCCCACCTCCCCGTGACAGGTGATCACCGTCGGGACGGTCTGCGCGGGCGCGGTCAGCGGGCCGGCCAGGGTGTGGTCGTGGATCACGTCCACCACGAGCTTCGAGGTCATCGCGTACGCCTTGGCGGCGTGCAGGACCTCGGGCAGCGGCTCGCCGATCCGCTCCGAGGGCGCCCGCCCGTAGGTGCTCAGGAAGCGCGCGGAGGTCCCCGCCCGCCCGGCCCCGATCAGCGTGATGTCGTGCCCGCGCCGGGTCAGGCCGGCGACGAGCCCGGCCACCATCGACTCGATGCCCCCGTAGCCGAGGGGCGGCACGTCGTACCAGGGCGGCGCGACCATCAGAATGCGCATGCCCTCCGACCATTCCGGAACATCTCTCGAAGAAACCATGGCCACCTCACAGAAAAGACACGGAACCGAAGAAGACCGGAACCTGGAAGAACGCGGAACCCCGAAAGGCGCGGCCCCGGAAGGACGCGGGAGAAACGATCAGTTGACCTGCCGCAGGGCCGCGGTGAGCGGGCTGCGCGGCTCGTTGATCAAGGTGATCCCCTTGGGCAGCCCGGTGACGGTGGCACCGTCCTGGCCGACCTCGATCGTGACCCGGGAGCCGGCGAGCGGCAGCCCCTGGATCCGCAGGCCCTCCAGCCCGACGGGATCCAGCCACACCCGCCCGTACGGGATCCACGGCTCGAAGCGCAGCAGGCTCCTGACCAGCTGGATGGGACTCGCCGCGGCCCACGCCTGCGGGGAGCAGGAGGTGGGGTAGGGCACCGGCCAGTTGAACTCGGCCCGGTCGAACCCGCAGAACAGCTCGGGCAGCCGCCAGCCGAAGACCTCGGCCGCGTCCAGCAGGCCGAAGGCGATCCGCTGGGCCTCGTCCGTGAAGCCGTAGCGCGTCAGCCCGGCCGCGATCAGGGCGTTGTCGTGCGGCCAGACCGAGCCGTTGTGATAGCTCATCGGGTTGTAGGCGCCCATGGTGCTGGCGAGGGTCCGCACCCCGTAACCGGTGAACATCTCCGGCGAGAGCAGCCGCTCGGCGACGCGCGAGGCCCGGTCCTCGTCGACGATGCCGGTCCACAGGCAGTGGCCCATGTTGGAGGCGAGGCTGTCGATGGCGCGCCCGGCGCCGTCGAGGCCGATGGCGTAGTAGCCCCGGTCCGGCAGCCAGAAGCGCTCGTTGAAGGCGTCCCTGATGCGTTCCGCGCGGGCCTTCCACTGCTCCTCCAGGACGCTGTCGCCCGCCTCGTGGGCGAAGTGGGCGCGGGCGATGTAGGCGGCGTAGACATAGCCCTGGACCTCGGCCAGGGCGATGGGCGGGCTGGCGATGGTGCCGTCGGCGAAGTTGACGCCGTCGAAGGAGTCCTTCCAGCCCTGGTTGATCAACCCGTGGTCGGTCTTGCGCCGGTAGGACAGGAACGGGTCGGCGGACCTGCGGATCCAGTCGAGGGCGGCGTCGACGTGCGGCATGAGCCCCTCGACGGCCTCCCCGTACATGCCCCACCGGCGCAGCTCGCCCATGACCATCACGAACAGCGGGGTCGAGTCCACCGAGCCGTAGTAGGCGCGGCCCGCGTGCGGCGAGGCGCCGGTCTGCGTGCCGAAACGGAGCTCGTGCAGGATCTTGCCCGGCTCCTCCTCGGTCAGCGGGTCGTCGACGGTGCCCTGCAACCCGGCCAGACGCCTCAGGGTGCCCAGTGCCAGGCACTGGTCCATCTGGAGTGCCATCCACGAGGTCAGCAGCGAGTCACGGCCGAACAGGGTCATGAACCACGGCGCGCCCGCGGCGATCGTCGGCGCCTCGTCCGGCTTGCCGGCCTCGAAGAGCCGCAGCGCGCCGAGATCCTGCTTGGAGCGCTCCAGAACCTGGGCCAGGACGCGGTCGGAGGTGACGATGATCGGGCTGAGGCGCTCCCAGTCGGCGCGGCGCCTGGCGGGCTCCGCGTGCTCCAGCGGGTGGTGGGCGGAGAACCACGCGGGCGACTCCTCCCCCTCCAGGATCGGGTTGACCTGCAGGGTGGCGCTCCACTCACCCCGAGCGGGCACGACGACGCGGAAGATGAGCATGCCGGGCACGGCGAACGGCGCGGGCTCGGCCACCACCCTGGTGCCGCGCGAGCGGCAGGCCGAGACGATCAGCAGTCCCGTCCTGTCGGCCGTCATCTCCACGTCGGTCACGTGCCGGATCCGGCCGGCCTTCACCTCGAACAGGTCGGCCACGTCGGAGGCGACGTGGATGTCGACCACGCACCCGGCGGGCTCGCCGCCCAGGTTGCGCAGGGTCAGGTCCTCGCGCAGGCCGCCCCCGACGTAGCGGTCCCTGATCACGAGCAGGCTGCTCTCGGCCCGCCCCGGGCGGGGGGCCGCCTTGCTGAGGAACGTCGCGTGGTACGGCTCGGCCGGGAGCACCCTGAGGTCCTCCACGGGCATCTCGTCCACCCTTAGCTCCCAGCGCGACAGGATCCGGGTGTCGGCGTGGTAAACACCCTGCGCCCCGCCGGGGAGGATGTCGCCGTTGCGGGCGCACACGCAGAAGGAGCCGCCCTCGACCAGCGTGACCGTGCTGTCCCCCAGCGCGCCCGGCTGGCCCTCGAACGTCCAAGCGTCCACTGTTCTCTCCAGGGTGTACGAGGTGTCGGCTATGTAGCCATTCCCGCCACAAACAAGAAAGAACTATGTAAAAGAAGTATGTTGTCGCGCTTTGCCGTATAAGAGAGACTTTGTCCGAGTCGATTCGGCGAACGCCCCCGAGGCCGCCCATCGGCGGGACCGTCCGCCCCACCCGGGCGGGGCCGCACTCCCCGTACGACAAAAGCCGCGAAAAACGGATCCCGCGCGACCGGTTGGAGTCACAACCACAAAGACCCTGGCATACCTGAACTTGAACCGATAGTAGTCATTCAATTACTTTCCGTGACTACGAAAGGGAGGATGTCGTGCCAGGGATGAACCGGCGGGGATTCGCCAGGTTGGCCGGGCTGGGCGCCGTGGGAGCGATGGGATCGGCCGTCGGACCGGCGGTCTCGCTCACGGACCCGGCTCCCGCGCGCACCGGGCGGGAGCCGCGCGACGCCAGGCGCTGGGACACCTGCACCCGGGTGGCGCGGGACCTGCTGCTCGTCGGCGAGGACGGCTCGGACCTCAAGCTCGAATACCTCAAGGTGCTGATCGACAACGGCCTGCCCAGGACCCGCTCCCCCAAGAGGATCCTCGTCGTCGGCGCCGGGATCGCCGGGCTGGTGACCGCGACGCTGCTGAAGCGGGCCGGGCACCGGGTCACCGTCATCGAGGCCAACGGCAACCGGATCGGCGGCCGGATCAAGACCTTCCAGACCGGCTTCGCCGACCGGCGGCAGTACGCCGAGGCGGGGGCGATGCGCATCCCCGACTTCCACCCGCTCACGCTGGCCCTGATCGACAAGCTCGGCATCTCCCGGCGCCTGTTCTACAACGTCGACGTGCGGCCGGGCGACGCGGCGAGGGGCCCCGTCCCGCCCGTCGTCTACACCCCGCGCCGCGGCCCGGCCTGGCGCTCCGGCCCCTCCCGGGGGGAGTTCACCGCGCCGCAGCGGGCCAACCACACCCTGATCCGGGTCAACGGCATCACCCAGCGCCGCGACGAGTACGCCGCGAACCCGCGCGAGATCAACGCCTCGTTCGGCCTGCGGGACACGAGGACCGCGGGAAAGATCCTGGACGACGCGCTCGACCCGGTCAGGGACTACTTCTCCGTCGTCCGCGGCGCGGCGCGGGTCGACAAGCCGCTGCCGCAGCTGATCGAGGGCTGGGCCCGCGTCCTGTACGACTTCGACGACTACTCCATGAACCGCTTCCTGCGCGAGCACGCCCGGCTGAGCGACGCGGCGATCGACGCCATCGGCACCCTGGAGAACCTGACCTCCCGGCTGCCGCTGTCGTTCATGCACACCTTCCTGACCCGGAGCCTGGTCAATCCGTCGGCGACCTACTGGGAGATGGAAAAAGGCAGCCGGGAGCTGCCGTACCGGCTGGCGCCGGGGCTGCGCGGCGACATCCGGATGGACCGGCGGGCCGTGCGGATCCGGCACACCGCGCGGGGCGTGCGCGTCGAGACGGTCACCGAGACGGGCAGCACCGAGTCCGACTCCAGGCCGCAGGGCAGGGGCGAGACGTTCGAGGGAGACCTCGCGATCATCACGATCCCGTTCTCCGCGCTGCGCCACGTGGAGATCACCCCGGCCCTGCCGTACCCGAAGCGGCGCGCGGTGATCGAGCTGCACTACGACTCCGCGACCAAGGTGCTCCTGGAGTTCCGCAGGCGCTGGTGGGAGTTCGACGAGCGTGACTGGAAGCGCGAGCTCGGCCCCCGCTACCGCCCGGGGCCCGCCGCCCACGTGACGGGCGGCGGATCGGTCACCGACAACGCCAACCGGTTCGTCTACTTCCCCTCCCACCCGGTGCGCGGCAGCGAGGGCGGCGTCGTGCTGGCCAGCTACGCGTGGGCCGACGACGCCACCCGCTGGGACTCCATGGACGACGACGAGCGCTACGGCTACGCGCTGCGGGGGCTGCAGGAGGTGCACGGGGAGCGCATCTCCGAGTTCTACACCGGCCGCGGCATGACCCAGAGCTGGATGCGCAACCGCTACGCCTTCGGCGAGGCCGCCGTCTTCACGCCGGGCCAGATGACCGAGATCCACCCCGCCATCGCCGCCCCCGTGGGGCGGCTGCACTTCGCGGGCGAGCACACCTCGCTGAAGCACTCCTGGATCGAGGGCGCCCTGGAGTCGGCGGTCCGCGCCGCCCTGGAGGCCAACGCCTGACCCCTCGCCCCTCGCCCCTTCGCCACGGGGGTCTCTCCGCGTGGCCCGCGGCACCGACCTCCGCGGGCCACGCGCCACCGGGGCGCCGTACGATCGGGCGCGCTCCGGGGTCACGGCGCCGGGATGCTCTCTCGGGCGCCAGGGATCGAGTGCTCAACCCTACCCACCTCACCACGCAACGTGTCGGCCCGCGGACACTTCCGGACCCATCGGTGTCGCGACGTCGTACGCGAGCGTCGCAGGCCGGCGTCGTACGTGAACGTTTCACGCGAGGACCGCGCGCGGGGCCCCGTGCGGCCCGCTCACCCCTCGGGAACGCGAGGACCCCCGTGCCCCTCCCGGTTCTCCGGGAGGG
>NZ_JBFAAE010000096.1:0-21193 GCF_040639575.1 Streptosporangium sp. NPDC023825 | reverse complement strand
AGCACGACGTTACGGCCCTTGGGGCCGAGGGTCACCTTGACGGCGTCCGCGAGCTGGTTCATGCCGCGCTCGAGACCGCGCCGGGCGTCCTCGTTAAACGCGATCATCTTGGCTGCCATACGGCTAACCTCCCAGAGAAAGGGTGGCTTACACCGGATCGAGCCGACGCCCGCGACGGCATGTGGGCCCACGACTCCGTTCGGCGGGCCCCATCGCCTCGATCCAGGATTGGCACTCTCTATGCGTGAGTGCCAACAATCTATTTAGCACTCTACCCTGTCGAGTGCAAGCCACGATCCGTTGACCTGCGCCGCCCGAGACGGGACGTCACCTCCGTGTCATGGGGACGTAGATCTCGCGTCACGTCGGCGTGGGCCACGCGTCGTCACCGGTCCGCCGCGCCACCCGCCGCGCGCTCCGCGCCACCCGCCGCGCGGCTCCGTGCCACCCGGCGGGCTCCGTGCCATCCGGCGCGCGCTTCGCGCCGACCCGCCCGCGGCTCCGCGCCACCCGGCGGGCTCTCCGTGCTACACCGGCGCGCTCACAGCGTCCCTGCGCGCCCCTGAGGTCCCTGCGCGGCGTCTCCGCGTGAGCGCGCGCCACCGCCCCGCACCCCACCCGGCCGCCGCGTACCCCGTGCGACCACGCGTCCCCTGCAGCCGCCCCTACCGCGCGACGCGAAGGCCCGGCTCGCCTTGTCGGGAAGCGAGCCGGGCCTGGGCGGTGAGGATCCAGCGGACTGCGATACCGCGGGATCCACCGGCTCTTCCCTGCGAATTCACGAAACGGCCACGTCAGACCGCCCGGACGGACTCCGCCTGGGGACCTTTCTGACCTTGGGTGATCTCGAACTCGACCCGCTGGCCCTGCTCGAGGGCACGATAGCCGTCCATCATGATCGCGGAGTAATGGACGAACACATCCTTACCACCGTCTACCGCGATGAAGCCGTAGCCCTTGTCCGCGTTGAACCATTTGACGGTGCCCTGCGCCACTTGCGACTCCTCTTACTGGTCTTAAGGACGACGCCCATTCCTCTCGCGAAGTCCTCAATCGCCGGGGCGGACTTCGCCGCGGCGATCGTTCCGACCATACCTGTGGGAAGCGGTAGGGCAACAGAGTCAAGCACCAAACTACCGCTTTACGAGAGCTTTTAGTACGAGAAGAGAGTTTCACTATCACTATTAGTTAGTTAAGGGTTACATGACCCATCTAAGTCCCTGAATATGAGCTTGCGTCATAAAACACGGCACCCGCCCGGCCGGAGCCGGGCGGGTGCCGTGGAGTCGCGGGCGCCCCGGGGGCGGCGCGGGGCGGTCAGGGCCGCCTCAGGGCGGGAGGATCAGCCTCCGGCCACCGCCGGGATGATGGAGACCTGAACGCCGGAGGGCGTGGCCGTGTCGAGGTTGTCGACAAAACGGACGTCCTCATCCCCCACATAGACGTTGACAAAACGTCGGATCTTTCCCGATTCATCAAGAATCCGGGCGCCGATCCCCGGGAAGTCCGCGTCGAGCTTCTGAAGAACATCGCGCAGGGTCTCACCCTCTCCGTTCACCTCGGCGGCACCATCGGTGTAAGTCCGGAGAATCGTCGGAATCCGCACAGAAACGCTCATAATTCAGTACCTTTCACGATTTCTAGGCGATAGCCGCACGGAATGCGTCAAGAGAAGGCCGAATCACCGCGGTCGGGCGCGCCTCCGCGGCCACCGCGTCAAGGGTCTTGAGACCGTCGCCGGTGTTGAGGACCACGGTCTCGGCGTCGGGGTCGAGCGTGCCCGAGGCGACCAGCTTGCGCAGCACCCCGACGACGACGCCTCCGGCGGTCTCGGCGAAGATGCCCTCGGTCCTGGCCAGCAGCCGGATCGCGTCGACGATCTCGGCGTCGGTGACGTCCTCGACCGCGCCGCCGGTGCGGCGGGCGATGTCCAGGACGTACGGGCCGTCGGCCGGGTTGCCGATCGCCAGCGACTTGGCGATCGTGTCCGGCTTGACCGGGCGGATCACGTCGTGGCCCGCCTTGTAGGCGGCGGAGACCGGGGAGCACCCCTCGGCCTGGGCCGCGAAGATCTTGTACGGCCTGTCCTCGACCAGGCCGAGCGCGATCAGCTCCTTGAAGCCCTTGTCGATCTTCGTGAGCTGCGAGCCCGACGCGACCGGGATGACGATCTGGTCGGGGATGCGCCAGCCGAGCTGCTCGGCGATCTCGTAGGCCAGGGTCTTGGACCCCTCCGCGTAGTAGGGCCGGAGGTTGACGTTGACGAAGCCCCACTGGTCGCCCAGCTCGTCACCGATGAGCTCGGAGCAGAAGCGGTTCACGTCGTCGTAGGTGCCCTCGATGCCGATGAGCCTGCCGCCGTACACGGAGGCCATGACGATCTTGGCCTGCTCCAGGTCGGAGGGGATGAACACGCAGGCGTCCAGCCCGGCCCGCGCGGCGGCGGCGGTCACGGCGCCGGCCAGGTTGCCGGTGGAGGAGCAGGAGAGGGTGTGGAAACCGAAGTTGCGGGCGGCCTCGACGGCGATGGCCACCACGCGGTCCTTGAAGGAGTGCGTGGGGTTGCCGGAGTCGTCCTTCACGTGCAGGGAGCGGATGCCCAGCTCGCGGGCGAGGTTGCCGGCGTTGACGAGCTTGGTCCAGCCGGGCGCCATGTTGGGCTTGGCGGCCACGTCGTCGGGGACGGGCAGCAGCGAGCGGTAGCGCCAGATGTTGGTCGGCCCCTCGGCGATCCGCTCCCGGGTCACACGCCCGAAGTCGTACGCGATCTCAAGGGGCCCGAAACACTCGTCACAGGCGAAGCTGGGGCCGAGGTCGTAGCGGGCACCGCACTCCCGGCAGGACAGGGCGACGGCGGGGCCGAAGCGCCGCTCTCGCGCGTCGCCGGCACGACCGGAGGAGGTGGTGGTGTTGTTCTCAGTGGTTGCGAGCGCCATGAAGCGAGGCCTTTCCCTCATCTTCGTCTGCGGACCACCCTGGTCACAGACCGGAATTGGCACCTGTCCCGGCCGACCTCGTTCAGATCACGAGTCTTGAACCGGGATGGTTGCCGGGGCTTCGCAGGGCCGGTCCCTCCACCCCTCTGGATGAGCAAATATTCAGTTGGAAACCTGACGCGCAGGTCCTCAGCACTCTACCCCGCCCTGCCTCCCTCCTGACTCCCTGTCTCACTGTGCGAGACATGGCGTGTTATCCAACGGACAACCGTCTTCGGGCCGCCGGTCGCGAGGCGCGCGGCGCACGCCCGGACGGCAGGCGGGGCCCCCGCCGGACCCGGCGATCCTCGGTGATCGCGGGCCCGGCGGGGGCCCCGCCCCCTGCCGGTCGTCGCTACGGGAGGCGACCCGCCGGGGCGGTCACGGCACTCGGCACCCGGAACCCCAGGGTGTAGGGGCCGGAGCCGGCCGCGGAGACCACCCGGTAGCGGTAGTAGCCGGGCGTGCCGGTGTAGGAGATGCTCTCGTCGGGACCCGCGCTGTCGGAGGTGGCGACGACCGGCCAGGTGCTGCCGTTCCACTTCTGCAGGTACAGGTCGAAGTCGGTGCCGTCGGAGCCGTCCAGGCAGGCGGTCTGGAGACCTCCGACGGTCAACCTGTAGTACAGGCCCCTCGGCTGGTAGACGGATCGGCCGGCGGCCAGGGTGCCGGTGTAGGTGTTGGGGAAGCCGGTGCAGGTGCCCGTGACCGGCGGCGGCGGGTTGCCCGCCGTGGTCCTCAGGGTCAGGCCGTACGCGGTGAGGATCGGGGCGATCGGCTGGAAGTAGGTGGTGCCGCCCTGGCTGCAGTCTCCGGAGCCGCCGGAGGTGACGCCCTGGGCCTGGTCGACGGAGATGAACGAACCTCCGGAGTCGCCGGGTTCGGCGCAGACGGTGGTTCGGGTCAGCCCGTTGACGGTGCCCTGGGGGTAGGTGATGCTGGCGTCGCGCTGCTGGATGAGACCGCAGTGCCAGTCGGTGGTGGAGCCCGACCGGCAGACCGAGGCACCCTCGATGGCGATCCGGGCGCCGGCGACGGGCACGGTGCCGCCCTGGCCGTTGTCGACCGTCGGGGTGGCCGTCCAGTTGGTGTTGGCCAAGACCCAGGCGTAGTCGCTGCCGGGGAAGACCGATCCCTGGAAGGTGCCTTGGGCGACGCGGTTGAAGCCGGTGGTGGCGTTGCCGGTCCTGCCGCAGTGGCCAGCGGTGACGAAACCGTTCTGGGTGCCCTTGAGCACCGAGAAGCCGACCGAGCAGCGGCTGGTGACGCCGATGTAGTAGGCGTTGCCGCCCACCAGGTCGTACAGCGGCTGGGGAACCTCGGTGGAGGGCAGCACGACTACCGCCGCTCCGTCCACCCCGGCGCTCTCGATGACGTTTATGGCAGCCTCGGGCTGTGGGGAGAGGACGACCACCTTGTTCCTCTTCACGTCGACGAAGCGCGCGCTCGACACGAGCGGCTGCGGGGGCAGGCTGTCGTCGACCGCCTGCTTGATCGCGGTGAGCTCCACCAGCGACCTGGGGACGACCTCGGCCTGGGCACCCGCGTCGAGGATCGTCGGGATGTCGGCGGCGCTGGTGGTGGCCACCACCAGGGTGTGCGCGCTGGTTCCTCGCAGCCAGGTGCCGCCGAAACGGGGGCCGAGCCTCCTGGCCATCTGTAGCGCGACCGGGGTCAGGCGGGCCTCGTTGAGCAGCCGGGCCTGGGCCTGGGCCGGGGTCAGGCCGAGGTCGCGCTCGAGTGCTTCCAGCATGCCCGGCGGCGGTTTCCGCGCGGCCGACATGGCCCACTCGGCCGTGGTGGCGGACGGGGCGGCGGGCGCGGCCGGGGCGGCCGCCCCGCGTTCGGCGCCGGCCGGTACGGCGGCCAGGGCAAGTGCGGTGGCCGCCAGGACGCATGCCGTGGAAACGGCGTGTCTGCGGAACATGTGGTCTCTCCTCGACCTCGGCGTGCACAGCGTGAGGGGAGATCGCCACATGTCACCGATTGATCACGCGACGTGGGCAACGCCACCCTAAATCAGGTGAGGCCGTCAGGGCCGCGCGCCACGCGGAGAGTGCTCCTCGACCGGTTCCGGCCTGGCGGGCAGCCCGTCAGAGGCCGGGCGGCGGTCAGAAGCCGTAGGCGTCGCCCAGGGCGCCCTGGACGTACTTGCGCGCCTGGTGGATGCGCGACTTGGCGGTGCCCAGCGGGATGCGCAGCTGCTCGGCCACCTCGTTGTAGTCGAGCTGGCAGATGTCGCGCAGCACCAGCGCCTGGGCCAGTTCCGGCTTCTCGGCCTCCAGCGCCTCCATCGCGTCGAGCAGGTCCAGCCGGGACCCGGCGATCACGCTGACCCGGGCGACGTCCGGCTTCTGCAGCGGCAGCTCGTCGGAGCTCTGCTCGGCCGCGCGGCGCTTCAGCGAGCGGTAGGTGGTCCTGGCGCAGTTGGCGGTCACGATGTGCAGCCAGGTGCTGAACCGGGCGCGACCCTCGAAGCGGCCGATGTTGCGCGCCACCGCGAGCAGGGTGTCCTGGCAGGCCTCCTCGGCGTCCTGCCGGAAGGGGAGGATCCGGCCGCAGTGCCTGAGCACGGCGGGCTCGATCCGCTTCAGCAGCTCGCCGAGAGCGCGGTGGTCGCCCTGGGCGGCCGATCGGGCCAGGTCCTCGGTCGTCTCGTCCAGCGCCATCACGGGCCCCCATCAGCGGTCACGGTCGCTGGACATCCTACGGTCGGGGGTCGCGGATGGTGACCCTCCCTCATCGCCACAAAAAGGGTGATAGAGCGGGGCTCATCACTCCACCTGCTGACAAGAGCTGACACAATTCGATGGACGCCGTTCCTTCCTTGATTTGAAGAGCGAGGACATCCCGACGAGGTGCCGGTTAACCTTGGGGTCTCCACGCTCAAGGAGAATCGATGAGCGCGATCCTGGTGGCCTCCAACCGAGGTCCCGTCTCCTTCACCCTCTCCGAGGACGGTTCGCTGTCCATGCGCAGGGGAGGTGGCGGCCTGGTCTCCGGCCTGTCGGAGGTCGCGAAAGACCTCGGCGTCCTGTGGGTCTGCGCGGCGCTGTCCGACGGCGACCGCGGCGCCGTGCGGCTGGCCCCCGGCGGCCGGCTCGACCAGGCGGGCTACGACACCGGGGCGCTGCGGATGCTCGACATCCCCCCGGCGACCTTCCACCGCGCGTACAACGCGGTCGCCAACTCCACCCTCTGGTTCGTCCACCACCTCCTCTACGACATCCCCAACAGGCCCTACTTCGACGCCAGGTTCCGCCGGGAGTGGGAGTCGTACCAGTCCTACAACGAGGCGTTCGCGATGGCGCTGGCCGAGGAGGCCCCGCACGGGGCGCGGGTGATGGTGCAGGACTACCACCTGAGCCTGGTCCCGGCCATGCTCAGGGGGGAGCGCCCCGACCTGCGGGTGGCGCACTTCTCGCACACGCCGTGGGCGCCGCCCGAATACTTCAACCTGCTCCCCGACGACGTCGCGACCGAGCTCCTCGAGGGCATCCTGGGCGCCGACCACGCGGGCTTCCTCACCGCCCGCTGGGGCGGGGCGTTCATGGACTGCTGCGAGACGGTGCTCGGCGCGCGGGTCGACCGCGGGGAGCGCACCGTCACGCACGCGGGCAGGACGACCCGGATCGGCACCCACAGCCTGGGCGTGGACGGCAAGGCGCTCTGGACGCGGGCGTCCGAGCCCGACGTGGAGTCGCACATGGCCGCGCTCCGCGCCCAGGTGGGCGACCGCAGGCTGATCGTGCGGATCGACAGGACCGAGCTGTCGAAGAACATCGTGCGGGGCCTGGTCGCCTACAAGCAGTTCCTCGCGGCCCACCCGGAGTGGCACGGCCGGGTCACCCACCTCGCCTTCGCCTACCCGTCCCGGCACGACCTGCCCGAGTACCGCGAGTACACCGCGGCGGTGCAGCGCTGCGCCGAGGAGATCGAGGACGAGTACGCCACCGAGGACTGGGACCCGCTGATCCTCAACGTCGACGACGACTACCCGCGCTCGCTGGCCGCCTACCGGCTGGCCGACGTGCTGCTGGTCAACCCGATCCGCGACGGCATGAACCTGGTCGCCAAGGAGGGGCCGATCCTGTCGCCGCACAGCGCGCTGGTGCTGTCGCGGGAGGCCGGCGCCGCCGCCGAGCTGGGCGAGCACGCGCTGACGGTGAACCCCTACGACGTCTCGGCCACGGCCGCCGCGCTGCACGAGGGGCTGACGATGCCCTCGGACGAGCGCGCCAGGAGGGGGGTCCTGCTGGCCGCCGCGGCGACCGCGCTGCCCCCGCACCGGTGGTTCGCCGAGCAGCTCGACGCCCTCGGGTGACGGCCCAGCTCGTTAAGCGGTTTTAGACCTGTATGAGATAGTTTTTGCGTCTATTTCACTTTTTCTTGCATACGGGAGACCGAGTTGACCGCGATCGCGCCCGTCCGGCTGATCCGCGACCGCGCGACCTGGCTGATCTACCTTCAGCTCGGCGTCTTCGCCACCTACCTGTACGGCCTCAGCGCCGCGCTCCCGCTGCTCCGCCTCGACCAGGGCGTGTCCCAGGCGGTCGCCGGGCTGCACGGGACCGCGATGGCCGTCGGCGGCATCATCGTCGGTCTCGCCCTGCCCTGGCTGGCCGGGAGGATCGGCCGCCGGGCCGCCGTCTGGACCGGGATGGCCGGGATGAGCGCCGGAACGCTCATGGTCGCGGCGGCCCCCACCGTGCTGCCGGTCACCCTCCTCGGGTACGGCGTCGCCAGCGGGCTGGCCTCGATCGTCCTGTACCTGGGCATGGCCGCGCTCGACGACCGGCACGGCCCCGCCGGCCCGGCGGCGATCAGCGAGGCCAACGCCGTCTGCGTGATCGTCGGCATCGGGGTCCCGTTCGTGGTCAGCGCCGCCGCGCAGAGCGCCTTCGGCTGGCGGGCCGCGCTGCTGGTGACCCCCGCGCTGGCCGCGCTGCTCGCGCTGGCCATGGGGCGCGTACGCCTCCCCGAGCCCGGCGACGCCACCGGCGGCACCGGCGGCGCCGGCGGCGCCGGCGGCACCGCCACGGAGGGCCGGGCCCGCTTCGGCTGGCGGTTCTACCTCGCCGCGGCCGTGCTGTTCTGCTGCGTCGCGATGGAATTCTGCTTCAACCTGTGGGCGGCCAAGCTGTTCTCCGACCAGACCGGGCTGCCCGCGGCGGTGGCCGCGACCGCGGTCGCGGCGTTCACCGCCGGGATGGCGGCCGGGCGGCTGGCCGGGGCCTGGCTGGCCCTGCGGGTGCCCCCGACCGTGCTGTTCCTCGGTGCCCTCCTGGTCGCGGCCGCCGGATGGGCGATCTTCTGGCTGAGCACGAACCCGGTGTTCTCCTACGCGGGCCTGGCCGTGTCGGGACTGGGGGTCGCGCTGCACTTCCCGATGGCGCTGTCCCGGGTGCTGGCCGCCTCCGGCGGACGGCGGGACCGGGCGTCGGCGATGGCCTCGATCTTCTCCGGGCTGGCGGTGGGCATCGGGCCGTTCCTGCTGGGCGCGCTGGCCGACGGGTTCGGCACCCAGCAGGCGTTCCTCATGGTCCCCGCCCTGATCGGGCTCGCCGCCGGAGGGCTGCTGATCACCGCGGGCGGACGTCTCAGGGCGGGCGCCGGCGAGCCCGCCTGAGCGGACGCGGGCGGGTATCCCCGGGCGCGCGCGGGCCTCGCCGGACGGGCCTCGCCCTACGCCTCCCTCTCCACGGCGTCGGCGATCGAGGTGAGGAGCTCCAGGACCCCCAAAGGCCCGTCCACCACGATGTCGGCCTCCACCTCGATCTCGGGCGACCCGCTGAACACCGTCACGCCCGGCAGCCCGGAGGCCCGCACGGCCGCGAACGCCGCGAGGTCGCCCAGGTCGTCCCCGGCGAACAGCACCGACCTGGCGGCCCGCTCGCCCAGGAAGGCGCTCAGCGCCACCCCCTTGTCCATCCCCGGCGGGCGCAGCTCCAGCACGAACTTGCCCGGCTCCACCGCCAGCCCCGCCCCGGCTGCCAGCGCGGCGACCGGCTCGCGCAGCGCGTCGAGCGCCGCCCACGGGTCGGCGGCCTGCCGGGTGTGCACGGCCACCGACCGCTCCTTGTCCTCGATCCTGATCCCGTCGATCCCCGCCACCAGCTGGACCAGCCCGGTGCGGGCGAGGTCGAGGCCCGGGTGGACGGGCGGCGCGGCGAGCGCCCCCGCCTCCCAGCGTTCGAGGCCGTAGTGCCCGAGCACGACCAGCCCCGGCACCCCGGCCAGGGAGCCGTACTCGACGGCCGTGGCGGCCGGGCGGCCGGTCACGATCACCACGGCGCCGACCAGGCGGCCGAGCCTGGCCAGCACCTCGGGGCCGCCGGGGTGGATCCTGGCCGCCGCGGGGTCGGGGACGATCGGGGACAGCGTGCCGTCGAAGTCGAGCCCGATCACCGCTCCCGCCGGGTCGGCGACGATCGCCTTCAGCCCGTCGGACGTATTCGTCGTCATGCCCGCCTCAGCCTGTCGAGTGTGTTCACCGTCGTACCGGCTCCGCTCTCGCGATCGCCGTCCGACCGGTCGTACCCGAACATCAGGGGCGTAAGCCCATTTTCCGGGCGGCACGATCGCGGCGCCGGGTCTCCCGGAGCCGGCGCAGGCGCTTGACCAGCATCGGGTCGTGGGCGAGCGCCGCCGGCAGGTCGATGAGCTCGCTGAGCAACTGGTAGTAGCGCGTCGCGGAAATGTCGAAGGCCTCGCGGACGGCCTGTTCCTTGGCGCCCGCGTAGCGCCACCACTGGCGCTCGAAGGCGAGCAGCTCGCGCTCCCTGTCGGTGAGAGCCCTCGACACGGGCTCCGGAGCAGCGCTGTCACCGGAACTCGGCGCGGTGTCCATTGCCTCCTCCTCCCTCGGGGCACGCGGCGATCACACCGCGCACGCGCGGCCCGAAGTCAGGATAGTCCGGAATTTCATGCTGTTCATGACGGATGTGGAGACGTACAGTCACCAGATGTGACCTCTGTCATCAGCCTTCTCACCGACTACGGACTGGAAGACGGCTACATCGCCGCATGTCACGGCGTGATCGCCGGCATCTCTCCGCAGTCGCGGATCATTGACGTGTGCCATCTGGTCCCCTCGGGAGACGTACGGCGCGGTGCGGCGATCCTGGCCCAGACGATCGCCTACCTCCCTCCCGGCGTGCACGTCGCCGTGGTGGATCCCGGCGGTGGCGGCTCGCGCCGGGCCGTGGCCGTCCAGGCCGGCGACCACATGTTCCTGGGCCCGGACAACGGGCTGCTGTCGTGGGCGATCCACGCCAGCGGGGGCGCGCGTGCCGCCTACGAGCTCTCCAACAAGGAGCTCTTCCTGGAACCCGTCTCGCCGACCTTCCACGGCCGCGACCTTTTCGCCCCGGTGGCGGCGCACCTGGCGACCGGGTGCCATCCGTCCGAGCTGGGACCGGAGATCCCGCTGGAGCGGCTCGTCTCGCTGCCCGCGCCCACCTCCGTGCTGCGGGAGGACTACGTCGAGGGGGAGGTGCTGTCGGTCGACCGGCACGGCAACGCCCAGCTGTCGATCGGCTCCGGCGATCTGGTGACGCTGGACGTCACGCCGGGAGACACCCTGGTGGTCTGGCTGGGCAGGAGACGGCTCTCGGTGCCGTTCAGGGAGACCTTCGCCGCGGTCCCGCCCGGGGAGGTCGTGGCCTTCACCGACTCGGCCGGGCTGGTCGCGCTGGCGGTCAACTCCGGCGACGCCTCACAGCGGCTGGGCCTGCCGCCCGGAGCCCACGTGCGGCTCTCCCCCTCTCCCTAGACATGCACAACTCTCCCTGACATGCACAACAAATGTGATTTAAGAGGAAATCACGCCATGCATCGCCCCGTTTAGTGAAGCACCTTTTTCGTCAGCAGGTTTTTCCGGCGGAATCCCGCATGCCGGAATTCAGACGACGTTTCCCGATACCCCATGGAAAATGTGACCGCGCCGCCCTCCCCATGGCCGCCGGCATGCCTTCGCGGCGACGGCTCCCCCCTGGGGCAGGCCCTTCCCGCCCCACCGCCCGCCGGGAGGCCGCCCTCGGCCGGATATGCGAGCTGACCTGGCAATTAAGGAATTCGACGGGGCATGAAAGGCCGGGAGCGCCCGGATCGGATCGGCGATAGACCGAGTTTCGTTCTGATATAACCCCGCGATCATTGCCACAAGCTGACCATTCTTGACCCTCCAGAAAGCATGTCGCTGGATAGTCTCACTCCCGTTACTTTGAGTAGCCGCGTGCAGACGGTCCGTTCCAGAGGCCCCAGACACTGCCGCGACGATTTCCTTCCAGGGGGAACCACAATGATTCGTCGTCTTCTCATCACCTCCGCGTGTGTCGGTATCGCCGTCATCGCACCGGCCGCGGTCGCGTCCGCGTCCACCTCCTCCACCTCCACCTCCACGGCCAAGGTCAGCGCCCAGTCGGTCGTCAAGGCCGCCGCCAAGGCCAAGGCCGCCAAGAAGGCCGCCGACTGCTGCGGCGTCGGCGTCGTCAGCGGCGCTCCGGCCTTCGTCCCGACGAGCACCGTCACGTACGGCGCCACCGTCATCCCCACGGCCGTGAGCAGCGGCATCGGCTGCGGCGGCGGCATCTACGGCGGCGGCTTCGGCGGCGGCATCTACGGCGGCGGCATCTATGGCGGCGGCTGCTACGGCGGCGGCATCTACGGTGGCGGCGTCTACGGTGGGGGCTTCTACGGCGGCGGCTTCGGCGGCGGCTTCGGCGGGGGCGGCATCCTCGGCGGCGGCCTCTTCGGCCGTGGCGGCAACACCATCGGCGGCGGCGGCAACATCATCAGCAGCGGCAGCGGAGTCGGCCACGGCGTCGGCATCGGCGGCCTCGTCGGCATCGGTGGCGTCGGCGTCGACATCCTCTAGTAGGACAGACACCCTGCGGTAAAGCGGTAAAGCAGACAGGGCGCGGCCTCCACAATTCCATGTGGGGGTCGCGCCCTTCGCTGTTCCGGCTCCGGTTTGTTGCGACTCCGGTTGTTGCGGGTCCGGTTGTTGCGGTTCCGGTCGTCCCGGGTCCGGTTGTTGCGGCTCCGGCTGTTCCTGGATCCCCGCCCGCGGACTCTCCGGGCTCTCCGCCCTTCCCCGCTCTCCGGGACCGTCTCCGCCGTCGCCTTCCCCGCCCGCTGAGGCCCTCTCGGACCTTCCCGAGCACCCTCAAACGTGGATCACGTCGTGGGTCTCGGCGAAGTGGCAGGCGCTCGCGTGCGCGGTGCCGGGCCGGATCTGCAGCAGCGGCTCCTCGACGGCACAGATCTCCTGGGCCTTCCAGCACCGCGTACGGAAACGGCAGCCCGACGGCGGGTTGGCGGGGGACGGCGGGTCACCCTGGAGGATGATCCGCTCGCGCCGCTCGCGCCCCTCGGGGTCGGGCACCGGGACGGCCGACAGCAGCGCCTGGGTGTAGGGGTGCGCGGGCCGGTCGTAGATCTCGACGTCCTTACCGATCTCCACCATCTTGCCCAGGTACATCACCCCGACCCGGTCGGAGATGTGCCGGACCACCGACAGGTCGTGGGCGATGAAGACATACGCGAGGCCGAGGTCGTCCTGCAGCCGCTCCAGCAGGTTGACGACCTGCGCCTGGATCGACACGTCCAGCGCGGAGACCGGCTCGTCACAGACGATGATCTCCGGCTGGAGCGCCAGCCCGCGGGCGATCCCGATGCGCTGGCGCTGGCCGCCGGAGAACTGGTGCGGGTAGCGGTTGATGTGGTCGGGGTTGAGGCCCACCACTTCGAGGAGCTCCTGCACCTTGCGGCGCCGGTCGCCCTTGGGGGCGACCTCCTGGTGGATCTCGAACGGCTCGCCGATGATGTCGCCCACCGTCATCCGGGGGTTCAGCGAGGTGTACGGGTCCTGCATGACCATCTGGATGTTGCGGCGGGCCCGCTTGAGCTCGCCGCGCCTGGCGTTGGCGATCTCCCGGCCGTTGATCCGCACCGAGCCCGAGGTCGGCCGCTCCAGCGCCATCAGGAGCTTGGCCAGCGTGGACTTGCCGCATCCGGACTCGCCCACGATGCCGAGCGTCTCGCCGCGGTGCAGGTCGAAGGAGACCCCGTCGACGGCCTTGATCGCGCCGACCTGCTTGCGCAGGACGACACCCTGGGTCAGCGGGAAGTGCTTGACCAGGTCGCGGACCTCAAGGATCGGCTCACCCGTGGCTGCCATCGAGGACCTCCCTCCAGTAGTGACACGCGCTGCCGCGCGTCGGGCCGATCTCGTACAGCGGGGGCGCGTCGACGACGCAGTTGTCCTGACGGTACGGGCACCGGGGGTGGAAGGCGCAGCCCGTGGGCATGTCGAGCAGGTTCGGCGGCATGCCCTTGATGGCGTACAGCTCCTGCCCCTTCTGGTCGACCCGGGGAATCGAGTCGAGCAGGCCCTTGGCGTACGGGTGGGCGGGCCTGCGGTAGATGTCGTGCACGAGGGCGTTCTCCACGATCCGCCCGCCGTACATGACCGCGATCTTGTCGGCGACGTCAGCGACCACGCCGAGGTCGTGGGTGATCAGGATCAGGCCCATGTTGCTCTCGCGCCGCAGCTCGCCCAGGAGTTCCATGATCTGGGCCTGCACCGTCACGTCGAGGGCGGTGGTCGGCTCGTCGGCGATCAGCACCTCGGGGTCGAGTGCGATCGACATCGCGATCATGATGCGCTGGCGCATTCCCCCGGAGAACTGGTGGGGATAGTCGTGCACCCGCTGCTTGGCGGCCGGGATACGGACCCGGTCCATCAGCTCGATCGCCTTCTTCTGGGCGTCGCGCTTGGAGGCGCCCCGGTGCACCCGGAACATCTCCCCGATCTGGGCGCCGACGGTGAACACCGGGTTCAGCGCGGAGAGCGCGTCCTGGAAGATCATCGCGATCCGCCGGCCGCGCACCTGGGTGCGGGCCTCCTCGGACAGGTCGAGCAGGTTCGTGCCCCGGAAGCGGATCTCGCCCTTGGGAATGCGGGCCGGCGGGGAGTCGAGGATGCCCATGATGGCCTGCGCGGTCACCGACTTGCCCGAACCGGACTCGCCGAGCACCGCGAGCGTCTCCCCGGGGTTCAGCGAGTAGCTGACCCCGTTGACCGCCTTGACCAGGCCCTGCCTGGTCACGAACTCCACGTGCAGGTCGTCGACGACGAGCAGCGGCTCGCTGCCCGGCGCCTCCCTGGACGGCACCACCGGCGTTGAGGTCTTCTTCACGGGTCCCCCTACCGCAGCTTCGGGTCGAGGGCGTCGCGGACGGCGTCGCCCAGCATGATGAAGGCCAGCACCGTCAGGCTCAGGAACAGCGCCGGGAACAGCAGCGCCCACGGAGCCTCCAGGAAGCGCTCCCTGGCATCGGAGATCATGAGCCCCCAGGAGATGTCGGGCGAGCGCAGGCCCACACCGAGGAAGGACAGGCCGGCCTCCGCGGCGATGAAGTAGCCCAGGTTGATCGTGGCGACCACGATCACCGAGGCGATCGCGTTCGGCAGGATGTGCCGGAACATGATCCTCGACGCGGAGGCGCCGAGCGCCCTCGCCGCGAGCACGTAGTCCTGGCTCTTGGCGGTGATCACCGCCGCCCGCATGATCCGGTACGTCATCGGCCAGGTCAGCACGGCCAGCGCGAGCATGACGGTCCACACGTTGCCCGTGCGGAAGACCGCCAGGATGAGCAGGGCGCCGAGGATCGACGGGATCGCGAAGAAGATCTCCGTGAGCCGGGAGAGCAGGGTGTCCAGCGCGCCGCCCCTGAATCCCGCGAAGAGACCGAGCAGGCCGCCCACGATCGCGGTGACGACGGTGGTGGCCAGCCCGACCACGATCGAGTTGCGGGCGCCGTGGATGGTGCGGGCGTAGATGTCGCAGCCGAGGTTGTCGGTGCCGAACCAGTGGGCCGCGCTCATGCCCAGCCGGGCGTCGCCCAGGTCGCAGCTCTTGGCGTCGAACGGGTTCACCGAGGTGAACAGCGAGGGAACCACCGCCATGACGACCAGGACGGCGATGAGGACGGACGCCCCGATGAAGAGCGGGCGGCGGCGCAGGTCGTACCAGGCGTCGCCCCACAGGCTCGCGGCCTTGGGCGCCTTGGCGCCCTTCGCGCCCCTTCTGGACCTGCCGTGCTTGGGGTTCCCGGTCTGCCCTCCGGCCGGGACAAGAGTGTCACTCATAACGGATCCTCGGGTCGAGCACGGCGTAGAGCAGGTCGACGACCAGGTTGGCCAGGATGTAGATCAGCACCAGGACGGTCACGATGCCGACGACCACGGGCTGCTCGCGCAGGTACACGGAGCTGAACAGCTGCTGGCCGATGCCCGGCAGGTTGAAGATCGTCTCGGTGATCACCGCGCCGCCCATCAACGTACCGAGGTCGGCGCCCAGGTAGGTGACCAGCGGGATCAGCGCGTTGCGCAGCGCGTGCCGCCCGACGACCCGGTTCCGGGGCAGGCCCTTGGCCACCGCGGTGCGGATGTAGTCGGCGCGCAGGATCTCCACCAGGCTGTTCCTGGCCAGCCGGGTGAGGTAGGCGATCGACGTCCCCGCGAGCACGAAGCCGGGCAGCAGGTAGCTGCGCCAGCCCTCCGTCACGCCCGCGACGGGAAAGAGGTCGATCCCGGCCTGCTTGAGCTTCACGCCCAGCAGCAGCTGGAGCACGAAGCCGGTCACCAGGGTGGGGATGGAGATCAGCACCAGGGTGGAGGCGAGGATCATCGAGTCGCTGGCCCTGCCGTGGCGCAGCGCCGCGTACAGGCCGAGCCCCACGCCGATGACGGCCTCCATCACCAGGGCGGTCGTCGCCAGGTTGATGGTCACCTGGAACTTGCCGGCCATGATCTCGTCGACTCCGACGCCGGCGAAGGTGGTGCCGAAGTCGCCGCCGAGCAGGCCGGTGATGTAGTACCAGTACTGCACCAGGAACGGGTCGTTCAGGTGGTACTGCTCGCGCAGGATGGCGACGATGTTGGGGTCTATGCGCTTCTCGCCCGCCAGCGCCGCGATGGGGTCTCCGGGCAGCGCGAAGACGATGGCGTAGATGAGCAGGGTGGCGCCCACCAGGACTGGTATCGCCTGGATCAGGCGCCTGAGGATGTAACGGCCCATTCGTATCTCCCGTAGGTACCCGGGACGATCTCGCGGACCGGCGGGTCACACGGTGCCGCGAGATCGTCCCGGGCGGCCAGTGGGGCCGGGCTCCCGCCCGGCCCTCAACCGGTCGTCAGCTGGCCTTCTCGACCTGGGTCCACTCGATCTGGTTGAGAAGATTGATCTTGACGCCCTTGACGTGCTGGGAGAACGCGGCGTTGGTCCGGTAGAAGTACACCGGGATGTACGGCAGTTCCTTGATCAGGATGTCGTCGGCCTGCTGGTAGAACTTCAGGCCCTCCTCCTGCGTCGGGGCGGTGTCGCCCTTGGCCAGGAGCTCGTCGAACTCCTTGTTCGACCAGCCGGCGTAGTTGGAGCCGGTCTTGATCGCGACAGTGGAGAAGATCGGGGTCAGGTAGTTCTCCGCCGACGGGTAGTCGATCGCCCAGCCCATGCGGAACATGCCGCCGTAGGTCTTCTTGTCGAGCTCGTCGAGAATCGAGGCGAACTTCTCGAAGGGCTTGACCGTCACCTCGATGCCCAGGTTGGCGCGGAGGCTGTTCGCGACGGCCTCGATCCACTCCTTGTGCGGGCCGTCGGTGTTGTAGCCCAGCTCCAGCGTCTTGGGGCCGTTGTTCTCCGCGTACTGCGCCTTGGCCTTGTCGGGCTCGTAGCTGCAGGCCGCGCAGGCACCGGCGCGGTAGCCGTCGAGGAGGGGGTTGATGAAGTCGTCGGCCGGGGCGCGCGTGCCGGAGAAGACCTTGTCGGCGATGGTCGCGCGGTCGATGGCCATGGAGATGGCCTCGCGGACCTTCACGTTCGAGTACGTCTTGTTGTACTGCAGCGGGAAGCCGATGTAGCCGACGCCGGCGTCCGCCTCGTCCATGTAGCGCTCGCCGAGCTCCGACTTGGCCCGGGCGATCGCCGACGGGGGCAGCGAGTCGTGCACGTCGAGGTTGCCCGCGGCCAGGTCGTTGAACGCGGTCTCCGGGCTCGTGTAGAGCTTGAACTGGAGCTTGGTGAACTTCGGCTTCGTCCCGGCGAACTTGTCGTACCGGGTGAGGTCGATCGTCTGGTCGGTGCCCTTGTTGTAGGGCTTGTCGATCTGGAAGTAGCCCTGGCCGATCGGCTTCTTGGCGTACTCCTCGGTGACCTTGCCGTCGGGGCCGAAGGCCGCCTTGGGCAGCGGGTAGAACGCCGTGTAGCCCAGCATCGTCTTGAACTGCGAGAACGGCTTGGAGAGGGTGACGCTGAAGGTGTTCTCGTCGATGACCTTCAGGCCCTTCATCTCCTTGGTGGAGACGGTCTGGCCCTCGCCCGGGTTCAGGTCGGCCCAGCCGTCGACCCGGCTGAAGAAGCCGTTGGCGCCCTGGGCGTTGTCCTGGTTGGCGGCGTAGTTCCACGCGTCGACGTAGTTCTGCGCGATCAGCTTCTCGCCGTTGTGCCACGTGTAGCCGGGCTTGAGCTTGATCGTCCACACCGTGTTGTCGGTCGACTCGATCGACTCGGCGACCTCGTTCACGACCTGCTTGTTCTCGTCGTAGCCGACCAGCGGGGCGAAGATGGCGGCCATGACCTCGGAGCCCTCGGACTCGGTGGTGTCACCGGGGTAGAAGAGCTTCTGCGGCTCGCCGAGCTCCATACGCACGGGCTGGTCGGCCGCGGCCGTCCCGCCATCCGAGGACGTCGAGCTGCCACACGCGGTCAGCGCGAGGGCGAGCAACGCGGTGCCGGCGGTGAGCCGCGCACCCTTAGAAACGCGCATTGCGGTAAATCCTCCCTTTGCAGGCTTACGTCGACACTGAGTCCGTGACCCGAGCACCGCGAAGGAGGATCTTGTGGTCCCTGCTTCCCGCTGTTCCGGTCCGGGTGCTGACGCCACACCGATCGGTCGCGACTATTCCCTACTGCTCCACACCGACTTATATCTGTGATGTTGCAGTTCGGTCACGCATGAACCGATTCGGCGTCACATACCTGCCAACTCGACGAGGTCAAGATCCCGGATGTGTATGAAAACGACATCCAGGCACACGTAGGACATGAACGGTCACGCCAAAATACCCCCGCGACGGCACTGCTCGCATCCGTTACCCTCCGATGACCCTGACCTGGGCCTGCGCTTACGTGATCGCCAAGGGCCCGGTCCGCCGCGGGAGAACCGCACAATTGCCCTGGAACCTACGGGCCGGAGATCCCGTCCAATGTGTGCGGCGGGACCCCGCCGCAGGCACTTCATCCACTCGCATCCAATAGAGTCCTTGCCATGAGCCAGCCGGAATCCGCGATCGCGGACGCCCAGGCGGGCGGCCCGAGTAACGGCACCCCCGAGCAGGGGCAAGAGCCGCTGGCCAAGCTCGCCGCGCGCCACGGACTTCGGCGTGCCATCGCACGCCCGGGTCTGTTCGTCTACATGCGCCAGCTGTGGGAACGACGACACTTCATCACGACGTACGCCACGTCGCGCAACGTCTCGAAGTACAGCAACTCGGCCATGGGTCAGCTCTGGCAGGTCATCACGCCACTGCTGAACGCGGGCATCTACTACGTGATGTTCGGCCTCATCCTCGGCGCGAAGGGGGACATCAAGAACTACCCGGCCTTCCTCATCACCGGGATGTTCGTCTTCACCTACACCCAGCGCTCGGTGAGCAGCGGCGCCAAGGCGATCTCCGGCAACCTGTCGCTGATCCGCGCCCTGCACTTCCCGCGCGCCGCGCTCCCGCTCGCCTACACGATCCAGGAGTTCCAGCAGCTGCTCATCTCGATGGGCGTGCTGTTCGGGCTGGTGCTGATCACCGGCGAGGAGCTCACCCTCCTGTGGCTGCTCGTCCCGGTCGCCCTGGCACTGCAGACGATGTTCAACGTCGGCGCGAGCCTGGTGCTCGCCCGGGTCGGCTCCACCGCCCGCGACCTGAACCAGCTGCTCCCCTTCATCATGCGCACCTGGCTCTACGCCTCCGGCGTCTTCTTCTCCATCGAGGACAAGGTCGTGGGCCCCGGCGGCGCCGGCCTCCCCCAGTGGGTCGCCGACATCATGTACTTCAACCCGGCCGCCGCGTACATCGAGCTCATGCGGGACCTGCTCATGCAGACCCACCCGGCCCGGCCCTACATCTGGGCGGTCTGCGTATTCTGGGCGTTGTTCGCTCTGCTCGGCGGCTTCTGGTACTTCTGGCGAGCCGAGGAGAAGTACGGCCGTGGCTGAGTTGACCGAGGAGCTGTCCCGAGTGAAGGCCGAGGAGCCCGCCGTGCCGAGCACGGACGTCAGGGTGCACCCCAACCCGGAACCCGCCCCCGCGCCCGCCGACGAGCGCGAGGGCACACCCACGGTCATCGTGGACGATCTGCACATCATCTACCGGGTGTACGGCGCGGCCAGCGACGCGGAGAAGGGCAACGCCGTCAACGCCCTCATGCGCCTCGTCAAGCGCCAGGGGCGTCCGCAGATGAAGGAGGTCCACGCCGTGCGCGGCGTGTCCTTCGTGGCCCGCCACGGCGACGCCATCGGCATCGTCGGCCGCAACGGCTCCGGCAAGTCCACGCTGCTGCGCGCCATCGCCGGCCTCCTGCCCCCGCACTCCGGCGCCGTCTACACCGACGGCCAGCCCTCCCTGCTCGGCGTCAACGCCGCGCTGATGCGCGAGCTCACCGGCGAGCGCAACATCGTGCTCGGCTGTTACGCGATGGGCATGAACCCCGCGCAGGTCAAGCAGAAGTACGACGACATCGTCGACTTCTCCGGCATCGGGGAGTTCGTGCAGTTCCCCATGTCGACCTACTCCTCGGGCATGGGCGCCAGGCTCCGCTTCGCCATCGCCTCGGCCAAGTCCCACGACGTGCTGCTCATCGACGAGGCCCTGGCCACCGGCGACCGCGAGTTCCGGCGCAAGAGCCAGGACCGCATCAAGAAGATGCGCGACGAGGCCGGCACCGTCTTCCTGGTCGCCCACAACCTCGACGTGATCGAGGAGACCTGCAACCGGGTCATCTGGCTGCACAAGGGCAAGATCAGGATGGACGGCGACCCGAAGACGGTCCTCGCCGCCTACAACAAGGTCTGATCGCGCCGCCCGCGACGCGACCCGATCGCCACGGCGTCCGACCGCTACGGGGCCCGATCGCCACGGCGTCCGATCGCCCGGCCTCCGACCGCTACGGGGCCCGGTGGCAGGGCAGGATGAGGAGCGACCGACAAGACGCTTCCATCGGAGGTGAATCGTGTCCACGCGGCCACCGATTCCGTATGACTTCCTGCCCCAGGTTCCCGCGCTGACCGTCGAGAGCGACGACGTCCGCGACGGCGAACGCATGGCGGAGACCCACGTGTTCAACGACTGGGGCTCCACCGGCCAGAACGTCTCTCCCCACCTGCGCTGGTCCGGCGCCCCCGAGGGCACGCTCAGCTACGCCGTGACGTGCTTCGACCCCGACGCCCCCACCGGCAGCGGGTTCTGGCACTGGCTGCTGTTCGACATCCCGGCCGACGTGACCGAGCTGCCCGCCGGCGCGGGTGCCGGCGACGGCGGCGTGGGCGTGCACGGGCGCAACGACTACAGCCACAACGCCTACGGCGGCGCCGCACCGCCGCCCGGGGACCCGCACCGCTACATCTTCGCGGTGCACGCCCTCGACGTGGAGAAACTCGGCCTCGACGCCGACACCCCGCCCGCCGTGGTGGGCTTCAACATCACCGCCCACACCCTGGCTCGCGGATACGTGACACCCGAATACCAGAACTAGCGAGGGCCTCACGCCCCGGGGGTGGGACACGGGAGGCAATGGACTGACAGCGTGTTCGGTGTTCCGGTATGATTCGAACGTTGTTTCGATCCAAGGAAGCCGTCATGGAGTGGGGGCGCGCGATGCGAGAGCTGTCCACCGCGATCGACCACCTGTCCGTCGAGGACCCGTCAGAGATTCCGCGTCTCCAGCTGACCGAGCAGCTCATCGAGCTGCACTGGCAGATGGCCAGGCTCCAGGCCGAGATCGCCCGTCGCACCTCCGTGCGGGGCCCAGGGCGCTGAGGCGGCGGGGGGGGGCGGGCGGGGGGCGCCCGCGCGCCGCCCCCCCCGCCCCCCACCCCCCCCCCGCCCCGCCCCCCCCCCCCGCGGACCCCCCCCGCCCCGCCCCCCCCCCCCGGGCGGG
>NZ_JBFAAE010000095.1:0-22625 GCF_040639575.1 Streptosporangium sp. NPDC023825 | reverse complement strand
ACTTCACGGCGGGCGCCTCGATGTCCCAGCAGATCGTCTTCGACCTGCTGACCAACACCCTGGAGGCGGCGAAGGAGCTGAAGACCGACAAGGCCCACACCGCGTCGAGGGAAAGACCGAGGACCTCGGCGATCGCCGCGATGGTCGGGAAGGCGGGGGTCGCCACGCGGCCCGACTCGATCTTTCGAAGGGTCTCCGGCGAGACACCCGCATCCAGCGCGGTCTCGAGCATGGAGCGCTCCCCCCTGGCGCGACGCAACAGGGCACCGAGACGCTGTCCGCGCTCGACCTCCGCGGGTGTGAGCGGCAACCTGACCATGGCTCCGATTCTAGGGCCTGCACAAGGCCGGGATCGGAGGGATCCGCTTTCGGCGGGACCCCGGCGGCAACCTCGCGGGCACTCATCCACGCGGAATCCACGCGGAGCCGCCTGGCGGGTCCGACGCCGTCGGCCCACGTGTCCGAAGCCGTCTGGCGGGTCCGACGCCGTCGGCCCACGTGAGGATCCGAAGTCCGTACCGATCCCAGCACCGGGATAATATGGCCGGGATAGTTATTGGTTGCGCGAGAAGGGCGCCGCATGATCGAGATCTTGAACCCCACCGAAGTCACCCGGGCGAGGGAGGCAGGTGCCCTGGTCGCCGACATTTTGCAGACGCTGAAAAGCCGCAGCACGGTCGGCACGAGCCTCCTGGACATCGACCGGTGGGCCAAGACCATGATCTTCGAGGCAGGCGCGCTGTCCTGTTACGTCGACTACGAGCCGTCCTTCGGACGCGGGCCGTTCGGCCACTACATCTGCACGTCGGTCAACGACGCCGTGCTCCACGGGCTGCCGTACGACTACACGCTCGCCGACGGCGATCTGCTGACACTCGACCTCGCCGTCTCCAAGGGCGGAGTCGCCGCAGACGCCGCCGTCAGCTTCGTCGTGGGCGAGTCAAGGCCCCCGGAGAGCGTCGCGATGATCAGCGCGACCGAACGCGCGCTGAGCGCGGGGATAGCCGCGGCCGGACCCGGGGCTCGCATCGGTGACATCTCCCATGCCATCGGCTCGGTCCTCAGCCAGGCGGGATACCCGATCAACACCGAGTTCGGAGGTCACGGCATCGGATCGACGATGCACCAGGGCCCGCACGTTTCGAACACCGGACGGCCCGGCCGCGGGTACCAACTGCGCCCCGGGCTGCTGCTGGCACTGGAGCCGTGGGTCATGGCGGACACCGACCAGCTCGTCACCGACGCCGACGGGTGGACGCTCCGAAGCGCGACGGGCTGCCGGACGGCACACAGCGAGCACACGATCGCCATCACCGACGACGGGGCTGAGATCCTCACCCTGCCGAAGCAGGCGCGACCGTGAGGCCGGCGGCGTGATCGATGCGCGTGCGCGTCAGCACGGTCTGGCGCGCACGCGCCCGTCAACCCAGCTTTTTCAGCCGGACGGCCTGCTTGAGGAAGACGATGCCGTCGATCGTGCCGAGCTGGGCCGGGTCCAGCGGGAAATAGGCGAAATCGTGGGAGGTGCGCGGGACGGGTTTCGTGACGGCCTCGGCCAGGCGGCGGGCGTCGAGGAGGGAGTGCTCCCACGGGAGCGTCGACAGGAGGCCCTCGACGGTGTCCGGGGGCGGGATGTCGTCGCCGACCGTGCCGAGGGCCGAGGCCAGGAAGGCGTACCGGTCCCCCAGGTGCGTCGCGGTGATCGCCCCCGCGCTCCACCACTCCAGCGTCTGGTCGCCGAACCGCATGAGGCTCTCGTTCCGCTGCAGGTGGAGGTTGGAGGCGAAGACCAGGGCCGGGCCGCGCTCGGCGACGGCACGCAGGTTGGCGGCCATCATCGCGTCCCGCAGGGCCGACAGGCGGCCCCACCGCGCCGGGGACGCGTCGGCCATCCAGTAGTGGTAACGGAGCAGGCCGACGGCGGTGCGCCCGTACAGTGCCGCCCGTTCCCTGTCCTCCGCGCCCAGCCGCGGCACCTGCGTCTCCAGCAGCGCCACCAGGTCGTCGGCGATCAGCCGCAGCCGCTGGGCGTCGGCGGACCGGCCGATCGACAGGGACGGGTCCATGGCCGTGGCCTCGTCCTCCCACTGCTCGTCCGGGCCCAGCAGCGTGTCGAGGGTCTCCCCGGTACAGGGCAGCGGGCCTTCGAGGAGGTCGTACAGGGCGGTGAGCGCCTGGCGGGGACTCGCCGCCCAGTACTCCAGGGGGCCGTCGAACCCGAAGAACCGGAGCTTTTCTTCATGCTCGTCGTTGTACGCGCGCATCCAGCGCACGAGCTCGCGGTTGGCCGGGAAGGTGCCGAAGTCGTGGCTGAAACCGCGTTCCATGACGTCGTCGAGCGTGCCCGCGCCCGTCGTGAGGTAGTCGTCGACCACGAGGCCCATGAGGCAGTCGCTCTCGATGGCGAACGACCGGTAGCCCTCCTGCTCGACCAGATGCCGGAAGATCTCGTTGCGCAACTCGCCCAGCTCCCCCACGAAGTGCCTGGCCTCGCCCAGGCCGAGCAGCAGGGGTTCGGCGGGAAGCGACCGCAGGAACGCCGAGACGCCCTCGCCATCGAGCGGCCGGGCCATGTCCTTGATATCCATGCCTTCAACGGTATCGTTGAACACTCGGTGTAAACTTTTCGCCGAAAATCGCCGATCCCATCGTGACGAACCTTCAATCGGCGATGTATCCATGAGGCCCGGGGGCCCGGCGCGCGAGCATGACCTGTCCCCCGGGCGATCAGGAACCTCGAGGACGCCGGCATCGCGCCCGCCGCCGGACGCGCCGTCCGCGGCTGTCGTACCTAGCGGGTGGCGACGTGCCGGGCGTGCTCGAGGCGGGTGAGGAAGAAGTCCCGGACGTCCCCGGCGAGCAGGTCGGGTACCTCCATCGCGGCGAAGTGGCCACCCCGCTCGAACTCCGACCAGTGCCTGATGTCGTACAGCCGCTCGGCCAGCGGTCGCACCGACTGTGTGATGTCGTGCGCGAACACCGCCACGCCGACCGGCACCTGGCACGGCACGGGCCGCCCCCGCGGAGCATCGTGGTGCAGCCGCGCCGAGGAGGCCGCGGTGGCGGTCAGCCAGTACAGCGAGACGCCGGTGAGCATCCGCTCGTCACTGATCTGCGAGCGGGGGTCCGTCCAGTGCGCGAAGCGCTCGGCGATCCAGACCAGCTGGCCGACCGGCGAGTCGGTCAGCGCGTAGCCGATGGTCTGGGGGGTGAGGGCCTGCAGCGCCTGGTACGGCGGACGATTCGCCATCAGCTGCCGGACCTTGTCCAGCCGGGCCTCGTCCGTTGCGGACAGCTGGATGCCGGCGTCCGGGACCGGGCGGGTCGGCAGGTAGTTGACGTGCACCCCGATGACCCGCTCGGGTGCCACCGCGCCGAGCGCCAGGGAGATGCCCGCGCCGAAGTCGCCGCCCTGCGCGCCGTAGCGCTCGTACCCGAGACGGCCCATCAGCTCGGCCCAGGCCCGCGCGATCCGGACGGCGTCCCAGCCGCGCTCGTGGGTCGGCCCGGAGAAGCCGTACCCCGGGATGGACGGGATCACCAGGTGGAAATCGCGCGACAGCGGCTCGACGACGTCGAGGAACTCCAGGAACGAGCCGGGCCAGCCGTGGGTGAGGATCAGCGCGAGCGCGTCCGGCTTCGCGGACCGGACGTGGACGAAGTGGATGTTCTGGCCGTCGATCTCGGTGGTGAAGTGCGGGAGCTCGTTGAGCCCGGCCTCGTGCTCGCGCCAGTCGTAGCGGGTGCGCCAGTGCTCGGCGAGCTCCTTCAGCCGCGCCAGCGGGAAGCCGTAGTCCCATCCGGCGTCGGCGACCTCGTTGGGCCAGCGAGTGCGGGCGAGCCGGTCGGCCAGGTCGTCGAGGTCGGCCTGGGCGATGTCGATGCGGAACGGCTTGATCATGGTCTCAGCTCCGGGGAGATTCATTTACCGACTGAATGTTAATATGACTAACGTTTACTCAGCGAACGATAGCACAATCATTAGCGCGCCGAACGACTTGCTAGACTCGGCGCATGGAGAACCCGCCCGAGGAGGCACCCGCCCAGTGGGAGAGCCTGCCCAGCTGGCTGCTCGGCCAGACCGCCCACCACTCGCACCGCCTGGTGAGCGAGGGCTTCTCCTCCGTCGGCGCCCGCGGGTACCACTACCGCCTGCTGGCGACGCTGGAGAGGTCCGGCCCGGCCAGCCAGGCCACACTGGGCCGCCGCAGCGGCATCCACCTCAGCGACATGGTCGCGACGATCAACGAACTCGCCGAGCGCGCGCTGGTCGAGCGCGCCCCGGACCCCTCCGACCGGCGGCGCAACGTCATCTCGCTGACCTCGGCGGGCAGGCGGCAGCTGCGGCGGCTGGAGAAGCGACTGGCCGAATGCCAGGACGAACTGCTGGCTCCGCTCTCCCCCGAGGAGCGACAGGGGCTGACCGAGCTGCTGTCCAAACTGCTGGATCACCACAACCGGCGAACCGGCACCCCCGAAGAACCGTGGCGCTGACCGGACCCCGGGTCCCGGCCCTGTCACCGGCCCCGGCCGCTCCGGCCAGGTGACCGGACACGGTCCGAGGCCGGGCAGGACCCTCGGGGTTCCCGTCGATGCGGTCTTCGGCGGCCAATCCCCAAAAGCAAGGTCGATTTGCCTAAAGGTATTAGGCAAATACATAATCGACTCTGCCGAATGAGGGGAGGGCCATGGCACGCGCAGGACTGACCACCGAACGCCTGACCCGGGCCGGGGCGGAACTGGCCGACGAGGTCGGCTTCGACCAGGTGACCGTCTCCGAGCTCGCCAGGCGGTTCGACGTCAAGGTGGCGAGCCTGTACTCGCATCTGAGGAACTCCCAGGAGCTCAAGACCAGGATCGCCCTGTTCGCCCTGGAGGAACTCGCCGACCGGGTCGCCGCCGCCCTGGCCGGGCGGGCCGGCAAGGACGCCCTGGCCGCCTTCGCCAACGTCTACCGCGACTACGCCCGGCAGCATCCCGGCCGCTACGCCGCCGCCCAGCTGAGGCTGACTCCCGAGGAGGCGGCCGCCAGCGCCGGCGGCAGGCACGCCCAGATGACGCGGGCGATCCTGCGCGGCTACGACCTGGGGGAACCGGACCAGACGCACGCGGTCCGGCTGCTGGGCAGCGTCTTCCACGGCTACGTCAGCTTGGAGATGGGGGGCGGGTTCAGCCACAGCGCGCCCGACACGCAGGAAACCTGGTCACGGGTCCTGGACGCCCTCGACGCCCTGCTGCGGAACTGGCCCGCGCCCTGACCCGGGCTCCCCCACCCGCCCTGGCCCTGGCTCCCCCAGCCGGGTGCCGCCGGCCGCGCGGCGAGCCGGAGGACCGGCGAACCGGCGAATTCCAACAATCCAAACAATCCGAACACTCCGAAAACTTCGATCAACAGGTTGAGACCATGGACACCACGCCCGGCTGGATCACCACGCCCATCACCGCGGACCTCCTGCGCGGCGCGCTCGACCTGCAGGACACCGCGCACGGTGTGCTGCCGCACCGGCTGCCCGCCCGTGCCCGCGCCCAGTACGCCGACGGGCAACTCGCCATGGCGGAGTCCCAGCCCTCCGGGGTACGGCTGGTCTTCCGCACCCGGGCCACCGCCGTCGAACTGGACACGCTGCCCACCAAACGGGCCTACGTCGGTGCCCCGCCCCGCCCGGACGGCGTGTACGACCTGCTCGTCGACGGCCACCTGGCCGGCCAGGCCGGCGTGACCGGCGGCAACACCCTGACCATGGACATGACCACCGGGACCGTCGAGCACCGGCCCGGCCCGGCCGGCACCCTCCGCTTCACCGGCCTGCCCGACCGGGTGAAGGACGTCGAGATCTGGCTGCCGCACAACGAGACCACCGAACTCATCGCCCTGCGCGCCGACGCCCCCGTCGAGCCCGCACCGGACCGGGGCCGCAAAGTGTGGCTGCACCACGGCAGCTCGATCAGCCACGGCTCCGACGCCGCGAGCCCCACCACCACCTGGCCCGCGCTCGCCGCCTCCCTCGGCGGCGTGGAACTGATCAACCTGGGCCTGAGCGGCAGCGCCCTGCTCGACCCGTTCACCGCCCGTGCCCTGCGCGACACCCCCGCGGACCTGATCAGCCTCAAGATCGGCATCAACCTGGTCAACACCGACCTGATGCGCCTGCGCGCCTTCACCCCGGCCGTCCACGGTTTCCTCGACACCATCCGCGACGGCCACCCCGGCACACCGCTGCTGGTCGTCTCGCCCATCCACTGCCCCATCCACGAGGACACACCCGGTCCCAGCGCCCCGGACTTCACCGACCTCGGCGCCGGGCGGCTGCGGTTCCGGGCCACGGGCGACCCGGCGGAGCGCGCGAGCGGGAAACTGACCCTGGGCGTCATCCGGGACGAGCTGGCCCGGATCGTGGAGCGACGGGCGGCCGAGGATCCGAATCTGCACTATCTCGACGGCCGCGACCTCTACGGGGAGGCCGACTTCGCCGAGCTGCCGTTGCCCGACGAACTCCATCCGGACGCCGCCACCCACCGCCGCATCGGCGAGCGCTTCGCCAAGCTCGCCTTCACCGCCGGCGGCTCCTTCACCGGTCACCGCTCCTGAACCCTCACCGATCACCGTTCCCGAACCGGCGGTTTTCGCCGCGCCGGCGCACCCCGAGCCCGCGGGAGCCGGCCCGGCCGGCTCCCGCGGAACGGCAGGCGACAGGAGGCGTCGCGCTACGCCGGTTCCGCCTCATGGGCGCTGTCGCGAAGCTGTGCCACCGCGCGGGCGACGAGGTCGCCACGGCGCCGATCCCGGTGGGCGTGGACGACGACGCGCCGCAGGACGGCGGGGCGGACCACGGGCCTGGCGACCACTCCGCCGGGGAGCTCGGCGACGGCCAGTCGCGGCAGGACGGTGACGCCGATGCCCGCCTTCACCAGCCGCAGCGCCGCCCGGTGATCGTCCAGGCGGGCGGCGTAGCGCGGCGTGAATCCGGCGGCCCCGCAGGCGGTCACGATGATCTGCCCGATCGGGCTGTCGTAGATGTCGTGATCTATCCAGGGCTCGCCTTCGAGGTCCCGGAGAGCGACTTCGCCGGCGTCGGCGAGAGGGTGGGCGCCGGGGAGCACGGCGAGGAGCTCCTCGACGAGGAGTTCGTGACGCCGGTAGCCGTCGAGGTGCACTCCGGCTCCGCCCGCGGGCTCGGTGCGGATGTCGAGGTCGGGGCGTCGGCGGCCACGCCCGTCGACGGGTTCGTTGAGGCTGATCTCGACGGTGAGGTTCGGCTGGTGGCGGCGAACGGTCCACACGACCTCCGGGATCCACCGCTCGGCCGCGGAGGCGAAGCAGGCGATCGCCAGATGCTGCGCCTGACCGCCCCGGAGGTCCGCGACGACCCGTTCGAGGCGTCCGAAGTCGGCCAGGAGCGACTGAGCCTGATCCGCCAAGTGCCGCGCGGCGTCGGTGGGGGTGATGCCGCGTCCCTGCTTCTCGAACAGGACCAGCCCGGTCTCCCTGGCCAGGGTGGTCATGTGCTGGCTGATCGTCGCGGGAGAGTAGCCGAGGTTCCGCGCCGCTCTGCCGATCGACCCGGCTGCCAGGACCGCGCGCAGGATCGCGAGACGTTGCGGGTTGAGCATGGCACCAAAGGTAAGGCAATGCCGAACGGTGAGCCGCTTTTGTTTGCTTGTTCCGAGCTTTGCGGGCGGTGGAGGATGGCATCGAGCAGGACATCCGACGTCGTCTCGGGCGCGGTGAGAGAGGGTTGGCGATGGACACGACGTTCTGGGACGAGGCGGACCGCCTCCTGATCCGTTACGGAGCCGGTTTCACCCCGCGGATCATCGAACGCGCCCGTGGCGCGTACGTCTTCGATCACCGGGGCACGCCGATCCTCGACTTCACCTCGGGGCAGATGAGTTCCATCCTCGGCCATGGGCACCCCGACATCGTGGCGACGGTCTCGTCCGCGGTCGCGTCGCTGGACCACCTCTTCAGCGGCATGCTCAGCGCTCCCGTGCTGGAGCTCGCCCGCAGGCTCACCGCGACCCTGCCCCCGCAGCTCGGCAAGATGCTGCTGCTCACCACGGGAGCCGAGGCGAACGAGGCCGCGATCAAGATGGCCAAGCTCGCCACCGGCCGCTTCGAGATCGTCTCCTTCGACCGCTCCTGGCACGGCATGACCCAGGGGGCCGCCGCCGCGACCTTCTCCGCCGGGCGGCGCGGCTACGGTCCCCCGATGCCGGGAAACCTCGCGCTGCCCACGCCGAACGCCTATCGTTCGCCGTTCCGGTCCCGCGACGGCTCCCACGACTGGGAGGCCGAGCTCGACTACGGCTTCGCCCTGGTCGACCGGCAGTCCGCCGGGAGTCTCGCCGCCTGCCTCATCGAGCCCATCCTGTCCTCAGGCGGGCTCATCGACCTGCCGCCCGGGTATCTGCGGCGCCTCAAGGCGATGTGCGACGAGCGCGGCATGCTGCTCATCCTGGACGAGGCGCAGACCGGTCTCGGCCGCACCGGAACGATGTACGCGTTCGAACGCGACGGAGTCGCCCCCGACATCCTGACGCTGTCGAAGACCCTGGGAGCCGGGTTGCCGGTGGCGGCCGTCGTCACGACCGCCGAGATCGAGCAGGTCTGCCACGACCGGGGTTTCCTCTTCTACACCACCCACGTCTCCGACCCCCTGGCGGCCGCCGTCGCGTTGACGGTCCTCGACGTCATCGACCGCGAGAACCTCGTCCGGCGTGCCGCGACGCTGGGCGATCAGCTCACCGGCCGGCTGCTGGCGCTTCGCGACGACTACGAGGTCGTCGGTGACGTCCGCGGCCGTGGCCTGCTCCAGGGCGTCGAGCTCGTCAGGGACAAGAAGAGCAAGGCGCCCGCCGACGCGCTGGGCAGCGCGATCACCTCGGCCTGTCTCGAACGGGGCCTGCACATGAACATCGTCCAGCTACCCGGGATGGGTGGCATCTTCCGCATCGCCCCGCCCCTCACGATCGGGGAGGACGAGCTGCACGCCGGCGTGGACATCCTCCAGGCGTCCCTCAAAGCCGTGCTCGACGCCGCGGCCAGGTGACGCCGCACCGGTGGGCGCCGCCGATGGCGCCGCCGTGCGGGCTCTCACCCGGGCACGAGCGCCGCCAGGGGGACGTGGTGCTGGCCCGCGTGGATGTCCCGGTCGCGCAGGCTGCCCTGGGCCACCGGCCGGGGAAACGAGATCTTCACGACGTTGAGGGCGGGGATGCGGAAGATCTGGATGTTCGCCGGGTCCAGGTCGTACAGCCGCGCGACGACCTCCTCGTTGACGAAGTCCTCGTCGGCGACGGTCGCGTAGTCCTCCGCCGTGCGCATGAACAGCTCCATGGTGACCCAGAACGGGCCGGCGTTCTTCGAACGGACCTCCAGGGCCAGTTCGCCCAGCGTGGGCCTGCGGTCGTCAGTCACGGGAGCCGTCCTCGGCGATCTCGATGCGGAACATGTCGGTGGGCTCGTCGACGTCCACGACGTGGTTGAGCACGAACTGGTAGGCGGGGCCGCGCTCGCTCTCGGCCGGCGAGGTGGCGAAGGCCAGGCTGGGCAGGTGGTTCATGTCGGGAGTCGGGAGATGCAGCATCAGCGGATTCGCGATCTTGGCGATCGCGGTGGCCGTGGCCTGGTCCGGGGCATTGACCAGCATCATCACCCCGACCTCCCGGGGCGGCCCGGACGCCGGGTCGATGCTCCCCAGCACGGCGTTGTAGCCGTAGGGGCGGATGTCCACGGCGTACTCGCAGGGTTCGAGATCCAGCGTCTGCCGCACGCGGCCGGCGAGGATCTCGTACATCAGCGCGACCCACTCCTCGATCCGGGCGAGGATGTGCGGATCCCGGATGGCGGTGAAGGACATGGTCTCGTAGCCGGTGACGCGGGCTCCCTCGAGTTTGATCGTGTACTGGTCGGCGAGCTCGAAGCGTGACCCCTCCACGCGCACCCGGCGGTCGTCCAGCGCGGTGTAGACGGCGTCGGAGACGACCAGCGTGCCCGCCGGCTCCCGCATCTCGAACGGGTCGACCGTCTCGTAGAGCATGTGCGCCGCCACCGACGTCGGGGTGCACGCGGCGGCCGGGTCCAGCGGCTCGACGGTGAAGCCGCCCCGGTCGACGGTGGCCAGGACACCGCCGGTGCGCGGGTTGGTGGTGCACTGCCCGCCACATTCGATGATCTTGGAAGCGTGCCAGGTGGGGCCCGCCGGCATGCCCTTCGTCAACGGGTACGCGGCGGCGACGGCGGTGTCGGTGGCCCGGCCGGCGAGCACCACGTCGGCCCCGGCCTCCAGGGCCACCACGATGGGTTCGTGGCCCATCATGCCGACGATGTGGCTGCAGCCGTCCAGCGTGGCGGCGTCCAGTTCGCCCATCGGCGCCAGGGGGTGGATCCGTCCCTCGTCGAGCCTCTCCTTCAGGGCGGCGGCCGTCTGCTCGCTGTAGATGCGGGCGACCCTCAGCTCCAGGCCCTCCTCCCGCAGGATCCCGCCGACGATTCCGGCGACCCAGTCGACGCCGGAGTCGGTGCCGCTCGTACCGCACGAGCCGACGATCAGCGGGATGCCGGCGCCGGCCGAGGCCCGCAGCAGGATCCGCAGGTCACGGGCGACGGCCGCGGCGGTCGTCTTCGCCGTCCCCGAGCCCAGGTAGTACGGCCCTGAGTCGGTGGAACCGCCGTCGACCGCGATCACGTCGGCCCCGAGCGCGACCCCCCGGTCGACCGTCTCCGGCGGGAACCCCGCCCCGAGCATCCCGGTGGGAACCAGGATCCTGACCGCCTCCCCCGGAACGCGATCCCCGGCCGCGAACGTCCTCGTCATGTCGTCCTCATCTCATTGGTGGTCACTGGTCGTACCGCAGGTCCCGCGACACGCGGGTCACGCCGCCGCGGCCAGCAGCGGGGCCATCGTGTACTCGGCCACGGCGTTGGCGTTGACGCCGGGCAGGTTGCTCACCGGCCGCCCTCCCCCTCGACGGCCGCGCGGCCCTCCTCCTCGACGGCCGCGCGCCGGAGCCGGTCGACCCGGACGACCAGCAGTACGGCGACGACGGCCAGGACGGCGATGTGCAGGAGCATCGGACGCCATCCGGTGACGTCGACCGCCAGGCCGACGAGGGCCGGGCCGGCGAATCCCCCGCCGGCCCATCCGACCGTGTACAGGCCGGTGTAGGCGCCCAGGACGCGGCTCGAGGGAGCCAGGTTCCACAGCACGACGACCGCGTTGATCACGAATCCGGCGGCGCCGGCCGCCGCGAGGCACAACGCCACGACGGTGACCGCCGGGGTCTGCACGACGGCCCCGAGGAGCGCGCCCGCGCCGAAGACCGTTATCCCGGCGGCCATGACCCGCAGCCGCCCGAACCGTTCGGCGAGCAGCGCGGCGGGGAAGGCGGCGAGGATGAAGGCGATCCCGCTCGGCAGCGTCAGCCCGCCCGCCTCGCCGTCGGACAGGCCGAGGACCTCCACCCCGTAGGGGGTCATCAGGGAACGCGAGGCGAACCACGCTCCCCCGAAGACGAACACGGCGACGATCAGCAGGAGCCGGCGCCGGTCGGGGTCGAACACCAGGTCGCCGACGACGGTCCTCAACCTGGTCCTGGCATCCGTGCCGCGCGGCCCGGTGGCCGCCGACGCCTCGTCCTCCGCGAGGGCGGCCCGGTAGGCCGGCGAGCGGCTGTCGCGCACCCGCCAGACGAGCACCGCCGCCGCCACCAGCATGAGGCCGGAGGGAACGGCGACGGCCAGCTTCGGGTGGTCGTCGACCAGCAGCAGGCTGACCAGCGCGGCCACGACGGTGGTCAGCGCTGACGCGATCTTCACGACGGCGTTGGCCCGGCTCCGGCGCACGGGCCCCCGGACCGTCGTCGTGGCCGACATCGCCGAGCGCGCCATCGACGACCTCGCCGAGGTCGAGATAGGGCTGCGGGGCCTGGTGGCCCGGTTCGCGGCCAGAAACGCCACCCCCGAACAGCTGGACGCCCTCGACGCGATCCTCGACGCCGCCGACGACCTGCTGATCGTCAGCGTCACCCGGCACCGCAACGGCGAGAACGTCGACCGGCACGTCAGCGCGCTGCTCGACCGGATGCAGGAGTTCAACGAGGCGGTGAACGCCTGCGCGGCCAACCCGATGCTGATCCGGCTCCTCGAACAGTCCCAGGTCTTCTCCCAGCCCGAGCGCCGGGCCCTGCGCCTTGAGAAGATCGCCGCGGACGACAGCTTCGGCCTGGACCGCTACGCCGGTCACCGCGCGCTGGTGCGCGCCCTGCGGCAGGGCGACTCGGCGACCGCGGAACGGCTGGTCGTCGAGGACGCCCAGGGCGGGCTGGCGGCACTGAGAGCACGACCGCGCGGGGAAAACCGGTGACGGCGCACTCGTACCGGATCGCCGTGATCCCCGGCGACGGGATCGGCACGGAGGTCGCCCCCGACCACGTCTCGCTGCGGGGCGGCCTCCGCAGTTCCGCCGCACGTCCGACCAGTACGTCAACCTGCGCCCCTGCCGGCTGATGCCGGGGGTCCGCAGCCCCCTGGCGGACCGCCGTCCGGGTCCGCCGCCATGCGGTGATCGAGCCGGTCATGCAGTGAACGCAGTGATCAGGCCGGTTACGTAGTGATCAGGCGGTCGCCTTACCATCGACACGCCCCCTGACGGGACCGACGGGGTGCTTGAGCAAGGGAGTACCGCCATGGACGCGGACGTCATCATCGTGGGTGCGGGCCTGGCCGGGCTGGTCGCGGCGCAGCAGCTGACCGGCCAGGGCCGGAAGGTGGCACTGGTGGACCAGGAGAACGCCGCCAACCTGGGAGGGCAGGCGTACTGGTCCTTCGGCGGGCTGTTCCTCGTGAACTCGCCCGAGCAGCGCCGCCTGAGGGTGAGGGACTCCTTCGAGCTGGCATGGAGCGACTGGCAGGCCAGCGCCGGGTTCGACCGCCTGGAGGACGAGGACCTCTGGGCGGAGCGCTGGGCCCGCGCCTACGTCGACTTCGCCGCGGGCGAGAAGCGGTCCTGGATAGACGCCCAGGGCATCAAGCTGACGCCGGTGGTGGGCTGGGCGGAGCGCGGCGGCCTGCGCGCCGACGGTCACGGCAACTCCGTGCCCCGCTTCCACGTGGCCTGGGGCACCGGAACGGGCGTGGTGGGCCCGTTCATGCGCGCCGCCGAGCAGGCGGCCGAAGCGGGACTGCTCACGTTCCACCACCGCCACCGGGTCGACGAGCTCGTCGTCCAGGACGGCGCCGTCACCGGGGTGCGTGGCAGTGTCCTGATGGACGACTCCTCGCCACGGGGAGTGTCCTCCAGCCGCGAGGTGACGGGGTCCTTCGAGCTGACGGCGCAGGCGGTCATCGTCACCAGCGGCGGGATCGGCGCCGACCACGACCTGGTGCGCCGCTACTGGCCCCGGCGGCTGGGCACCGCCCCGCAGCACATGATCACGGGTGTGCCCGCCCACGTCGACGGGCGGATGCTGGCCATCAGCGCCACGGCGGGGGCCCGGATCGTCAACGAGGACCGGATGTGGCACTACACCGAAGGCGTGCGCAACTGGGACCCCGTCTGGCCCGGGCACGCGATCCGGATCCTGCCCGGACCGTCGTCGATGTGGTTCGACGCGCTGGGCCGCCGCCTGCCGGCCCCGTACCTGCCCGGCTACGACACCCTCGGCACCCTCAAGTACCTGCGCACCACCCCCGACATCGCCGGATACGACCACTCGTGGTTCATTCTCACGCAGAAGATCCTCGAGAAGGAGTTCGCGCTGTCGGGCTCGGAGCAGAACCCCGACATCACCGGCGGAGACCGCAGGGCGGTGCTGCGCAACCGGGTCTTCGGCAAGGGCGCGCCCGCTCCGGTGGACGCCTTCAAACGGCGCGGCGCGGACTTCGTCGTCGCCGCCACGCTGGAGGAGCTGGTGGCGAAGATGAACGGCCTGACCGACGAACCACTGCTCGACGCCGGCGAGCTGCGCCGCCAGATCGTGGCCCGCGACCTGCAGATCGGCAACCCCTACAGCAAGGACGCCCAGGTGCAGGGCATCCACAACTCACGCCGCTTCCTCGGGGACCGGCTCAGCCGCACCGCCACCCCGCACCGCATCCTGGACCCGCAGGCCGGCCCGCTGATCGGCGTCAAGCTCCACGTCCTGACGCGCAAGAGCCTCGGCGGCATCCAGACCGACCTCGACTCCCGCGCCCTCGGCGCGGACGGCACCCCCATCAGCGGCCTGTACGCCGCCGGAGAGGCGGCCGGATTCGGCGGCGGCGGCGTGCACGGCTACAACGCCCTGGAGGGCACCTTCCTCGGCGGCTGCCTGTTCTCCGGCCGCCAGGCCGGCCGCGCCGCCGCCCAGGCGGTCGCGTGAGACGCCCGGCTCTCACGTGAGACGCCCGGCTCTCACGTGAGACGGCCGGGCCCAAGTCGCGTGAGAAGGCCGGGCCCCGACGGCCGCCGGCCGGGTCCGCGCTCGCCGGAGTGACCCGGCAGGCACCGAACCCGGTCGTCCGGAGGGCGCCCGGTGATCTCGCGGCGCGTCCCCGCTTGACCTTGACACGGTGACAAGGTCTTCACTGGGGCCGAGGAGGTGGTCCCGATGACCATGCAGAAACAGGACACGGACCTGATCCGGGCCTTCCGGGGGCTGGAGGACGACAACCCGTCGGTGCGGCTGCGGGCGGCGATGGCGGCCGGCACGACCCCCGACCCGCGGTTCGTCGGCGAGCTCATCGAGCGATGCGCGATCGAACCCGAGTTCTACGTACGCGACATGCTCACGTGGGCCCTCACCCGACACCCGGCGTCGACGACGGTCCCGGCGCTTCTCGACGAGGTCGGCTCGCAGCGCGCCCAGGCACGGAGCCAGGCGTTGCACACGCTGTCCAAGATCGGGGATCGGCGGGCGTGGCCGGCGATCACGCGGGCGCTGCTGTCCGACGCCGACGACGAGGTGGCGCGAAGCGCCTGGCGGGCGGCGGTCGTGCTCGTGCCCGAAGGCGAGGAGCCCGAGCTGGCCGTAGTGTTGTCGGCACAGCTCGGACGCGGCGGGCGGGAGACGCAGCTGAGCCTCAGCCGGGCGCTGATCGCGCTCGGCGAGGTGATCCTGCCGGCTCTGCGCGCCGCGACGACGGATCCCGACCCCCGGGTGCGCGCGCACGCGACCGCCACGGAACGGCTGTTGCGCGACCCGGACGCCGGGTTCGAGTTCGCGATCGAGCAGGCGAAGCGCGTCGTGGCCCTGGGCGGGAGCGGCCAGGAGGAGTGACAGGCAGTGTTGATCGGTGATGTGGCACGACGGTCCGGGGTCAGCGCCCGCATGCTCAGGCACTACGACTCGCTCGGCCTGGTGCGGCCGACGGGCCGTACCGGCGCCGGCTATCGGGAGTACTCCGGCGAGGACATCCGGCGGATCTTCCATATCGAGAGCCTGCGGTCGCTGGGGCTGTCGTTGCGTGAGGTCGGGCGCGCGCTCGACGACCCCGGCTTCACGCCCTCGGCGCTCGTCGACGACCTCATCCGCCGGACACGAGAACGCATCGCCGGTGAGACGGAGCTGCTCACGCGACTGCGCCGGATCGATGCCGCCGAACCGGCCGGCTGGGAGGACGTCCTCCAGACCGTCGCCCTCCTGCAGGCGCTGGGCTCGAAGAGCGCCGGGAAGCGCCAGCGCGCGGCCCTGTCCTCGGTCGAAGAGGTCTCGGTGCCGGTGGAGGCACTGGTCGAGGCGGCGCTGAGCGAGACGGACCCGAACGTCGCCGGAGCCCTCCGATGGGCTCTGGCGCAGTCGGGCGACGGCGGGCCGGCGCTGCTGGCGGAGGGCCTCGGCTCACCGGCGGCCGAGGTGCGCGAACGTGCCGTCCGGTCCATCGCCGAGATCCCGGACGGTGCGGCGACCGCGCTGCTGCGGGACGCCCTCGCCCACCCCGACATCGTGGTCCGCAGGTACGCCGCTCTGGCGCTCGGGGTACGTGGAGTGGCCGAAGCGGTCCCGACCCTCATCGACATGGTCGTCGAGGGGACGAACGACGTCGACGCGGCCGACGCGCTGAGCGCGCTGGCGAGTCGCCCGGCGTCGGCGGAGCGGATCGCCGCCGGCCTCGTCGACCGCCTCGCCCACGGCACCGCCGAACCGCCCGCACGCCTGCGGCTGACCCAGGCGCTCGCGGACATCCCGGGAATCACGGCATCACGCGCCCTCGCCGACCTGTCACATGACAAGGACCGTGCCGTCGCGCTCACCGCGACGTACATTCTCGGGATACGCGAAGCACGGTGACGGATCTCCCCCGAGCCTCCGTCGTGCCCGGTGCCCGGCCGTCACCGGTCACCGCCGGCCGGCCGGTGGTCGATCCGCCCGGAACGCCGGCGCGCCGACGATGGCACTATCCTCTGGCAAGGGGTGTCGGATGATCAGAGTGCTGCTGGCGGAGGATCTGCGGATCCTGCGGGAGGCGCTGGCCGGGCTGCTGCGGCTCGAGGGTGACATCGAGGTCGTGGCGGAGGTCGAGCACGGCGACGCGATCGTGCCCACAGCCCTGGACCGTCGGCCCGACGTCGCGGTGATCGACATCGAGATGCCCCGCATGGACGGCCTGGACGCCGCCGCCGAGCTGCATCGCCTGCTCCCCGGCTGCAGGACCCTGATCCTGACCGCCGTCGGCAGGCCGGGCAACCTGCGGCGCGGGATCAGCGCGCGGGTGTCCGGCTTCATCCTCAAGGACTCGCGGCCCGAGGACCTGGTGGCGGCGATCCGCACGGTGGCCGCGGGCGGGCGGGTCATGGATCCACAGCTGGCCTACACCACCCTGGACATGCCGGAGAACCCGCTCACCGACCGCGAGCAGGACGTGCTCCGCCTGACGGCGGGCGGCGCGACCCCCCGGGAGGTCGCCGGGCGGCTCCACCTGACGTACGGCACCGTCCGCAACTATCTGGCCTCCTCGGTGACCAAGCTGGACGCGCGCAACCGGGTCGACGCCATCCGCATCGCCACCGAGGCGGGCTGGCTCTAGAGGGGCACCTCGGCGGTGAGCACGAACAGGTCGCCCTCCGGCCCGGCCACCAGCCGCCCCCCGGCTTCCACGGCGCGCTCGGCCAGATTGTCCAGTCCGGTCCCCCGCCGCGCGGACGGCTCGGGCCGCCTGCCGAGGCCGTCGTTGGACACGCGGAGCCGTACCATGCCGTCCTGGCGCGCCGTCTCGACCCGGGCGAGCCCGGCGCGGGAGTGCCGCACGACGTTGGTCACGGCCTCACGCAGCACGGTGGCCAGCAGCGTGTCGGCGCCGGCGGGCAGCGGCACCGCCACGTCGGCCGACAGCCTGACACCGGCGGCCTCCAGCAACGAGCGGGCGGCGGCCAGTTCGTCGGCGAAGACCAGCCGGGCGGGCGGGCCGGTGATGGCACGCACCTCGCCCAGGGTCCGCCGCGCGACGGGCAGCAGCTCGCGTACCTCCTGGCGCGCCCGGCCGGGGTCGGACTCCAGGAGCCGGGCGGCGAGCTCGCCTTTCAGGACGATCGCCGAAAGACCGGACCCCAAAAGGTCGTGGACGTCCCTGGCGACCCGCAGACGGGCCTGCTGCACGGCCATCCGGGCGAGCCGGTCCCCGGTCTCGTTCAGACGCCTCGTCACCTCGGGCAGGCGGCACAGCGAGTAGGCGGAGGCGGCCCCCATGACGAGCCCGGACAGCCAGTACAGGCGGCTGGTGATGGGGTCCGGGTCCGGGAGGAGCGCCAGGCCCAGCAGGCTCAGCCCGCCGACGACCAGTGACGGGCGCGGCCGCATCCGCACCATCGCGGCACCGACCGCCAGGAAGGCGGGGGGTATCAGCGCCAGGCCGTACATCGCGACGCCGGCGGCCAGGAGGAGCGCGTGCGCCGACAGGGTCCACGGCCAGGCGCGCGGGGCGGACGCGTCGCGGCGGGGTGCGCCGTGGTAGAGCTGCAACCCGCCGGAGACGACCAGCACGGCGACCGCCACCGCCCATCCCGCCGTGCCGGGAGAGCGGTTCTGGGTCAGGTTGGCGAGCGTGATGGCCGTGTAGTTGACCACGACGAGGAGCAGGGTCCACCAGGCGAACCGGAACATGACCGGGACCGGCGCGCTTTCGGCCGGACCGGGGGCGGGAAGGGTCCGCCGGTGGGTGTCGGCGATCTCACGGGCGGCCGCCAGTGACCGCCGGGCCCGCCGTACGACCCCGGTCAGGCCCGTCCAGATCTCGTCGGGCCGGAGAACACGGGCCGTTCCGGTGGCCTCGGGGCCCGCCGTCATGGCGGCGCCGAGGCCGCGGACCGAGTCCACGATGGCCAAGAGGTCCGCTCCGATGGTCTCGCCCAGCCTGTCGACGGTGTCCAGGCGGTCCCTGGCCACCGCGAGCTCGGCGAGCCGGCGGCGTTGCGCGCTCGCCAGCCGTACCCGATCGGCGAGCACCACCAGCGCGAACAGGGTGAGCCCGACGTTCAGATCGGTCACCGTCCGCGCGGCGACGGCCACGGCGTCCTGGTAGTACAGGTACGAGATGCCGGTGTCGGCGGCCACCACCAGCGCGAACAGCAGCCAGGACGCGGGAGCGGCCAGGGTCAGCAGCACGGCCGAGCCCAGGACGCCCGCGACCGGACCCCAGATGTCTCCGACGACGAGGAAGGACCCGAAGGTGAGCACCGCCTCCACCGCCACCAGCGGGCCGGGGCGTGTCCTTTCGCGCAACACCAGCAGGCCGTGCACCGCGATCAGCGCGACGACCAGGAGAGCCGCGGTCACCCTGTGCGGCGAGCCGGCGGCGGAGTGGACGATCTGACCGAGCCTGCCGCCGAGCAGGGCGAGCAGCATGACCGCGACCAGTGCCCGCGCGGCCTGCGGTTCCAGCTTCATACGCCCCCTGTGCACAATGCATGACAAGGACATGCATGCTGCGGATCCGTCCGGTGCACCGGACACTGGTGACCGCCGTGGCCGGATCGGCAGGATGAACGCCATGACAGACAACACCGCAATCCGGCCCTATCGCATCGAAGTATCACAGGCCGACCTTGACGATCTCCAGGAGCGGTTGCGGCGCACCCGCTGGACACCCGAGATCCCGGGGGCGAACTGGAGCCGCGGCGTGCCCGTCGACTATCTCAAGAGGCTGGCCGGCCACTGGGCCCGCGACTTCGACTGGCGCGCGGCCGAGGCCGACCTGAACCGGTGGCCGCAGTTCACCACCGAGATCCAGGGCCAGACCGTCCACTTCAAGCACATCCGCTCCGAACGCCGGGACGCCAAGGCGCTCCTGCTCCTGCACGACAACCCCGGGGCGACGATAGGCCTGCTCGACGTCCTCGAACCGCTGTCACGCGACTTCCACCTCGTCGTGCCCGCCATGCCGGGCTTCGGGTTCTCCAGCCCGCTCACCACCACCGGCTGGACCGTCAAGCGGACCGCGGCGGCGTTCGCCGAGCTGATGGAAAGGCTCGGCTACGACCGGTACGGCTCGCACGGCGGCGGTGGCGGCGCGAACCTCTCCGTAGAGCTCGGCCGCCAGGTTCCCGACCGGCTGATCGGCCTGCACGTCAACGCCTACGTGGCCTTCCCCGGTGACGACCTCGAGGGCCTCACCGAGACCGAGCAGGCGCGGATGGCGACCATCCAGCGGTTCATGCAGGACGGGTTCGGGTTCAACGTCATCATGTCGACCAGGCCCCAGACCATCGCGTACGGCCTGCACGACTCGCCCGTCGGCCAGCTGGCCTGGGTGGTGGAGAAGTTCAAGGAATGGACCGACCCGAAGTCGGAACTGCCCGAGGACGCCTTCTCCCTCGACCGCGTCCTCACCGACGTCAGCGTCCAGTGGTTCACCGGCACCTCGGGATCGATCGCGCAGAGCTACTACGACGTGGCCCACGACCCCGGAGCCTGGGGGCCGAAGGAGCGGGTGACCGTCCCCACGGCGTGCGTGGTCACCCCCGGCGACGTCACCGTCCGCCGTTTCGCCGAGCGCGACACGACGGTGACACGGTGGACGGAGTTCGACAAGGGCGGCGCCTATGTCGCGCTGGAGCAGCCCGACATGCTGGTCGCGGACGTACGGGAGTTCTTCGCCGGTCTCTGACCCGGCCGGCCGGGGCACCGCGCGGCGCCCCGGCCCCCGCACGTGAGGCCTCGAACGCCTGCCCGGACCCGGGATCCGGGCGGGGTGAGCGTGCCGTGGCGGCTCAACCGGTCTCGGGACCGGCGGACAGGCCCGGAAGCCGGGAAACCGGCCACGACCATCGAGGCCACCTGGCGGGCGGAGACCGGACGGATGCGGAAACCGCTCGACCGGCGCTGGGCCACGCCCTCTCAGGGAGTTCCCGCATCCGGCCCTCCGGACCCGGTGCCGGCCCGGCCGGGCGTCAGGACGGCGGCCACGAGGGCCGCGGCACCTGCGGCGACCGCGGCGAGGACGTAGCCGCCGGTGAACCCCGAGAGCGTGTCCCCGATCAGGCTGGCCGCCGCGACGCTGGAGACGGCGGCGGCTCCGATGGAGGCGCCGAACTCGTGGAACGTGCTGACGATGCCGGAGGCGACGCCGGACTCGTGCGGGGCCACCTGGCCCAGAGCGGTCGCCGAGGCGACGACGAACAGCGCGCCGGTCCCGGCGGCCGCGAGCGCCGTACCCGCCACCACGGTCGCGGTGTGCATCGACAAGGCGGGCACGGCCATGCCGGCCGCGGCGACGAGCAATCCGGCCACGGCGAGCCGGCGCGCCCCGGCCCGGGCGATGGCCCGGCCGGTGAGGTCGGCCCCGAGCATCGTCGCCGCCGCGACCGGGAGGAACAGCAGACCGGTCTGCAGGGCGCCGAAGCCCTGGGCGTGCTGGAAGTAGAACGTGCCGAGGAAGAACACCGCGATCATCAGCGCCGTCGCCATCACGATGAGGAACGTGCCGGTGGCCACCGGGCGCCGGACCAGCAGCGCGACGTCCATCAGGGGCGACCTCGCGGTCTTCTGCCTGGCCACGAACGCCAGATAGCCCATCGCGGCCGCCAGCAGGAGCCACCCGGTCGTGGCGGTGAGCCACCCGTGGTCCCCGGCACGAGTGATCGCGTAAATCACGGCACCGGACGAGGCGGTGACCAGCAGCGCACCGAGCACGTCAAGCCGGGCTCCGGGCGCGGCCACGCCGTGGTCCGGCAGCATCCGGGCAAGAGCGGCAAGGATCACCAGCCCGATGGGCACGTTGACGTAGAAGACCCACGGCCAGCCCGGGCCCGCGGTGAGCAGTCCCCCCAGCAGCACGCCGAGAGCCGCGCCCCCACCGCCGAGCGCGGACCAGATGCCGAGCGCCTTGTTCCGCTCGTCACCGTCGAACAGGGTCACCAGCAGCGACAGGGCCGACGGAGACAGCAGCGCCGCGCCGAGTCCCTGCGCGATGCGGCCGCCCAGCAGCATGCCCGCGGAGTCGGCGAACCCGGTCACCGATGACGCCACCGTGAAGATCAGCAGGCCGGCGAGGACCACTCGCCTGGCCCCGACCAGGTCGGCGAGCCGCCCGCCCAGCAGCATCAGGCCGCCGAACGTCAACGTGTACGCGCTGACCGTCCATGTCAGCGCCTCACGGCTCAGGCCCAGGTCGGTCTCGATGTGCGGGAGCGCGATGGCCACGACCGTGACGTCAAGGATCAGCATCAGCTGGGCCACCCCGAGGAAGGCCAGGATGCGCCATCGCGACGGATGAGCCGGGCTGTCCGGCGGAGATGGTTCGTGGATCTCATGGTGCGTCACCGAGAGCCTCCGGCTAACTCGTATGGTTGTGTACGACTTCGAGCCGTGAGAGTAACACGTATATCCGCGTACGAGTTAAGGTGGTGGCATGCCTACCGTCTCTGCCGGTCCGCGCCGGCGCGCGGACGCCGAACGCAGCATCGCCCGCATCGTCTCCGCGGCACGCGAACGCCTGAGCAGCGATCCGGACGCGAGCGTCGACGACATCGCCAAGGCCGCCGGAGTGGGCCGGATGACGCTCTACGGCCACTTCCGCACCCGGGCGGAACTCGTCGAGGCCGCGCTGGTCGACGCACTGCGCGCCGGCGAGGAGGCGCTGTCGTCCGTCGATCTCACCGGGAACGCACGAGACGCCCTGGCCCGGCTGCTCGACTCCAGCTGGTCCCTGGTCGCCGAGTCCATGGCGTTGTCGGGCGCCGCACAGAAAGCCCTTCCCGCCGGACGCGTCCGCGAGCTGCACGCCGCCCCCGCGCGGCGCGTCGAAGAGCTCATCCGCCGCGGCCAGGACGACGGCGTGTTCCGCACCGACCTGCCGATCTCCTGGCTGATCAATGTCCTGCACTACATCCTGAAAGGCGCCGCGGAGGAGAGTCGCGCCGGGCGCATGGAGACGGGCGAGGCCGCCCGGGTCGTCATCGCGACGGCACAGGCGATCCTGGTCGCCGCCCCGCCGGACTCTCACGCGTCACCGAGGTAGCGCGCCGCCCCGCGCGCCCGGCGGGCGGGGCCGTGGCCGCCGGTGCCGCGCCGACCCCGCTGCTCATGCGCACGCCGCACCGGCCGGCGCGAACGCGGCCGGAGAAGCCCCAGCCGGCCGGCGTGTGACGGTTCCGGGGTGATGCCGCCGCTGCCGGTCGACGATCCCGAGGTGCCGCGCTGGGAGGAGAAGT
>NZ_JBFAAE010000094.1:0-23728 GCF_040639575.1 Streptosporangium sp. NPDC023825 | reverse complement strand
CCGCCGAAGAAAACAAAAAAAAACACCCGCCCCCCCCCCACCCCCCCGCCTCCGCCCCCCCCGCCTCCACCGCCGGGGCCCGGCGCCCCCCCCGGCCCCCCGCGCCCCCCCACGACCAGACCGGCGGGAACGGCATCCGGCCGCCGGCGCGCTCGGTGCGGGACATGTGGAGGAGGGATTTACATTTCGCGATCAGAGATGGACCACCAGGTTGTGGAATCATCCGCATCCGCAATACACCCGGTGATTTGAGTGGAGGTAGCGAGTTATGACAGGCCCACACATAACGTCGATCCGGGTGCCTGCAATGGCCTGGCTGGAGTGGAATCCCGACGGCGACGACTTCCCGCGCTGGTCCGAGGCGCGCAACGTGATAGGGACGACCATCCGCTGGACCGAGCCGCAGCTGCTCTGGGATCGGCGAACCAGCAACGTCCCATCGATCGCGGGCAACGGCACCGACACCGTCATGGCGTGGAAGGGCTCCGGTCACGACGAGCACATCTGGGTCTCGCGGCTGCAGCGGCTGCCTGACACGATCCCAGGCGGCACGCAGTACGCCTGGGGGCCGTACGTCCCAGCGGGAAACGGCCACCGCACCTTCAAAACCAAGAATTTTCCTACCATGGTTCAATACAGCGGTCGGATGTTCATGTTCTGGAAGACGACCCCGGATGCCGCTGCAGGCGACGGCGGCACCTCTATGCGCTGGTCGGAGCTACGTGGTGACACGTGGGTGCAGCCAGGCGAGGGGAACCCGCCCACTCCCGCATGGTGGCTCCCGGACATCCGCACCGAGGACGGCGTCGCGGCCACGGAGCACCAGGGAAAGCTGTACATCGCCTGGCGCGACGAAGGAACCAAGGAGATCCGGCTGGCGCACTGGGACGGAGCGCGTTTGTCGGACCCGATTTCCTTCAACGATCATAGGGTCACCAGCAAGGTTCCTGCCCTCGTGTCCGATGGCAGACATCTGCACATGGCCTGGCGAAGCGTCGACAACAACGACATCTGGTGGTCGACGTTGGAGGGGCCCCCACAGTACCTGCCCGTAGGATGGACCACTGGCAGCCCGGCGCTCGGCCGGACGAACCGGGGCCTCGTGATGGTCTGGGTCGGCAGTGACGACAACTTTCTCTGGTGGTCCCAGTTCCAGAACGGACAGTGGAGCGGTCAGCAGCGGTTCACCGACCGGCACATGAACCTTGACCTGCGGGTCAGTCTGGCGTAGCACCAGCAGTGTGACCACTCGCGGCTCCCCATGTCGCTGGTTCCCGGATGACACAGGGATGTGTGTTCAGAACCGACGGCTACTTGATGTGTGCAAACCCGGGTCACCCCGGCATGCTCGCTCCCGCGTGCCGGAAGAGGTCGACTCTCCTGATTTCATGCTGCGGACCGGCTGCGGCGACGACGCCACCCCTTCTCCGGGAAGCAACTCCATCAGCTTCTCCGGGAAGCAACTCCATCAGCGCCGGACTCTTCATCGGGGGTTGAAGAACAGTCGAACGCTGTTTCCAGAAGATCAAGACCTGGCGCGGCCTGACGACCCGCTACGACAAAACCCCGGAAAGCTACGAGACCGGACTCCACCTCCGAGGCTCGATCATGTGGCTGAAGCCCCTCACCTCAACCACATGATCCGAACTCTGAACAGTTCCTAGTCCCAGCGGAAGAACACGGCCGCGACGACGCTGCCGAACACGACGCAGGCGGCGAGGCCGATCAGGTTGGAGGCCTCGACGGGGGCGCCGATCCAGGCGGCCGACAGGGCCTGGCTTCCGGCGCCGAACGGCAGCCACTGCCCGATCGTCGTGATCACCTCCGGGAGGCTGCCGCGCCCGCCGAACATGCCGCCGGTGGCGCCCAGGACGAAGAAGACGCTCAGGCCGATCGCCACGGAGGAGTTCGGGGTGGGCGACAGCGCGGCGACGATCAGGCCCACGGCGTACATGGCGGCCACCGTCAGCGCCAGCACACCGAGCGCCGCGCCGACACGCACCGGAGGGTTGGCGTCGAACGCCAGCAGGGCCAGGAGCCAGGCGGCCGCGATGCCGACGGTGATCTGCAGCGCGCCGGCGGCCGCCTGGGCGACGAGGACCAGCGCGGGCGAGGCGGGCGTCACCCCGAGGCGTCGCAGGATGCCGCTGTGGCGGTAGTAGGCCAGGAAGCTCGGCATGTTGACGATGCCGGTCGTGGCCACGACCATCGTGAACACCAGCGGCAGCACGTAGACGTCGAACGCCGTGCGGCCGTGCGCGTCCGTCTCCCGGCCGGCGGACGAGGCGTTCATCACCAGGATGAGCATGGGCATGCCGATCGGCACGATCAGCCCGGCGGTGTCGCGGGCGACCACCTTGAGCTCGCAGACCAGCAGTGCGGCCCAGGCGCGCGGGCCGGGGCGGTGGACGACGATGTCCGTCATCGGACCGTCTCCTCCCAGGTGTCGAGCCTGGTGTCGAGCCGGTGCCCGGTCAGGACGGCGAAGGCGTCGTCCAGGCCGGCCTGTTCGCTGCGCGTCCCGGTCGCCACGACGCCGGCGCGGACGAGCGCGACGCTGACGGCCTGGAGCAGGTCACCACGGCCTTCGACGACGACGCGGTCGCCGTCGGCGCGTACCCGCTCGACCTCGTCGAGTCCTTCGAGCAGCCCGCCCGGTACGGGGCCGGCCGTGCGGAAGGTGACCCTCTGGGCGAACCCGGCCCTTCGCACGAGTCCGGAGGGCGAGTCGAGGGCGATGACCCGTCCCTCGTCGAGCAGCGCGACCCGGTCGCACAGTCGTTCGATCTCCTCCATGGAGTGGCTGACGAGCAGGACGGTCACGCCGGACTCGCGCAGCCGCTCGAGGGTCGACCACATCTGGCGGCGCGCCTCGGGGTCGAGTCCGGTGGTGAGCTCGTCGAGGATCACCACCCGGGGCCGCCCGACGAGGGCGAGCGCGATCGACAGCCGTTGCTGCTGGCCGCCGGAGAGATTCTCGAAGCGGGTGCGGCGGGAGGCGGTCAGGCCGACCGACTCGATCAGGTCGCCGGTCGGCAGCGGGTCGCGGTAGAAGGTCCCGTACAGGCGGACCAGCTCGGTGACCGTGAGCGCGGAGTGCAGGGTGGCCTCCTGCAACTGGACTCCGAGGACCTGGCGCAGCCGGGCCCGGTCGCGCCGGGTGTCCAGGCCGAGCACGCGGGCGGTGCCGCGGTCGGGCCGCCTGAGCCCGGCGATCAGCTCGACGGTGGTGGTCTTGCCGGCTCCGTTGCGTCCCAGGATGCCGAAGATCTCGCCGGTGGTGACCGAGAGGCTGACCTCCTCGACGGCGACCTTGGCGCGGTAGCGCTTGTGAAGACGGTCCGCCTCGACGGCGGGAGGTGACGTTGTCGCATGCATGCCGTCGACGTTAGGAAGGGCGAGCCCCTGGCGCCTGTGCCGATGGTCAGCATCGGCACCCATGACTTTCGGCACCTCGGCGCGGATGCGAGCGCCAGTAAAGTGATGGTATGCGGCGAATCGAGCCGGACGTGTGGGCAGGGCTGGCGGTGCTGCTGGTGTGCCTCGCGGTGGGCACCCCGATACTGCTCGGCGCGGCCGGTACGTGGGTGCCCCGGCCGGTGTGGGGCGCGCTGTTCGTGGCGCTGCTGGTCACCTCGCTGACCGCCGTGCTCTGGGAGGACTGCCGGCGAAGGCGGGCGTGGGCCTGCTACGGCGCGGCCGTCGTGCTGGGGTGGCTGACGATCCTGACGGCGCCCGGCGCCGGGTGGCTGCCGATCCTGCTGGTCTTCGTCGCGGCCCTGGGCGCGTACATCGCGCCGCCGTGGGCGGGCCCGCTGGTGGTCGTGCTCAACACCGCCGTCATCGCCGTGACGGCGGGCCTCGCCGGCGCCCCCTTCCCCCAGATCGGCCTCAGCGCGCTGCTGTACCTGCTGATCCAGACCGCGACGCTGCTGAGCTCGCTGGCGATCATCCGGGAGCAGCGGATGCGCCGCGAGCTGGGCGAGGCGCATCTGGAGCTGCGGGCGGCGAGTGTCATCCTGGCCGACACCGCACGCGCCCACGAACGCCTGCGCATCGCCCGGGAACTGCACGACCTGATGGGGCACCAGCTCACGGCGCTCACCCTGGAGCTGGAGGTCGCCCGGCACCGCGACGGCCCCGGCGCGCGCGTGCACATCGAACGCGCCGACCGGGTGGCGCGGGACCTGCTCCGCGACGTGCGCACGACCGTCGGGCAACTGCGCGCCGACGCGCCCGATCTGCGCGAGTCCCTGACCGCCGTGGTACGCGACATTCCCGGCCTCGAGATCGGCGTGTGGATCGACGACGACGTACGCCCCACCGAGGAGGTGACCATGACGCTCATCCGCGTCGTCCAGGAGATCGTCACCAACACCGTCCGGCACGCGGACGCGACCTCGCTGCGCATCCGGATCGAGAGCACACCGGACCGGGGCGTGAGGCTCACCTCCGTCGACGACGGGCGCGGCAGTCCTCAGCTGCGGCCGGGCAACGGACTGCGCGGCCTGAGCGAGCGGATCGACGCGGTCGGCGGCGACGTGCGGCTCGACGGCAGCGACGGTTTCCGCGTCACCGCCAGGGTGCCCGCGCGGTGATCCGGGTGATCGTGGTCGACGACCAGACCCTGGTGCGGCAGGGCATCCGCAGCCTGCTCGACCTGACCGACGACATCGAGGTGGTGGGGGAGTCCGACGACGGCATGTCCGCGCTGGCGGCGATAGAGGAGCGCGCCCCCGACGTCGTCCTGCTCGACCTGCGCATGCCCCGCCACGACGGCATCTGGGTGCTCAGGGCGTTGCAGGAGCGCGCGGGCGGCTCGCCGCCGGTGCTCGTGCTGACCACGTTCGACAACGACACCCTGGTGCTGGACGCGATGCGGGCGGGGGCATGCGGCTACCTGCTGAAGGACGTGACGCTCGAACGGCTGACCCGGGCCATCCGCGTCCTGGCCGACGGGGGGACGCTGATCTCGCCGTCGATCACCGATCGGCTGCTGCGCGCGGTGCACCGCCGCCGGCCGGCGGACGACGACGATCTGCCCGCGATCCAGCAGCTCACCGAACGGGAGGTGGAGGTGCTGCGGCTCGTCGCGGAGGGGTACAGCAACCGCGAGATCGCCCGGGCCCTGTTCCTGGCAGAGGGCACGGTGAAGAACCACGTCTCGACCGTGCTGCTCAAACTCGGGGCGCGCGACCGGACCAACGCGGTGCTGCGCGCCCTGCACGCCAGCATCCTCGATTGACAGTTACCGGCCGGTATTTGGCGCAATTTGCTGATACTGGCATGCTCTTTTCCGGGACCCGGCTGCCCGGAACCCGGCGCCCGCGGCAGGGTGCCGGCCGCCGGACCACTCGGGCGGGTTCGCGGCGGGGAGGAGCACGATGGCCGGTACGGAGCTCAGATCCGGCGACCCCACCGCCTTCGGGCCGTACACGATCGAGGCCAGGCTCGGCGAGGGCGGGCAGGGCACGGTCTACCTCGGCCGTGACCCGGCCGGAGAGCGCGTCGCGGTCAAGGTGCTGCACCCGAGGTTCGCCGCCGACCAGGTCGCGAGGGCGCGCTTCCAGCGGGAGATCGCCGTCGCCCGGCAGATCGCCGAGTTCTGCACCGCCCGGGTGCTCGACGCGGGGGAGAGCGACGACCACCTCTACGTGGTGAGCGAGTTCATCGACGGGCCGTCGCTGCAGCAGTCCGTCGAGAGCGAGGGGCCGCGCGACGGCGCCGCCCTGCAGCGCGTCGCGATCAGCACGGCCACCGCGCTCGTCGCCATCCACCAGGCGGGGATCGCGCACCGCGACTTCAAACCGGCCAACGTGCTCCTCGGCTTCGACGGCCCGCGGGTCATCGACTTCGGCATCTCCAAGGCGCTCGACGCCGGGCTCGCCCAGACCAGCGGCGCCGTCGGGACCCCGACCTACATGTCACCCGAGCAGATCCACGGCCGGCCCGCCGCCGCTCCCTCGGACGTGTTCAGCTGGGCGGTGACGATGGTGTTCGCCGCCACCGGCAGCCCCGCGTTCGGCCGGGACACCATCCCGGCCGTGCTCCACCGCATCCTCAACGCCGAGCCCGACCTGTCGGGGGTGCCCGAGGGGCTTCGGCCGCTGCTGAGTGCCTGCCTGGCCAAGACACCCGGCGACCGGCCGACCGCACCCGACCTGCTGTTCCGACTGATCCGCCAGCCGTCGGCGGGCACCGCCACACCACCGCCTCCGCGGCTTCCAGGGACCGGGCACCCGGTACGGGGCCAGCAGCCGCCGTCCCTGACCCCGCCCCCGACCTCGCAGCCGCAGTCGCATTCGCTGTCCCCGCTGCCCCCGGCCCCGCAGCCGCAGCCGCAGCCGCCGTATGCCGGGCAGCCACCGACCGGTCCTGTCCCCGCTCCGGGGCAGCGGCGACCGTCGGATCCCGGGATGCCCGCCTTCCCCGGTGGGTCGTGGGAGGAATCTCCCGGAGCGACCGTGCCGGGAAGGGCCGGACGGTCGCGCCCGTGGTGGATCGGGGCCGCCGTCGCCGCCACCGCCGTCGCGGTCTCCGCGGGTGTCTTCGTGCTCCCGCCGCTGCTGGCGGGGACGGGGGAGGAGCCCGTGGGTCCCACCCCCCTCGCGCTGACCGGCTCCCCGCAGGTCTCCGGAGAATCCCCCTCGCCCGGAGAATCCGCGTCTCCCAGCGGGTCCCCGTCTCCCACCGCCACCCCCACGTCCGTCACCGGAAACTGGAAGAGCGCGCCGGTCGGCGGCCCGCTGCGCGGCCATCGCGACGACCTGCAGTCGGTGGCGATCGCCCGGGTGGACGGCAGGTCCGTGATCGTCTCCGGCGCCAACGACCGCACCGTCCGCCTGTGGGACCTGACCACCCGCAGGCCGCTGGCCACGCTCACCGGGCACACCAACTGGGTGCGCTCCGTCGCGGTCACCGAGCTGGACGGCAGGACGATCGCGGTGTCGGGCGGCGACGACGGCACCGTACGCCGCTGGGACCTCGCCACCCGCAAGCCGGTCGGCAGGCCCTTCGACGCCGCCGTGCCCGTCTTCTCCCTCGCCCTGGCGACCCTCGACGGCGAGCCCGTCGTGGCGACCGGCGGCCGCGACGGGAGCCTGCGCCTGTGGGACCTGAGGACGGGCGCCGCGATCGGCAAGGCCCGCCGCGCCGCCGACGGCGCCGTGTTCGGCCTGGCCACCGCCGAGCTCGACGGCGAGCCCGTCGTGTTCACCGGCGGCGGCGACGGTACGGTGCGCCGCTGGCCGCTCCGCTCGGGGCCCGGCGAGACGATCCTCACCCAGCGGGGCCAGGTCACCGCCGTCACCACGGCCGAGCTGGACGGCAGGCTCGTGGTGCTGTCCGCCGGCGGCGCGCAGGACATCCACATCGACGACGCCGCCGGCGCCGGTGAGGTGCGCCCGCCCATCCGGCACCACAGCGGCTGGGTCTACTCCCTGGCCGTCGGCCGGGTGGGGTCGCTCACCGTCGTCGTCTCCGGCAGCAACGACTCCACCGCGCGGGTCCACGACCTTGGCACCGGAAAGCCGGCGGGGCGGCCGTTCAAGGCCCACGACCACAACGTGTTCGCCGCCGCGGTGACCGAGCTCGGCGGGCGCCCCGTCGCGGTCACCGGAGGCGGCGACGACACCGTCCGCGTCTGGCGCCTGGGCTGACCGGTGCCCCGGTGCCCCGGTGCCCCGGTGCCCTGGGCTCCGGGTGTCCTGGTCCCTGGTTTCACGGTCCCCGGGTTTCCCGGGGGCCCGCTCCGCCTCGCCGGAACCCCCGCTCACCGGCCGTACGCGACTGTTCCGGGAGCGTGCCGCGCCGGGTCAGCGACCGGCGGCGAGCTCAGAGAAGATCTCCACCAGTTCGGGCCGGTCGAACGGGCCGACATGGGGGGCCGCGACGCTTCGCACGTCGGTCGGGTTGTCCGGAGTGAGGCGGTCGGCCTCCTCGATGAACCGGTCCTGCAACGCGGGCGGGATCAGCCGGTCGAGGGTGAAACGCACGTAGGTCCGGGGAATCCGGCCCCAGGTGTGTGCCTCGCCCCGGGCCTCGGCCAGCGGGATGCCGGCGGTCTCGTCCGGCTCCAGCACGCCGAGCAGCCGCCGCACCCCCTCGTCGGTGAAGTCCCCGGCGAGGGTGTCCTTGACGGCGTGGAACACCGCCGGGTCGGCCGAGCGCCAGTTGAGCCGGGTCACCCCCAGGACCGCCGGATCGGCGACCACGGTCTCGGCGATCCGGGGGAGCAGGCTGTCGCCGTTCTCCGGTGTCTCGAGGTAGGCGGTCATGTTCGGCAGGTCCACGCAGCAGTACGCCGCGACGTAGACGACCCGCTCGAGCAGTTCGGGGACGGCGTTGCCGACCCTGCTCACGGTGACGCCGCCCTGGCTCATGCCTGTCAGGATCACGGGTCCGTGGCGGCGGGCGCGGCGCACCACATCCACCACGCGCTCGACGTGGTCGTCGATGGTGATCTTGGCGAGCGGTGACGGTTCGGTCGCCAGCTCCCCGAGGTCCTGCGGGGCCTGGTACGAACGGGGATAGAACGCCTCGGCGCCGTGTCCCGGAAGGTCGACGGCCACGCACCGGTGCCCGCGCAGGGTGAGCTCGGCGGTCAGCCCGGAGGCCCAGGCCGACGAGGAGTGGGTGCCGTGGACGAACACCAGGATCGGCTGCCGCCGATCGGCGTCGCGGTTCGTTGTCATTGAGGTTCTCTCCTTCTGCTTGTTGGACCTGCTTGTTGGACGGGGGCGGTCAGCGGTGCGGCGGGCGCCACATCGGCCACAGGGGCGGGCTGTCCACCACGCGGACCGGCCGGCCGCGATCCTCGAATCCGTGCCGCAGGTAGAGGGCGCGGCTCCGGGGTGAGCTCGCCTCCAGATACGCGGCGAGCCCGTCGGCGTCCGCTCGCTCCAGCCGGTGCCGCAACATCGCCGAGCCGAGCCCGGCGCCCTGCCGCCCGCCGACCAACCCCATGCACGGGAGGTAGAGGTACGGTTCGCGGTCGGGGTGCCGTGGGGCCAGCGCCCGGCCCAGGGCCAGTAGTCGCGCGCCGCTCTCCCCGAAGACCGTCTCCCGGCCCGTCGCGTCCGAAGGCTCCTCGTGGGGCGCCTGGCCCGCGGCCGGCGCCAGCCACACCGAGGCGCCCTCGCGATTGCCGGCCAGGTACGTCTCGGCGGCGGGATGGGCGAGCAGGGGGCGGTAATAGTGCTCCTGGAGACGAGCTCGCGGGCCTGCCTCGGGGAAGAGCCAGCGGACGAGGGGGTCGTTCGTGAACGCCTCGGTCAGGACGTCCAGCACCGCCTGCCGGTCCGCGTCATCCGCCCGCCGCACGGATGCGTACGGTGTATCGACTGTCATGGGTACAGCGTATGAAGAGGGGCGAACAAACGGGCATTTTTTGGGGTTGTAGCGATCTAAAGTGAACTGGTATAGAGGGATTGAACTAGTACACTCTTGGCGATCGGCAACCACGGGGAGATCGGGGATCCATGTCGTCGTCAACGCAGCGGCCGGAACCGCCGTACCGGCAGATCGTCGCGGAGATCCGAGCCCGGATCCTGGCCGGCGACCTGCGGCAGGGAGAGCGGGTGCCTTCCATCAGGGAGATCGCCCGGCGGTGGGGCGTCGCGGTCGCGACCGCGACCAGGGTGATGGCCACCCTCCGAGACGAGGGGCTGGTCGAGACGAGGGTCGGCGCCGGCGCGGTGGTCGGCGCCCCCACGGGCCGGAAGCAGCCGGTCGGCATGGCCACTCCCCCCAGGCCACGGCGGGCGGGCGTTCCCAGGCAGGCACTGAGCCGGAGGCTGACTCTCCGCGCCGCCATCGCGATCGCCGACACCGAGGGGCTCGACGCCGTGTCCATGCGGCGGCTCGCGGCCGAGTTCGGCGTCGGCCCGATGTCGCTGTACCGGCACGTTTCGAGCAAGGAGGAGCTGGTGACGCAGATGACCGACGAGGTCTTCGGCGAACCGGAGCTTCCCGTCCCGGGGCCGGACGGCTGGCGGGCCAAGCTCGAGCTGATCTCCCGCCTGCAGTGGGAGCTGTGCCGCGGACACCTCTGGCTGCCCAGGGCCGTCTCGTTCGTTCGCCCGTCGCTGGCGCCCAACGTGATGGCGCACACCGAGTGGACCCTGCGCGCGCTCGACGGGCTCGGGCTGCCCATGGCGACACGGATGCGCGAGGCGCTCACGCTGCCCGCGCTGGTCATCAGCATCGCGCTGTCCATGGCGGACGAGGTCGAGGCCGAGCAGGAGACCGGTGTGACGCTCGACCGGTGGTGGCTGGCACAGCGGGAGCGGGCCGACGAACTCCTCGACTCCGGGCGGTTCCCTCTGCTGGCCACGCTCACCGGGGAGGAGGTGCCGGACGTGGACGGACTGTTCGAGTACAGCCTCGCGTGTCACCTCGACGGGTTCGCCGCCCTGGTGGAGGATCGGGCCCGGACGCGCTCCTGACAGCTCGTTCCGAGACGGAGGTCACGGTGAAGGTCGTCCCGGCTGCCCGGAATCGAGCAGGCGTGCCGTCGCGGACCGCTTTCGCGACACGGGACGGCCGGAGCCGTCGCGTTCCGAGACCGTCGATGTGACGCGTATCACTCTCCATGGGCCTCGGGCCGGGCATGCGCGATCATGACCGGAATGGACACTCGTTTCCTCGGTACCGCCGATCTGGTCGAAACCCCGTCCGTGGCGGTCGTGGTCGACGTCATGCGTGCTTTCACCGTGGCCGCCTGGGCCTTCGCCCAGGGGGCGGAAAAGATCGTTCTTGCTGGGTCGCTGGACGAAGCCCTGGCGCTCAAGGCTCGCCACCCGGACTGGGTGGCACTGAAAGACGGTCCGCCCGCGCCCGGATTCGACGCCGTCAACTCGCCGGGCCTGCTGCGGTCTGTCGACCTCGGCGGACGGACCGTCGTGCAGAAGACCACGGCGGGGACAGTCGGCGCCCTCGCGGTCAAGGAGGCGCCGCTGGTGCTGTGCGCCGGCTTCGTGGTGGCGGAGGCAACGGCTCGGCTCCTGCGGACGCGCAAGGGTGACGGTGTCACGTTCGTGGTCACCGGCGACGACGGGCGGGCCGACGAGGATCTGGCGTGTGCCCAGTACATCGCCCGGAGGGTCACCGAGGCCGGGACGGACGCCGCCGAGTTCCTCCGCCGCGCCGCCGGCTCGCGCGCCGCCGCCGAACTGGCGCAGGGGGTGCGTCAAGGAGCCCATCCCGATGACGTCGCGCTCTGCCTTGAGGTCGACCGGTTTCCCTTCGCCATGGTGGCGACCCTGGAAGGCTCGCTCATGGTCCTGCGTCCGCACGCGATGCCTTCGCCGGCCGGCGAGGAGCCGGTCTGATCGCACGGCCATCACCGGTCGGCACGCCGTTCGTCGTGAGGCGAGTCGTAAGGCGGCTCCGGATCACCCGGCGCCCAGCAGGGCGATGACGGACAGGGTGCCCAGGGACAGGACGCTGGAGACGAGGATGGCGTCGCGGGGCAGGTCGGTGGGGCGGCCGTACTCGGCGGCGTAGACGTAGGTGTTCTGCGCGGTGGGGAGCCCGGCGAACAGGACGGCCGCGAAGAGCGCCGGGCCGTCGAGGCGCAGGAGGAAGCGCCCGGCGAGGAAGGCCACCAGCGGCTGGAGCAGCAGCTTGAACGTCACCGCCGGTGCCGTCGCGCGCCAGGAGACGGCGAAGCCGTTCAGGGACATGCCCAGCGAGAAGAGCGCCAGGGGCACCGCGGCGCCGCCGAGGATCTCCAGGGGCCTCAGCGCGAGGCCGGGCAGCCGCAGGCCGAGGGCCGACACGCCCAGGCCGAGGAACGAGGCGATCACGATCGGCGTCCGCAGCGGGGCGAGGAAGGACGCGCGCCCGGCCCCGAGGCCGAGGAAGATCAGCGGGGAGACCATCAGGACCTGGAAGATCAGGACCGACACCACGAACGTCGCGTCGTTCAGGACGTACAGGCCGACGGGGATGCCGAGGTTGCCGGCGTTGACGTAGGACGACGACATCGCGGCGAGCACCCGTTCCGGCAGCCCGCCGCGGAACAGCGCGAGCGCGAGCAGGCCGACGGCGAAGGTGCTGACCCCGAAGGCGAGCAGCGGGCCGGGCTGGATCCGGTCGAGCGGGGTACGGCTGAGCGTGGTGAACAGCACCGCGGGCATCGCGACGGTGAACGCGAACCGCGTCAGCGCCTGCCGGGCCTGGTCGCTCGCCCACTCCAACCGGGCGGCGAGCCAGCCGAGGGCACCGATACACCATATGGGGATAAATGCTGCGATAACCGACTGCACCTGGCATACCGTATCCGGGCCCTCGCGCTCCCCGGCGAGCCCGATCCCCGGACCGGTACCGGACGCAGCTCAGTCGATATGCGGGTACGTGCCGTTCAGGTAGTCGTTGAGCTGGCGCCACTGCGTCGGGTGGATATCGAGGGTCTGGAGGTCTTTGGGCGCCACCATTGGACGTCGCTGGCCTCGTCGTTGGCTCCCGGTCGGTCGCCGACCGGCCGGGCGATCAGCATCACCTCGTACTCCTGGCGAACCTCCCCATCGGGGTAGGCGACGATGTGGCCGGGGTCGGAGTAGATCCCGAGCATGCTTACCGGCTCGACGGTGATCCCGGTTTCTTCCTTGGTCTCGCGTACGGCGCACTGCGAGGGCGTCTCGCCGATCTCCATCTTGCCCATCGACACCGCCCAGGAACTCCGGGCTCAACTGGAGCGGCAGGGAATCGCAGCCGACATCCACGACGGGTACGGGCTGGCGCTGGTGTCGGCCTGGGTGGGCCTGGTCACCTGGTGCAGGGACGATCGCTACTGGTGGCGTACTGGCTGGGACGCCCGACGTCACCGGCCCGTCTACGCCTGGCACCCGGCGGTGGACGCCGTCCAAGCTGCTCGTCGGATGGCGTTTCGCTATGCGGAACTGCGCGACGTCCATCCCTCGTCCGAACTGATGGCGGGGATGCGTTGTGACCCTGCTTGATGAAGTGCATAAGTCCGCACGTGGCCATGGTTCAGCGGGGTCATGTGCGGCTGGAATGGCGGCAACCGTGTGCGGACTCGGCGCTTGGGCGGGCTCGCCCGGTGCTGTAGACCTGCCTGTGCCGCGCCACGGCCTACGAGCTGTACGAGGGCGGCGGGCAGGCGTTCATCCGACGAACCGTCCAGCTCGACCGCAGTCCCGAAGTCCACGACACCTTCATCTGTTCGATCGCCGAAGCTCGGGCCGTCTGGACAGGGCTCTTGTCTGGAAGCGCCCGTCAGGCGGAGTGGCGGCGTGGGATCTGGAGGGATCCCACGCCGCCACGCTTGCTAAAGATCATCGAAGACCGCTGGACGCGGGCAAGCGCAGTCATCACTCTCCTTGCCGTGGTCACCCGGTGGCAGACCCTGACGAAGGAAGACGACGCAGTACCTCACCTATGAAGTCGGTATGGGAGGCGCCCGTAGACAATGCACTGCGTCACGACACCGACCGTGGTCGCGCGGTGCGATGAATTCTCGTTCGCTTCCACATATGAGGGCGCCTGGGTGTGGTGGCAGAATAACATGCCGGACGACGCAGGCGACTATCAGCCGAAGGGTGTCAACTATTCGGTGAAGCCCATACCGGCCGCAGAGAACAACGCATGGGGCGGATCTGAGCCAGGCGGCATCCGATCTTATTATGTGTACGATCGTGTGCTGGACGGGACGCCTTCTTCGTCCGCCTGTACAACAAAGAAGGCGTCCGAAGGAATCATTGGTTCTGGGCAACGCAACAAACTAGGGTTTTTCTAAGATGCAGGGTGTGGTCTCGTTCTGAAGACTGCACCCTGCATCATCAATGGGACGTGAGGAGTTTGAATGTCACAACTAGTCGATCGTCTTCACGAGACCATTACGGTGGAGCGGAGTCAATTCATGCTGAGAGATCAGGACGGCACCTTGGACGAGCCGCCGGGCTGGCTTAGCGTGGAGGAGGTCTCGGGGCGTCTTGGCCAAGACTCCTGGTTCGAGGCCACCTTGAATTGGGCGGTAGTTCTGAGTAGTGACGGATGGCACGAGACTCAGGTCGTCCTGGAACTGTGGGATGACTACCCTCCCGATACCGCTGGCTCTTGGGAAAGGAGTAAGATAGCCTCTTTTTATTCCAGTTCCGGTCTCGTCTACTTGAGTGAGTTGTACGGTAGCGGGCCCCCGCCTGAGCCCTTGGACCTGCGCAGAGACGCTGACGAATGGAATATCAGAGCAAGTCGTCGTCCGGGAGAGGGCTGGATCTGGTTGGAAGAAGATTCTCCTCCACAAGGCGTTGAGGAGTGGTGTATCCAGTTCTGGCCGCTACGGGGCCTGGACGCTGACCTTACTGACGCTTCCCGTAGAACAGCGGACTCTCCCAGTGTCCAAAGGTACCTCGAGACCCTGTCCAGGATTGGGACCTAACGATGCAGGTTCCGCTGTTTCTTTGACGTTCTGACCCCAGTTCGTGGTCACGGTCGCGTTGAACGTGGTGGCGACCTGGCCGGGGTTCACCGTCGGGCTGGGGCCGGGGCCCGAGGCGCCGGTGTGGACGGCGACCGCGCCCCTGGCCGGGACGGTCACCGAGGCCGAGCCGTCCGGACCGACGGTCACCGAGCCGCCGCCCGCGACGTTGGCGTAGGTCCCGGCGGGCAGGCCGGTGGCGAAGGTGCGGGTGACGCCGCCGCCCCCGTTGTTGATCGCGACCCAGCCCTTGGCGCCCCGGCTGAAGGCGATCACGTTGTCGCCGTTGTCGTACCAGTTGCCGACCGAGGTGCCCTGCACGGCGCGGTTGAAGCCGACCATGCCGTTCATCTGGCGGTGGAAACAGGTCCACCGGCCGTTGCCGCAGTTGACGTCGGTGGCGAAGCCGCCGCCGGCCGACGGCGGGCCGGCCTCGCCGTCGCTCCAGGTGAACCCGGAGTAGACCCTGGGCGTGCCGTACGGCCAGGCGAGCATGAAGACGTTGGCCAGCCGGTAGGCGTCGCCGTACTTGTAGTTCATGGTCGAGCCGTTGCGCTCGGTGTCGTGGTTGTCGACGAACACCACGGCCTTGTCGCCGGGCACCGACAGGCCCCAGCTCTGCCCGAAGGACCGCAGGTTCCTGATCCGGCCGCCGTTGAACTGCTCCTTGAGCTTGCGCCCGTACACGAACTCGTGCACGTCGCCGATGCCGGTGTACTGGCTCGGGCTGATCGCCTCGCCGTCGCCCTGGATGACCTCCTGGTGGATGTACGGCGAGCCGGTCAGCCTGCCCTTGATCGCGGCCAGGTCGCCGGGGTTGATGTGCTTGGCGGCGTCGACGCGGAAGCCGTCCACGCCGAGGGAGGTGAGCTTGTTGAGGTAGCCCGCGATCTGGTCGCGGACGTACTCGGAGCCGGTGTCGAGGTCGGACAGGCCGACCAGCTCGCAGTTCTGCACCCGCCGGCCGTCGCCTGTGTAGTCGGAGCCGTTGATCGTGCAGGTGGGGGAGTGGAAGTCGGCGGCGGAGTAGAGGCCGGGGTAGTCGTACTTGCCGAAGCTGTAGCCGCCGTAGCTGGTGCTGCCCTGGCCGGTCATGTGGTTGACGACGGCGTCCGCGTGGACCTTGAGCCCGGCGGAGTGGCAGGCGTTCACCATGTTCCTGAACGCGTTCTCGTCGCCGAACTTGCTGGTGAGGGTGTAGCGGGCGGGCTGGTAGACGTCCCACCAGACCGAGCCGCCCCGGGACATCGAGTCGCTGGGCGGGGAGACCTGCACGGCGGCGTACCCGGCCGGGCCGAGGACGTCGACGCACTCTTTGGCGACGGAGTTCCAGTTCCAGTTCCACAGCTTGACGATCGGGCCGGGGGTGGGCGGCGCCGCCTGGGCGGGGAGCGCGCCGGGCACCAGCACGGCGGCGCTCACCAGAGCGCTTAGCGCCGTGGCGATGACGACTCTGTAGGGTTTCACGGGTAGGGGCCTCCAGGATCGATGGACGGGTTCCCTGGCCGGGCCGGGTGCTGCAACACCCGGCCCGGCCGCCTTTCCGGGGTGTGCGGAGTCAGGGCTGGACGAAGACGGCGACCGTGCGGGCCGGGACCGTCAGCGTGCCCGTGGCGGAGTCGAACGCCGACCGCTTCACGACGGCGTCGTCGCCGGCCGCCTGGACGGGGTGGAGCGTCACCTGGGCGCCCTTCAGCGCGGCGACTGTCTGCGGCCGCGCCTCGGGGGTCGCGTTGAAGACGACGGTGACCGACTTCCAGCGCGGGTCGATCCCCGTGGCGTCCAGGTGCATGGTCACGACACCCGGGGTCTCCGAGGCGCCGCTCGTCGGGAAGGTGAGGCGCCTCTGCACCTCGGCCAGGGTGGCGAGGCCGAAGACCGGCGAGGAGGAGCGGATCCTCAGCAGCTCCCCGTACCGGGCGCGGGCCGCGCCGATCGCCGCGCAGTCCGGCTTCAGCGCCGGGTCGGCGAGCAGCGGCCTGGCGTACTGCCACTTGTCCTCGTTGTCGGGCCTCGGGGGGAGCCCGGCGCCGAAGCCGTTGCCCGCCGAGCAGTCCCACAGCAATCGGTTGAACCAGTCGCCCGAGTCGTAGGAGTTGCGGTCGAGCGACTTGGACCGCAGCCGCTCGCTGCCCGCGTGGATGAACGAGGTGCCCTGCCCGAGGACGGCCGTGGCCAGCGAGAGCGACTGCATGCGCACCCGGTCGGCCATCGCGGTCGCCGGGGGCAGCTTGTACGCCAGCGCGTCGAACAGCGTCTCGTTGTCGTGGGCGTCCACGTAGGTGACGATCTCGCCCGGCGCGGCGGCGTATCCGGCGGGGGAGCCGTTGTAGCTCACCTGCGAGCCCTTGACCTGCTCGCCGCCGGAGGCGGTGAAGGTGTAGTCGCGGAGGTTGCCGGCGAGCCCGACCTTGATCAGGTCGTGGTAGTTCAGCAGCCGGGACCTCTGCTGCGCCTCGTCGCCGTTGGCCGGTGAGCCGTTGGGCGCCCCGGCGAGCCCCGAGCCGAAGCCCTGCACGCGGGGGTCGGCGTCGAACGGGCCGCCGCCGCGCACCGCGTCGCGCAGCCGGTCGCTGAAGGTGCCGATCCCGGTGCCCGCCATGTTGGCCTGGGTGGCCTGCTCGAAGCGGGCGTCGTCGGCCACCTCGCCGAAGTTCCAGCCCTCCCCGTACAGGATGATCGACTTGCCGTCGACGCCGTCGCGGGCGACGGTCAGCCTGTCGAGGGCCGCGCGGACCGCGACCATGTTCGCCTTCGGGTGGTGGCCCATCAGGTCGAACCTGAAGCCGTCCACCTTGTACTCGCGGGCCCAGGTGACGACGGAGTCGACGACGAGCCTGCCCATCATGGCGTGCTCGGGCGCGGTGTTGGCGCAGCAGGTGGAGGTGGCCACCGTGCCGTCGTCGAGCAGCCGGTGGTAGTAGCCGGGCACGATGCGGTCGAGCACCGAGGCGGGGTCCTGGCCGGCGGCGTGGGTGTGGTTGTAGACCACGTCCATCACGACCCGCAGCCCCGCCCTGTTCAGGCCGCCGACCATGCCGCGGAACTCCCTGATCCGCGACGACCCGTCGGGGTCGGCGGCGTAGGAGCCCTCGGGCACGGTGTAGTGCAGCGGGTCGTAGCCCCAGTTGAAGGAGTCCTTCGCCGCGGTCCTCGCGACGCAGGCCTGCTGCTCCTCGGAGTCGGGGGGCATCGAGGCGAGGTCGCAGGAGGGTTCGGTCCGGTCGGCCTTCCTCTCGGGGACGGTCGCCATGTCGAAGACGGGCAGCAGGTGTACGTGGGTCAGCCCGTCCCTCGCCAGCCCGCGCAGCTCCCTCATCCCCGCCGAGTCGCCGGTGAACGCGGCGTACGTGCCGCGCTCGGCGGCCGGGACGGTCGTGTCGGAGGCGGAGAAGTCGCGCACGTGCAGCTCGTAGATCGACGCCTTCTGCTGGGGGACGGCCCTGGGCTTGGCCAGGGAGGACCAGCCGTCGGGCCGCAGCGCCCGGTCGGACAGGTCGGCGAGCTGGCTGCGGCCCGAACCCGCCGACAGCGACAGGCTGTAGGGGTCGGTCACCTCGTTGACGACGACCTTGCCCTCGCCCGGCGCGTAGACCGTCACCAGGAAGGTGTAGTAGCGGTCCTTCCAGTCCCGCTGTCCCCGCACCGACCAGACGCCGGTGTCGTCGTCGCGGCGCATGGGGTGGACGGCGCGCCTCCCGCCGGAGGAGTCGCGGTAGAGCGCCAGCTCGACCTTGCCCGCGGTCGGCGCCCAGACCGACAGCCGGGGCGTGCCGCCGCTCCAGGAGGGGCCGAGCTCGGCGGCCGCCGCCCCGGGGTACAGGTCGTCGAGCAGGCCGGGCAGCTGCACGCCGGTGGCGGCGAGCAGCGCGCCGGTGGCGTCGCGCTCGACGGCCACGACCTGGCCACGGGTGGCCTCGCGCACCAGGTCGGCGTCGCGCGGGTCGACGGTGAACGCGGCGTGCCCGGCCAGGTGCGGCCACTTCTCCTTCTGCGCCTCGGTCAGCGTGCCGGGCGCGAGGCGGATGAGTTTGAGGTCGCCGGTCAGGTCGCCCTTGTCGTAGGTGATGCCGCCCTTGGCGGAGAAGGCCAGTGAGTGGCGGTTCGCGGTCGAGGGGTCGATCTTCCAGGCGACGGTGGCGCGGTCGATCCAGTGCGCCGACGACTTCGACAGGTCGGCGTCGGCCCCGCGCGCCGAGGCCTGGGGCAGCAGGTGGCCCTCGGTGGCCGCGACCCGCCACACCTCGTGGCCGGTCGCGGTCAGGTCCAGCGACTGGTCGTCCGGCAGGTCCTTGGTGTCGCCCTTGTGGATGATGTAGTTCACGGTCTTGGCCCCCTCGGTCAGGGGGACGCGGAAGTGAACGCCGAACCCGTCCTCGCCCGCGGGCGGCAGCGGCGCGGCCCACTCGGTGGGATTCGCCACGTCGCCCCACAGATGAAGTCCCCAGCCGTCGTAATTCCCGTCCGGCCGGTGGTAATGCAGGATCGCGACGTTCTCGGCCGCCGCCCGGGTCGGGTGGACCTTCGCCACGCCCGAGGCGACATAGGCGTCGGGCTGCAGCGCCGGGGTGAACGACTGGTCGGGCCCGGGGTCCTTGGTGTCGCCCTTGTGGACGATGAAGTTCGCCGGAAGGGAGGCGTCCTTCAGCGGCACCCTCCAGAACGCGCCGTAGGAGTCGACGCCGTCCGGCGGGCGCGGCGCGGCCCAGTCGGTGGGCACCCCGTCGGCGAGCCCGTCGCCCCACAGGTGCAGTCCCCAGCCGTCGTAGTCCTTGCCGGGGCGGCTGTAGTGGACGGTCGCGTACCCCTGGGCCGCCGCGCGGGACAGGTAGGTGTCCGGTTTCCCCTTCGCCAGCCAGACCTCGCCGTTCCTGGCGGGGTTCACGATCCGGTCGCCGCCGTCCTTCTCCTCGCCCCTGTGGGCGATGATCCCGACGCTGGTGGCGCCCGGCTTGAGCCTGATCCAGGCGAAGCGGCCGTAGGAGTCCTCGCCGGTCAGCGGGAGCGGGGTGGCCCACTCGGTCGGGTTCTCCACGTCGCCCCAGACGTGCAGGCCCCAGCCGTCGTAGTCGGCGGCGTTTTGGCGCTGGTAGTGCACGACCAGCCAGTCGCGCCCGACCGCGCCGGGCTCCTCGGGGGCGGGCGCGGCGCCGACGGTCGCCTGCGCGACCGCCGAGGCGAACCGGCCCGCGGAGTCCTTCACCACGGCCTTGTACGAGACCTTCGTGCCCGCCGCGATGCCGCGCAGGTCGTGGAAGACCCTGAACGTCCTTGAAACGGAGCTCGAAGGGGCGTCGTCGGTGCCGATAGCCCTCCAGGGGCCCTCACCGGCCTTGGCGGCGAAGGTGACCTGGTCGAAGCCGGTGCCGGGCACGGTCGCGACGACCGGGATCCGGCCGTCCTCGGCGGTGCCCCTGATCTCGGTCCCCGGCAGGGCGATCGAGACGGCCGGTGCGGCGACCGGCGCCTTGAGCCTGGCCGGCGCCTTGTAGACCACCGCCGACAGGGCGGGGACGGTGAGCGCCAGCTTCGTGTCCGCGCCGGTGGTGAGCGTGGCGGCGCCCTCGCCGTACACCCTGGTGAAGGCCGCGCCCGCCGAGAAGGTGGGCACGCTCGCGGTGGCGGGCCGCTCGGTGTTGTTGACCGCGACCAGATACTCGACCTGCCGCGCGGCGTCGATCCTGGAGAAGGCGTAGACGCCGCCGGAGACCAGCCGCTCGATCTGGGCGCCGTCGGCGAGCGCCGGGTGGGCGTCGCGCAGCGCGGCCAGGGCGGAGATGCCCCGGTAGAGCGGGTGGGAGGGGACGAAGTTGTCCTGGGCGTGGGTGGAACCGGTGCCGATCAGGTCGTCGCTCAGGTAGCTCTCGGTTTTGGAGGCGAACATGGACGCGCGGGCGTCCTGGTCGCCGCCCTTGCCGGTGAAGCCCTGCTCGTCGCCGTAGTAGACGACCGGCTGGCCCCGGGTGAGGTACATCAGCTCGTGGGCGAGCAGGTCCCTGCGCAGCAGCTCCGAATCGGGGGCGCCGGGGTTGTCCTGGGCGACGAAGCGGCCGATGCGGCCCATGTCGTGGTTGCCGAGGAAGGTCGGCAGCGACGAGGCGTTGCCGTCGGCGTCGGTGTGGTGGTCGTCGCCCGCGTACAGCCGGGCGAGCCGGGAGGCGTCCGCCGTGCCGCCGGCGAAGGAGCGGGCGGCCTCCTGGAACGGGAAGTCCAGTGTGGCGTTCATGGCGCCCCGGGTGGAGTAGCGGCTGGTGAAGGCGGGCTCGCCGGAGTAGACCTCGCCGAACATGAAGAACCGCTTGTTGCCCTGCTGGGCCGCGTAGCCGCGCAGCGCCGGGGAGAACTTCTCCCAGAACTCCATGTTGACGTGCTTGGCGGTGTCGATGCGGAAGCCGTCGAGGCCGGTGTCGCGCACCCACGTCTTGTAGATGTCGGTCATGCCCTTGACGACCTCGGGGCGCTCGGTCCACAGGTCGTCGAGGCCGAAGAAGTCGCCGTACTCGTCGTTCTCGCCGCCGCTGAAGGTGGAGTCGCCCCGGTTGTGGTACATCGTCGGGTCGTTCAGCCAGGACGGGGTCTTGGCGTTCCTCGGCGCGACCGGCGTGTACGGGAACGAGCCGGTGTCCACCTTCGGGAAGGTGTCCCTGCCCGCGAAGTCGCGGTCGTCGAACGGCACGCCCCCGGTGTCGACGTACGGGTAGGCGCCCTTGGAGCGATACGAGTACGTCTTCTCCGTGTAGTCGACCACGTCGGCCGTGTGGTTGGTGATGATGTCGAAGAAGACCTTCATCCCGCGCCGGTGGGCCTCGCGCACCAGCTCCTTCATCTGGGCGTTGGTGCCCAGGTGCGGGTCGATCCTGGTGAAGTCGGTGATCCAGTAGCCGTGGTATCCGGCCGAGACGTTCGCGCCGGTCCCCTGTACGGGGCGGTTCACGAAGGCCGGGGTGATCCAGATCGCGGTGCTGCCCAGGTTCTTGACGTAGTCGAGTTTGCCGAGCAGGCCCTTGAGGTCGCCGCCCTGGTAGAAGCCCTTGTGCGTGGGGTCGAAGCCGGTGGCGAGCCGGTCGCCGGACAGGCCGCCCCGGTCGTTGCCGGTGTCGCCGTTGGCGAACCGGTCGGTCATCGCGAAGTAGAAGCGCTCGCGGCTCAGGTCGGCGCGGAGCGCGTCGCGGGCGAGGTCCCGGTCGGAGGGCTCGGCGGTGCGGCTGAGCGCCGACACCACGGGACCGGACGCGGAGGGCGTCGTGGAGGCCGGCACGGAGCCCGTGGAGACCGGGACCGAGACCGGGACCGTTGCGGAGCGGGGCGCGGACGCGGGGGAGGCGGACGCGGCGGCGGGGAGCGGGGTGGCGGCGAGGGGGGTGGCGATCAGGGTCGCCGCGAGCGCGGCCCCCGTCAGGAAGGTCGTTCTCGCGCGCCGTGGGGGGAGCGGCCAGACCACGGGGGGCCTCCACGGGAGTTGTTTCGAGGGTATTGCCCGGAAGTTACTCATCGGGAATGGTCTGTGCAATCCCTTGCGGCAATTTTCTGAATCCCGGCAATTCGCGGTCGTCCGGAAGGGGGCCCAATCGGCTGCCCAAAACGTACAAACGATGATTTTTCATCACTAAGAGGGCGATATGGCTTCTCGCCGGTCGAGGGAGATGACGGTGCGACCCTTCGACTTTGGGGGGCTTTGTAACGACTTTGCAGACTCTTGCAGAAACTTCTTCCAATGAGGTTCACGTCGGCGTAACGTCCGGCGTACTCCAGACCCGGCCGGACGGCTCTTTCGGTCCCGGCCGCCCCCTGAACACGAGGAGAAGAACATGCGGCGAGCCCTCTCGGCCGCGACGATTGTCGCGGCCCTCGCCCTGGCGGTCTCCGCCTGTGGTGGCGGTGACGCCGGTACGGCGGCCCCCACCCAGCCCGCGGCGTCGGACCCGTCGAAGATCACCGGTGAGATCACCTGGTGGGACACCGTCAGGCCCGACAGTGAGGGCCCGACCTTCCAGGCGCTCATCAAGGACTTCCAGGCGAAGTACCCGGGCATCAAGGTCAAGTACGTCAACGTCCCCTCCGACCAGGCGCAGAACCAGTTCCAGACCGCGGCGCAGGCGGGCGCGGGGGCGCCGGACGTGATCCGCTCCGAGGTCGCCTGGACCTCCCAGTTCGCCTCGCTCGGCTACCTCCAGCCGCTGGAGGGCACGCGCGCCGTGGAGAACGAGGCGGACTTCCTGCCGGGGCCGCTGAGCAGCACCAAGTACAACGGCAAGACGTACGCCGTCCCGCAGGTCACCGACACCCTCGCGCTCATCTACAACAAGCGGCTGCTCAAGGAAGCCGGGCACGAGAAGGCCCCTGCCACGGTCGAGGAGCTCAAGCAGACCGCGCTCGACGTCAAGGAGAAGACCGGCGCCAGCGGCCTCGCGCTCAACGTCGACTCCTACTTCCTGCTGCCCTTCATGTACGGCGAGGGCGGCGACCTCCTCGACGTGCAGAACAAGAAGATCACCGTCAACTCCCCGGCGAACGTGAAGGCCATGGCCACCGTCGCCGACCTGATCACCTCCGGCGCCGCGCCCAAGCCCGCCATCCAGGACAGCTACGCCAACGCGATGACCGCCCTCAAGGACGGCAAGGCCGCGATGATCTACAACGGCCCGTGGGCGCTGTCGGAGATCTACCAGGGCAAGGAGTTCAAGGACAAGGAGAACCTGGGCATCGCCCCCGTCCCCGCGGGCTCGGTCAAGGCCGGCGCCCCCACCGGCGGCTGGAACCTGGCCATCTACGCCGGTTCCAAGAACCTGGACGCCTCCTACGAGTTCGTCCGCTTCATGAGCACCCCCGAGTCCCAGGCCAAGGTCGCCAAGGAGATCAGCCTCCTGCCGACCCGCGTCTCGGCGTACGACAACCCCGACGTGCAGGCCAACAAGGACGTCTCCGTCTTCAAGCCGATCATGGAGACCGCGACCGCACGGCCGTGGATCCCCGAGGGCGGCCAGCTCTTCCAGCCGCTCCTCGAGGGCTACCAGTCGCTCGTCGGCGGCACCGCGACCCCCGAGGACATGCTCAAGAAGGTCGACGGCCAGTACCGGGGAATCTTCAAGGACTGGAGCTGACCCGTGGCGCTCTCGACCGGGCGTGTGAACGGCACGGCCAGGGACCGGGCCGCGGGGGGGGGCCCCGCCCGGGGCCGGGGGGGCCGGGCCCGGCCTGGCCGCGCCGGGGGCGCGGGGGTGGGGGGGGGGCCGGCCGCGGGTGGGCCACGGGCCCCGCCCATACGCCATCGACACCAAACTACACCAG
>NZ_JBFAAE010000093.1:0-23889 GCF_040639575.1 Streptosporangium sp. NPDC023825 | reverse complement strand
ACCCCTGGTTGTTGCTGTTGAAGTAGTAGCAGAACTCGCCGCTCTCGCACACGCCGTTGCGACCGGCCGCCGAGGCGGGCGCCGCGGTGGCGAGCGTCGTCCCGCCGAGCGCCACCATGGCGGTCGCCGCGGCGAGGATCCTGGTGAGAGTTCTCATGGTGTTCTCCTTGGGTCTGCTTCTGTCTGCTTGTGTCTGCGGGGCCTGGGGTCCGGACGAGTCAGCGACGCCGGTACTCCTCCCAGGTGCGGACGGTCACCTTCGGGCCGTCGTCCGGGCCACGGCCGGAGAGCCCGTTCAGGCCGAGGTAGTAGTCACCGACCTGGTTCTGGGCCTGCCTGGAGAGGTCGGTGTCGCTGATGGCGACGGCGTGGATGTGCCACGGCCAGTCGCCCTGACCGGGGCTGCGCACCCATGCCGCGAAGCCGACACGTCGCAACGCGCGGACGACCGCGGTGCGGGTGGCGGAACTCATCTTCTTGACCGAGATGTCGACGACGCCGCCGCCGTCGTGGGTGCCCGCGGACGTGGGGTCGCCGCCGGGGTTGTACGAACCCTGATCCAGCACCAGGTCGTGGCCGAGCAGCCGCTTCGCCTCGGCCAGCATGCTTCGCGTGCGGGTGTCGACGACGCCGCCGCCGACGGAAACCCGGGTGCCCGGGTCGATGATGTGGGTGACCTTGAACCGGCCGGCTCCGAGCCTGGTGAGCGACGTCCGGCCCGGCAGGCCGTTGGCGGCGAGACCGGTGAGGCCCAGCGACTTCTGGTACTTCGCGTAGGCGGTGACCGTGGTGGTGCCGAAGTAACCGTCCACCCACTTCGCGTCGAGCAGGCGCCGGTCGCGCAGCGCCCGCTCGACGAGGAGCACGCCGGCCTTGGCGCCCGGTGTCAGCGTGTCGTCGGACCGCCGCGGGTCGATCTGGGCCGCCTTGACGAGGGCCTCCATGTTCACGCTCGGAAGGGCCCCGGCGTCGGCCGCCCGTGCCGCCGACATCCCGGACGCCCCGGTCAACGAAGCGAGCAGGGCGGCCGCCACGAGGGTGGCGCATGAGGGCAACTTCATCGTTTCTCCTGGTTCAGGACGCCGGGGAGTGATTCCTGCGGCGGAGCCCACAGTTCCGGTTCGCTCACGCCGTCCACAAGAAGATCTTGTTGTCAGCCTGTTCGACAGGCTCCCCGTACATGCGTACGGGCCATCTGACAGGCGATCCGACGGCCGGTGAGACGCGCAGCCCACGACCGCGCAGGTGCCGGCCGGCGCAGGAACATGCCCGAGCTTCGCGACGGTGTGACGAGACGCGGCAGGGCCCGGTCGTACGTGATCCGCGTCGAGGGCCCGGAGACCGCTGAGGGCAAGCCCGGGTGGGTGAGCGGCTTCGCCACAGAAGACGAGGCCGAAGCGGCTCGCGACGAGGCGCGCGTCAGCGCTCAGCACGGCAAGCGCTCAGCACGGCGAACGCTCAGCACGGCAAGCGCTCAGCACGGCGAACGCTCAGCACGGCGAACGCTCAGCTGTGAGTACGTCGACTCACGATCGAGGGCTCGGCGGGCGCGATGGAAGGCCGGCGGTTCGAGGGCTCGACGAAGAGCGGCCGAAGCCTCGGCGCCGGAGTCCTCGCCGGCGCCGTTGGCGAGGACTCCGGCGGTCCTTACGCGGTTCTTACGCGGTGATTCCGCCAACAGCCCGGACCGCGGGTCCCGGGCCCGCCGACGCGCACGACCGCGATCCGCGGCTTGAACCTGACCGGGACATCGGGACATACGGATTCCGGGATCCGATCAGGAGCCCTCGCGGTGCACGAGCAGCATGAACGTCCGGGCGTAGGACGTCCCGCCGGCCGGCCGGGGCCGGCCGAGACCGGCCGGCACGCGTGAGGCCGTTTCGTGGCGGACACCGTCGGCGTGGACCTCGGCGGTTTCGACCAGGCCGTCGGCGCCATGGCCGCCGCCCGTCCGACGGTGGAATCATCCGGCGTGTACGGGGGCGGGCTCCGGGTGTCCGGCCACGGCACCGTACACACCACAATCGGTGACCTTGAACTCCGCAGCCTCCGGCGGGCCCTGCCCAGGCGGGCCGGGGTCAGCCGGCGGTGCAGGTGACGGTGGCTCCGGCGCCGGTTCCGTTGCCCTGGAACCCGAAGTTGGTGCTCTGCCCGGCCGCCAGCCGCCCGTTGTAGCTCTGGTTGGTGACGGCCACGCTGCCGCCGGTGCCGGAGTTGACGCCGTTCCACAGGGAGGTGATCGTGGCTCCGCCGGGCAGGGTGAGGGCGACCCTCCAGCCGTTGATCGCGGCGCCGCCCGCGGTGACGTTGACGGCGGCGACGAACCCGCCGGCCCACTGGTCCTGCACCGAGTAGGTCGCCGAGCAGCTCTGGGGCCCGCTCGGCGTCGGGGAGGGGGTCGGGGTGACGGTGGGCGTCGGCGAGGGGGTACCGCCGTCGAGCGTGAGGTTCTTCTGCTGGACCTGCCACTGGGTGCCGCACAGGCCGCAGTTGGAGCCGACGAAGTTGGCGCCGGCCGTCGTGTCGCCCTTCAGCCGCCACTTGAGGTACAGCACCGCCACGCGGCCGAACTCGCCGCCGTTGGGCTGGCCGTAGGTGCCGCCGTGCCCGACGTTCAGATTGCCCATGAACGCGGGCAGCCCCGCAGGCAGCTTGCCCCAGTCGTCGACGGCGTTCGGGTAGGCGATGTCACTGGGCCCGCCGATGAAGTAGGCGATCGGCTTCGTCAGCCGCCTGAGCTGGTAGTCGTCGGCGTCGTTCAACAACCCGCTGCTGAAAATGGTGGTCGTGGTGATACGCGGGTCGTTGGAGACGGCATAGGCCTCCAGCCCCCCGCAGGAGAAACCCCCTGCGGCGATCTTGCTGGTGTCGAGCCTGCCGTAGTACTTGCCGCCCTGGCGGCTGTTCTCCGCGACCGCCCAGTCGATGGACTGGGTGAGCATCTGGGACGTCGTCGAGCCGGAGCCGTTCGGGCCGCCGCTGGCGATGGCCAGGAACCCGTGCGAGGCGATCTCACGCAGGAAGTTCAGCTGCGACGTCCCGTTGGCGGAGCAGCCTCCGTTGCCCCACACGAAAACGGGAAGCTTCTCGGACGGGAGGGCTTCGGGCCGGTAGATGGTGTGATTGGGCAGGCCGGCCGAGGTCTCGTAACCAGCCGGATAGGGACCCGAGTTGAGGGCCGCCGCGGCGCTCGGCGTCATGGTGAGCGCCACCATTCCGGCACCGACCGTGGCGACCACGGCCGCCAGTGCCGCGCTGACGATCGAGCGTTTTCTCATTTCGCCCTCCAAGGGTGTCAAGACAGCGCTCTGTGCCCGATGTGGCATGCGCGGCGCACGCCGACGGAGCCCGGCAGCGGCACGACCACTCCCACCGCGGCCAGGCCGGTCGGCGCCGGCCGAATCCGGAGATCGATACGGCGGACCGTCGACGGCAGGTCGCGCTCGTGTCAGGCGGAACGAGCCGACGGGATCAGCGTGCAGTTACTATCACTGCGGTAATAAAAAGTGTCAAGAAAGTGCACCCGGTCGGTCGAGCGGTGCGCGCGCGAACCGGAGACGTTCCAGGCGCATTCGGCTCCGGGCGTGGGCCGGCCGATCACGCGAACCCTCGGGACGGCGCCACCGGCCCCCTGCCCGGCGACGGGAGGACGCACCGGTGTGGGCGGCTGCAGCCGCAGGTCACGATGCCCGGCCGGCCTGACGCCCCGGTGGGATCGCGGTGGGCGGCCGCCGGTCGGGAAACCGACGCGCCGCAGCCGTCACGAAACGCACCCTGGCGGCCGGGCGCTCGTCCGAACGGATGAAAGTTTCTTTCAGCCGTCCCTGCCGGCCGGGGCCGATACGGAGTTCTCCGATGCCCGGAAGTGGGTGATCCAGGACGCGGCGTCCGGCCAGTACGGTGTCGCGACCCGGATGAGCCGCGTCTCGGCGAGCGAGCCGAGAGCGGAATGGATCTCCAGCATGAGGTCCCTGGCGGCCTGGCGGGGCCACGGCGCCGGCAGGAGGTGCTCGGGGAGGTCCGGGTCGATGTCGGGGAACTTCCGCCAGGAATCCATGACGGAGGTCCGGGCCACCAGCGCCCGGGTCGCGTCGACCTCCCCTTTGCGGACGGCCACCCGCAGGTCCGAGTACCGTGCGATGAAAGCCTCGTAGGCCGAGGCGAGGCCGGCCAGATCGTAGGCGGCGGCCGGACCGTGCGGGCCGGCCTCCTCGTCGAAACGAGTGTGCATCACCGACCATCGGCTGCCGTCGACGTCGTTCAGGATGTCGTGCAGCGCCTGAGTCACCGGACCGGAACCGGATCCGGGCCGGATCCACACGCTGTCGTACAGCCGCGCGAAACCCAGCGACCCCAGAGCCTTGCGGACCGCGTGCCGGGGGGCCTGGCCGGACTGGGGGATCGAGAAGGAGACGGTCACCCAGTCGCCGGTCCACCGCGGCGGGCGTGCGCCGAAGCTCAGAAAGTGATCCATCCGGGAGCGATGCCTGGCGATCGCCTGAGGCGTGAGGTGGTACACGGGCGGCCGCGCGGTTCCCCGCACGGCGATCAGGCCACGCTTGGTCAGCCGGGACAACGCGGCCCGCGCGCTGGACTCGCTGATGCCGAACTCCCCGAGCATCGCGACCACCGCCACCGACGGAAGATCGGCGTCCGAGGAGTCGAGGTACTCACCGAGCAAGGTCGTCAGCAGGTGCTGCGGGTTGGGGCCGGCCTGTGCCCGCGGGGCTCCGACACCGTCCGAAGACACATGGACACTCACGTCATCAGCCTGCCTCACGACAACGCCCTCGCCGAACGGCTCCGGGTCCGCGCCGTCGCCCCGGAGTCCCTCCCGGCGAAGCCGAGACCCCTTTCATGGTCGGATGCCCGCGCATCCTCGACGAGAAGACCGGCGAACCCGAGACCGGCAAGGCCGGCGAGGGCATGAGGAGATCATCGGAAGCCATGGGCCGGTACCCGAATACACGACGGCATTCATCGTCAGGTGCCGTAACACCGAGCCTCGCGGTTCCCTACCCAAAGCACTTGTGCCGAGCGTCGCGATGGTCCGTGACTCTGCGAGCCTTACCCGTACCACTCTCGGCGCGAGGGTCACCAAGCCTCGACGTAGGGCATCTGCTCGCCGGGAACGATCCGGCTGGTGCCCGATTCGACGTCGATGCGCAGCAACTGGGAGGCGGCGCCACCGCACGGCGGCAGTCCCGTCAGCGGTGACCTGTCCATCTCCTCGGCCTCGCGATCGACGCCGACCAGCAGGTGGCGGCCGGTCGGGTCGGGCTTCAGCGACTCGATGTGGCCGCAGTCCAGGTCGAGGAGCCTCCTGACCATCCGCGTCCCCTCGTGCAGGACGAGCGTGCGGGTCGGCCAGCCGAGCGCGCGCACCTGCCGCCCGCCGGGCAGTACCAGGAGCGGCCTGGAGAACTCGTGCTCCGCGGGGGCGGCGACGTTCCTGACCTCGCCCGTCTCCACGTCGAGGGTGGCCAGGGTGCTCGCCGGAGTGCTGTGCTCGGGGAGCGCGAGCCTTCGGGTGTCCAGCCACTGCAGGCCGTAGCCGCTGACGGGCCACTCGCGCTCCAGGGTGCCCACGAACCTCCCCTCATCGGTGGACCGCCCGTAGGCGATGCGGCCCTCGGATGACAAGGCCAGGCCGATGGCCGTACCCCTGATCGAGGGGGTGAGCCGCTCGCCTACGGTGACGCGACCGTCCGCGCTCATGGTCAGCCGATAGAGGCGGAAATGACGGCCCGACCGGTTGCTGATCGCCGCCACGTAGTGGCCCGGCTCGGTGTCGGCGGCGATGTAGGCGTAGTCGCCGTAGGCGCGGGTCGCCTCGGGCAACTGGTCCATCAGCTCCCCGGACTCCAGATCGAGCACGTACGGGAAGAACGACCTGATCAAGGCATAACGCGGGGTGCCGTCCGCGTTGGCGGGCAGGCCGATCAGCGCGCCGGGCAGCAGGACGGCCAGCACGACGGCCGTCGCCGCGATCCCCGTGTTGCGCAGGTCGGTCAAGCGCGGCCGGACACCCGCGCCGGCGATCCCGGCCAGCAGGACCATGGCGGCGGGAGAGAGCAGCCAGGCCAGGATCATGCGCGGCACCGACAGGGACGGCGGCGCCAGCTGCGCCTCGAGGCACTCCCGCCACCACAGGGGCGGCTCGGGAGACAGCCGGTCCCCGGCCTCGGTCAGCGCGACGGGCAGCAGGGCGAACGCCAGCCCCAGCGCGGCGGGGCGGAAGGAGGCCGTCCGTCCCGGCAGAGCGGCGTCGGCCCGTGCGCGCGACCGGAGCGCCCACAGGGCTGCCAGCGCCAGCAGGATGGGCTGGAACACGATGAGCAGCGCGCCGAGCACTTCCGCCGCCACGGCCGCGGCGTGGGGCTGGGGCGTCTTCATCGGCACACCGCTCATGCAGACGACCGTCTGCCGCTCGGCGAGCAGGGGGTCGGCGAACAACTCCCACAGCGACAGCGTGACCGCCGCCGACCAGAAGAACCACACTGCGCGCATCGGACGGCTTTCCAGTCGGTTTACGGGGGATCGGGGTAGCTTAGCGCCTGCCGCGACACAAAGATCAGCTTCGTGTTCAACGGCCCGGCGACCAGTTGCCTCCCTACCCGTGCGAGGGGTCGCCGGTGGATCGTGACCGGCGCCGGTAGGTCTGGTACAGGGTGGACCGGTCGGCGACTCCCGCGACCAGATGTGCCGCGCGACGCCTGCTCAGGGGCCTTCTTGCATGTGTGCGGCCGGAGGTACTCGAAACCCCGGCCTTCTGGTCCGCAGGCAAGGGCCGACGCCGGGGTGACCGAGGGCGAGCGGGCCGGTCAGCGCGGCGTGTTTCGGGCGGTGTGGCCGACGGTGGAGGTCACGATGTAGCGCAGGAGGCTCTGCAGCCGGGTGAGGGTGGCGCCGTCGAGACCCAGGGCCTGGTCGAGGACGTCGGGAATGTGGGCGGCCTGCGTCTGCAGGGCGCGCCCGGCGGCGGTCAACGTGACCTCCACCGAGCGTTCGTCTTCGGCCCGGCGCTGCCGGCGCAGTAGGCCGCGGGCCTCCAGCCGCTTCAGCAGCGGCGAGACGGTGTTGTAGTCCAGCCGCAGCTCCGCGACCAGGTCGCAGACCGCGCGCCGGTCGTGCCGCCACAACACGACCAGCACCAGATACTGCGGGTAGGTCAGCCCCAGCGGTTCCAGCAGCGGCCGGTAGACCGCGGTGACGCTGCGCGAGGCCGCGTACAGGTCAAAGCAGAGCAGCTCAGACAGTGGCCCGGGCTCGGCGGCCGGCTCCATCGGGGCGGCTGCGGCGGGAGGGGGTGCATTGGATGCCATGGGAAAAGTGTAGGCCACTAAGAAGTGCCTCCGATTAAATCGTGCACGATGGAATCGTGTACGCTCTTCTCGATTCGAACCGATCACCACCTGAGAAAGGACCCCATGTTCCGTTTCACCGCCCGTCCCCGCGCCCTGACCGCCCTGCTCGGCCTCGCGCTGGCCACCGCGTCCCTCACCGCCGCCGCCCCGGCCGCATCCGCCGCGACGACGAGCGAAGCCAAGCCGACCATCGTGCTGGTGCACGGCGCGTTCGCCGACGCCTCCAGCTGGACCGGGGTGGCCCGCGATCTCCAGCGCCATGGCTACACCGTCATCGCCCCGGCCAACCCGCTGCGCGACCTAGCCGGCGACGCCGCCTACACCGCGGCGCTGCTCAAGAGCATCAAGGGCCCGATCGTGCTGGCCGGGCACTCCTACGGCGGCGCGGTCATCACCAACGCCGCCCGGGACAACGCCAACGTCAAGGCCCTGGTCTACATCGCCGGGTTCCTGCCGGACACCGGCGAAAGCGCCGCGGACCTCGCGGGCAAGTACCCCGGCAGCACGCTTGGCCCGACCCTGCAGGAGGTCCCGCTGCCCGGCGGCGGCACCGACCTGTACGTCCAGCAGGCCAAGTTCCACCGGCAGTTCGCCCAGGACGTCCCCAGCCGGGACGCGGCGGTGATGGCCGCCACGCAGCGGCCCATCACCGCCGCGGCGCTCAACGCCCCGTCCGAGGCCCCGGCCTGGAAGGACATCGCCTCCTGGACTCTGATCCCGACCGGCGACAAGAACATTCCGCCGGCGGCGCAGCGCTTCATGTCCAAGCGCGCCCACGCGCACACGGTGGAGGTCAAGGGGGCCTCGCACGCCGTGCTGGTCTCTCAGCCCGAGGCTGTGGCCAACCTGATCCGCCGCGCCGCGAAGAGTGTCGACTAGGACGACTCTCGTGAATCCTTGACGACGGTTTGGTATAGATCAGTGCGGTGAGTGATCGCCCGAGGGATGAAGACCTCATACCCTCGGGCATCTCATGGCCGGCGATCAGGGCTGCGGCTTCGGCGCTGGGGAGTCGCGTGTGAGCCCATCCGTAGCGGCCACGTAGACCGCTCGTCGTCGGGCAATAGCTGGAGGGCGACGAAGCCGCCGTGCGAGTGGCCGAGGAAGTACCCGGTGAGGGCATCGGCGTCGTCGAGCACGGCTTCGGCGAAGCACCCGTAGCGGGACATGGAGTAGCCCCCTTCCGATAGCAGGTCGCCGTCGCCGGAACCGACCGGGTCCGAGTACACCAGGGCCAGACGGCGCATCAAACCAGGACGCTGAAGCCCCTGAGACGGCATGCCCGTCCAGGGGCTTTTCGCTGAGGCGGGACGCCGTCCTCTCAGCCGTTACGCCGATCGCGGATCACATGGCGGATGTGAGCCCTGTCCGTCCACTCCCTGTCGATCTCCCTGCCGACAGGCGCCAGGGCCGGCGTGAGGAGCGATGGGCCGCATCAACCAGCACAGAAAACAAGATCACGAACAGTGTTAAGCTATCGTCGCCTCGTAACGGTAAGAGTACGACTGATCACTTTAGGTTAACGTCGATGGTAGCGTTCTGTGATTTTCGAGACGCTCTCACGCGCAGGTACGCGAGACCGGCGCCGCCTCCGGCTTTGGCGGTTCGGTGGGCGTCTGAGCCGATGACCCTTGTCGACGCCTCGTGAGGTATTCGAACGGTTCCGGGTGATCATGTCGATGGCCCGCGATGATGAGCAGGAGGTGGGGCCCATGACCGGGGCGACCGGCAGGGTGGCGTTGGTGACAGGGGCCAGCAGCGGGATCGGGGCTGCCACCGCGCGCCTTCTGGCCGCGCGGGGGATGCGTGTGGTGGTCAACTACCTCCGCAGCGTCGCGGCGGCTGACGAGGTCGTGGCAGGCATCGAGGCCGCGGGTGGCCAGGCCATGGCCGTGCAGGCCGACGTGCGTGAGGCAGCGGCGGTCGAGAGCATGGTCGAGCAGGTCCAGGCGACATGGGGCGGCATCGACGTGCTCGTGCACAACGCACTCATCCCGTTCGCGATCAAGCCGTTCCAGGACATGTCGTGGGACGAGCTGGGCGGCAAGCTCGACGGCGAGATGCGTGCGGCGTTCGCGGTCACCAAAGCCGTCCTGCCCGCGATGACCGGACAGGGCTGGGGACGCGTCATCTATATCAGTACCGGCCTCAGTCGCCAGCCCCGGGAGGGCCTGATCGCACTGGGTACGGCCAAGGCCGCACTGGTGCAGTTCGCCCGATATGTTGCCCAGGAACTGGGGCCGACAGGCATCACGGTCAACATCGTCGAGGCCGGCCCGGTGGAGGACACCCGCATAGTGAATGCGCTCGGCGAGGAGCACAGGCAGCAGCAGGTGGCCGCCACTCCCCTGGGCCGCCTGGCAAGCCCCGGCGACGTCGCCCAGGCGGTCGCCTTCTACGCCGGCGAGGACAACGCCTTCATGACCGGCACCACGGCCGCGGTCAACGGCGGGATGTCCATGTACTGACGCCTCGCCGCCCTTCGCACGCGGGCCATATGACGGCCGGACCGCATCTGCACACCTTCACGGCCTCGCAGGAACCTGAAACAGCCAGCAGCGCCGACGACTTCGTGCATGGCCGGCCGTGGCCTCTGATCCGGGAGCTCTGCCGGGCAGGCACGAGCCTTCGGCTCCCAGGCCGGCTCCCACCGACACCGAAGGGGCCGGCTGAGCAACACGACGAAAAGGCCCTTGGAGGCGTAACGCCTGCCCAGGGGCCTTCTTGCATGTGTGCGGCCGGAAGTGCTCGAAACCCCGGCTTTCTGATCCGCGAGGAAAGGCAGATGCCTCATCAGCGCCGCTCCGCCCTGCTCAGGTGGTTGCCGCGGGTCAGTGGAGGGTGATCCTGCCGCCCATATCGGTCGTCAGCCACCACGTCACCGTGGCTTTGGCGATGACGGCATCGAGTTCTGGTCCGATGGTCGCCCGGAAGGTGAGCGGAGGCTCCGGCCTACGGGATCACCCTTGCCGACCAGGTCTTTCAGGATGACGGTGGATCTTTCAGGATGACGGTGGAGTCGTCTCGCGTGAAGATCACGCGCTTGGTGAGATCGGAGGCGACGGCCCACTTGCGACCGAACTGGAGCGAGCCCACACGCTTGATGTCGCACTGGAACCATTCGGCGGTGTTGTTGACCACCCGCGAGAGCGAACCGGGGCTGATGTTGCCCACCTCGGTCACCGTGGCGGTGAACTGGCCAGCCATCAGCCGCCTCACTGCCGCCACCGGGACCACATGCCTAAATATCACTTTCTAGTAGCCATTCAATGACGGAACGTCTAACGTGGGCCGGGCTGATCTCTCCCCCGAGAGGAACCAGGCATGCACACCGGTCCTCCAGAGCCTCCGCCAGCTGTCGACCATTCGGCCACCCCGCAGTTCCCTTTCGGCGCCGCCATGCGGGACGCGACCCGGTACATGTCGGTCGCGGCGTACCTGGATCCGTCGTTCCGTGAGACGGCGCTGCGCGAGCTCATCCGGAACCGGCACCGCGGCGTCGCGCCCTCGCACGGTGGTTTCGACGTGGTCCCGGTGCTGCGGCACTGCCTGCGCGCGCGATCGTTCCTGATCGCGCGTGAGGTCGTGCTGACCTTCGTTTTCGTCGGCGGCCTCGTTTTCCTCACCCAAGGCACGATCCTGTGGCTCGCCACGGTGTTCCCGCTCGCCCTTCTCACCGTGAGGCCCCTACGCGGGCTCCCCCTGCCGTACAGGTTCATCGCCTGGCTGGTTCTCTCGGCACTCGTGGCGGTACCGGCGAACCTCGCGGTCGCGGCCCTCCTCATCTTTTCCGCCGTCCTGGGGACCGTCGCCGAACCGCAGGTGCAGTTGCTGATCGTGGTGCTCGCGTCCCTCGGCGTGGCGGTCGGCTACCGGATCGCCGTCTACCGCGTCATCGCACATCATCTGCGCCCGGGGGCGCGGCCGCCGCACGGTCCGGTGTCCGACGAGGAGGTGGAGCAGCGGCTGCAGTGGATCGGCGCGGCGCAGCACGGGAACGTCACGCTCTACTCCGGTCGGAACCCGTTTCTCGGGGCCGGCGACGTGGCCCGGGCCTGGACCATCGCCGTCGAGATGGACCGGACGACGGGCGCGCGGGACGGCTCCGGGCCGGTGCGGCCGCTGGTCGAGATCGACCCCCTGGAACTACACCTGTTCGTCCGGGAACGGCTGGCGCAGATGAGTGCGCAGTCCCACCCGGCGGGCATCATCAACCTGCACATCCGGGACCAGATCGTCGCCACCGGCCGGTTCAACCAGCTGCACGGCTGGAACGGCGCCGGCCCGGCGCTGCATCCGCTGGTCGGCCCCGAGCAGCTGCGCCCGTGGACGAGCCTGCCGGACCCGGTCGTCGCCGCGGTGATCCGCAGCCCGCAGGCGGGCGCGCGGCACTACCAGCGGCTGGACATCAACTCGGAAGGGCCGGCCGTGCTCGACCCGGCGGGCCGCACCGTCATCCCGGCCGAGGACCGCGGCACCGCGGTCACCGCGTTCGTCCACCTCGCGGTCGGAGGCCGCATGCTTCACACCGAGTTCATCGTCACGGTGCTGCCGCCCGCGGCCAGGACATACCGCTCGGTGGACGAGCTACCGCTCTCCTCGCCCGCGCTCCTGGCGTACCACGCGCTGCGCGGGCGCTGGCTGTACCTGTTCCGCGACATCGCCGCAGCTCCGCTGCGGCTGCTGCGCATGGCCTGGCAGGCGTTCCGGCACAGCATCGGCGTGGACGACCCGCGGGCGTACACCGCCTACGACTACGGCGCTCGGCTGAGTCTGCGCGAGCTGGGCGCGGCCGAGCAGACGGACACCCTCATCCAAGAACTGGACACCTTCAAGTACACCAAGCTCGTCGAGGAGCGGCTGACCTCGGCCGTGCTCGACTTCCTGGAGAACCGGGGCGTGGACACCACCGCGTACCGGCGGCAGGCCACCGCGGTCTCGATCTCCAGCACCACCCACTACGAGTACAACGGCAACTATCCGGGAGCGCAATTCGGCGGGCCCGGTTCCCAGTTCGTCCAGAACGTCAACACGCAGCGGGCCGAAGGGGGCGCATGACCGACAAGGACAAGTACACCTACAGCGGAACATTCACCGGCAGCCAGTTCGGCGGCGACGGCTCCCATTTCACGCAGCACGTCACGGCGGGCGGCCAGGCCACCGACCCGGACCTGGTGAGGCTGCAGGCGCTGCTCACCGATCTGATGGCGCACGTCGCGGCCCGTTCCGGCGAGATCGACCACCCCGAACGGGCAGGCCGCGACGCGGAGGAGATCCTCAGCGAGGCCGCCCGCCCGGCCGCGGAGCGGGACACGGGCCGCATCGCCGACGCGTTCCGTCGCCTCCGCGACCGCCTCCGCCCGGTCGCCGACTTCGCCGATTCGCTCAGCAAGCTCGCCGACCTCCTGGCCAAGTTCATCCCCTCCTGACCGGATCTCGCGGACAGCCGCGCGCAGCACCGTTGACCGGCGCGTGCGCGCGCCCGCCACCTGGGAAAACTCGTACACCACCTCCGCGGGCGCAACCCCGAGGTGGACCGACGCTTGGTTCACGTCCGGGCGACCCTCCTCTGGTGAGGCTTCGGTTCTGAGGGCGATACCAGGTGACACCTGCGACCTTCCACCTTTTTGGCGGCGGAAAGCGACCGCTAGATGCGATCGCCCGCACGGACCGACCGAAGAAAGCCTTCCAGGGTGCTCTTGGGAGGCTTTCGTGGTGAATCTCGCGAACTCACCACTCGGGAAGTTCGTGAGCGTCGGGATAGAGCGAAACGATCTTCTTCAACAGCTCGGGGCTTCCTGTCTGCACATCCCAGTAGCCGCTGTCGAAGGCCCGGATACTCACCTCCGGCACCGATGGACTGTCGCCATGGCCCACCAGCTCTCCATCGATGAGCTGGCCCTCCCCGCTGAACAGGTCGATGAGACGACTCGTGGTCACCAGTGAGTTCGCCGTGGCCTCGGTGATCGCTTCAGTCTCCGGAGAGACGAGCCAGTCGATGATCAATTGCCAACGATGGCCCTCGATCAAGGTACCGAGGGAAGCAAGGACCTCCGCCAGGCCGATGTAGTGGCCTCCCCGCCAAGCCGCGAACGAGAGGACGCGGATCTCGGTCACGTGCTTCACCCTCCCCTGCGACGGACGCCTCTCGCGCGGAGCAGACCCAGGACGCTTGATCAGTGGCGGCCGTCAGACCCCGTCGCTGTATTTCGCTGCTGCAGGGATAAGAAAAAGGCCCTCCGGGATCATCCCGGAGGGCCTTTGACCTGCTGTGCGGCCGGAGGTACTCGAAACCCCAACCTTCTGATCCGTAGCCAGTTCGAGAACGTCCACCGACGTCCACAGGTGTCAGAAAACCCTGCTCAGACCCGCCTTATGCTTGACCGTCTTCTGTAGATGTCCACTCGCGTCCAGGGATGGTGTTAGCACTTCCGTTAGCAAGATCACGCACAGCGCAGAGGCTCTGTCGGACCCGATCGCTACTCTCGCGCCCATGACAGTGCCCGAGATCATCCCCATCGCCTACGAACCTGAGTATCACACCGGCGACATCGGCCATTGGGAGGGCGGTCAGTTCCTCGGCTCCGTCGTCGCCGCCTTCCCCGAGGGTTACACGCATACCGACGACTGGCAGGAGCACAAACGCTGGCACGCCGTCCTGCACACCTTCGACGCCGCCGGCCACCACCTTGACTCCCGCATCGAGCGCACCGGGACCGATGATAATCACTGGGCCGCCGTCACCATCGCACGCGACCGGTTGAATGAGTGGCTCAGCGCGCTCCCCGGCCTCCGCTTCGGCGACATCGCCATCCGCCCCTTCCGGCACAAAGTCGATGGAGTGCTGTTCGGCCTCGTCATCGAGACCTTCGAAGGCGTCGAACACGCCGAGCTCTACCCGAACACCATTGGCTTCTACGAACCTTGGGACGGCTCGTACGACACCTGACCACCAGATCCGTGGGGAAGGGCAGATGCCTCGGCGACCGCGTCTGGCCCTGCTCAGGTGGTAGATACAGTCCGGTGGCGGGTGATGGTGTGAGACGGGGTTGCTGTATGAGTTGCTGTACTGATCAAGAAACGTAGGCGTGACAAGCTTGTGCCCCGTTGATCGGGATCATTTTCGCGGGTGACAGCCTGGATGTATGAGGTATTCAGACAGAAGCGGAGGGCTGTCTGCGCGGGTCCGGGAACAGCGGCAGGAACTGCGGTTGCGGGCGGCGGACATGTTCGCCGGGAACATTAAGCCGCCGCGGGTGGCCCAGTTGCTGGGCGTGACGCGTAAGTCGGCCTATGAGTGGCATCGGGCATGGCGGGCCGGCGGCAAGGCCGCGCTGGCCTCCAAGGGAGCCACCGGTAATGGCTGCAAGTTGACCGATGAGCAGCTGATGCACCTGGAGACGGCCTTGGAGCAGGGAGCCGCCGTCTATGGGTGGAGTGACCAGCGCTGGACGGCGCCACGGATCGCCACACTGATCGCGGAGACGTTTCACGTGTCCTACACCGCCCGTGGGGTGGTGTATCTGCTGAGGCGGCTGGGCTGGTCGTTTCAGGTGCCGGCACATCGAGCCGCCCGGCGTGACGAGGCGCGGGTCACCGAGTGGACGAGGATGGTGTGGCCGGCGATAAAAGCACCTGGGCGGCTTGGGGATCGTGGCTGGTCTTCGCCGACGAATCCGGCCAGAGCCTGAGACCGCCCCGAGGAAGGACCTGGGCCCGCAAAGGCCAGACCCCGGTGCTGGAGGTCTCCTATGGTGACCGGGGCCGCGTCTCGATCGCTGCTCTGATCTGCATCAAGCCAGGTCATCGCGTTCGGCTGATCTACCGCACGATCACTTACCACCAGCGCCGAGGTGAGCGGAAAGGGTTCGTCGCGGCCGACTTCAAGGCTTTGCTGCATGCGGCCCATGCCCAGTTGGGCGGTCCGGTCTCGCTGGTGTGGGACAGCCTGCCCGAGCACGTCAGCGCGCAGATGCGCGCGTGGATCAGCGCTCAGGCCGACTGGTTGGTGGTCTATCGATTACCGCCGTACGCGCCCGACCTCAACCCGGCCGAGGGCATCTGGTCCAACCTGCGCATCGCCATGCTCAATTTCGCCGTCCGCAGCATTGACGAGCTCACCGCTCTGATCAAGCACCGGCTCAACCACATGCAGTACCAGCCCAAGCTCCTGGCCGGGTTCATCGCCCAGACCGGCCTCATGATCTCCGAGCCGATGTAACGCTCGGCTTTCTCGCTCAGTACAGCGACACTCAGTCTTGGTCCTGGTCAGCAGGTGCTTTCGGCTGCTGTACAAAGGTTCCCTTGCCATGGACGCTACGAATCAGGCCGCGCTCGCGCCCGACGCGCCCACAAGTGACCGCTTTTTGTCATGCTCGACTGGCAGCATGTCGGCATGATTGCGACTGCCGCTGACTACGCCTGGTTCGCCTTTGGCCGGTTCATCTACGACGAGTACACCGATCTTCGGGAGGCATACTGTTTCACCCTCGTTCGCGGGCTGACACCTGAGCAAGTTCTGGCCAGGACCGGGGCCGAAGGCTTTCCGCCCATGGGACTCAAGGAGCTGATCCAGGCAGGGGTTTCCGACCTTGGTAGGTCCGGCTCCGGGTATAGCCACTTCTTCGGAATCACAATCATCGGTGACTGGGCGTTCATCGTCGAACCCAACGGCTTCATGGGCGTTCTCCCCAGCATCGCCGAACGGTTGTCGGCGGGCACCCGACTGGTATCCCATTTCCGCAATGTCAACGGGCAGGAAGACTTCCTATGGATGGAAGACGGCCAGGAACGTCTAGCCTTGGAGCCAAGTTTTTCCGACATCGACTCCTTCACCAAATGGGACGAGGAATTCACCGAGATCGCACGGCAGGTCGAATTCGACACCGCACACAGCAGTGAGTCGTTCTTCGCGATGGCCGAGTACCTGACTGGGGTCAAGGTGACGCCGGAACTGCTGGAACAGTCGGTCTACCTGTGTGGAGTCGCTCCCAACTCACAGTAATCACAGCCATACGCTCCCTCACGGATGGGATCCGCGGCAAGCAGGTAACGTCTTCGAGCTTGCACTCACTGAGGAGAACCTGACCGAGCTGAAGAACAGTCGACCGCCTACGACGTCCCTTCAGGCGGAGAAGACTTTCTGAGCGATCAGCACGACCGTCCGCTTTTCAGACGGACCAATCACCCTGGTCGGGTAGCGGAGACCGTGGTCAGAGGGTGGTGGACGGTGGTCGAAGTGAGTCCGTGTGTGGGGACGTTGCTGTCAGCGCTGCTGTCACCGCTCCGCTGGCCTCTGCGAGATCGTTTCGATCTGTAGGAGCATGTCCTCATGTCAGTGACCGAGTTCGCCGGCGTGACCAAGGACAAGGATCGTGGCATCACGTCCATGGGAGGGCTGTACGAGTTCTGGACCGAGAAAGGGGCCCACGTCTACCTTCACGACACCGACTTCACGCGTCTGACCTATAAGGCCGACAGGCCGCCGACGTTGGAGCTGGAGTTCGTCTACGACCCGCAGTGGACTCCACCCGAATTGTCGAAGACGCCCGTCGTGGTCTTCCGGTTCGAGGACGTCCGCCTCGTCGAGTGGCACGAGGACCAGGAGGGCCATGACTGCGTGGCCACCCACCCTGATGCTCCACCGGGACAGGTCGAGCTGTTCGACTGGGACGGCACCGACATGTTCACCCTCGACACCTTCATACTGCGCTTGATCTTTCACGCGCCGCGAGCAGCGGTAACCGTACGTGCGAAGTAGAGCGGAGAAGCCCTCACGGCCTACCTATTCGAATCCTAGACCTCTTCATTACGAGTTAGATCACGACTGTCCAGGACCGTCCACAGCTGTCATTCGAGCCTAGTCAGGCGGGTTCCACGAGATTCCTCGGTCCACGGCCGTCCAGAGCTGTCGTTAGCAAGATCGACGATCGCGTCTTCTCGCCTCCGAATCGGTCACTGAACCACGTGCAGGATCTCCATCGCTTGAAGCACATCCGTGACGACGTGGTCCGCCTCGTGCTCCTGGTCCAGCCACGTTCCCCGGTCGATCCAGACGGTCCAGAGGCCGGCGGCCCGTCCCCCGCCGATGTCGGCGACCAGATGGTCACCGATCATCCATCCCCCATCGGCCAGAGTCATGCCACACCGCTTGGCGGCGATCTCGAACAGGCCGACATCGGGCTTGCGGATGCCTTCAAGTCCGGAGAGCGCGTAGGCGTCGACGGCCTCTGCCAGTCCCGTCCGCTGGATCTTGCCGAGTTGGTTGTCCGCCGTCCCATTGGTGACGATGGCCACCTTCCACCCGGACGCACGCAGCCGCGCCAGTCCATCCATGACCTCGGGCCGGCAGCGCACCAGACACGGCATGTGCCTGCGATAGCGGCCCCACAACTCCCCGACCGACTCGGAGAGGGCGAAGTGCTCGCGGACCTTGCCGAAGAAGACCTCACGATGCGGATAACCCGCCTGGTTGAGAGCGATCAGCCAGTCAACCGCCTCGCGTCCGAGGCCGTACCCGTCGGCGAACTCCGCAGCCCACACCCGAAACGCCTCGTCCAGGTTTACGAGCGTGTTGTCCAAGTCGAAGAGCGCGAGCCGTTGCACGGTGACACCCTATGTGGGCCCCTGCCGATGGATCGCCTGTGTCACGAACTGATGACTACCAGCACTTCTCGGTGAACGGCCGCTGAGACCAGCACCGATGTCACAAGTGGGCCGCTGACCTGCACTTTAGCCCCTCATCCTTTCGCAGCATTTCCGAGCGTCTCGCACCGTCGTGTGCCCGCGCTCTGCCCCGCCGCCTAGTGCTGTGACCGGAAACGATCACCGGGTTCGCGCGTAGTCGGCGGTGCCTATTGGATGGGTAGATCACATCCCAACGGCCCGGGAGGCGCGGTGGCAGAACCGGTCAGGGTACGCAGGCTGACTGACCCCGAAGGCCAGAAACTCCAGCAAATCGTCCGCCGGGGCAGCACCAGCTCGGTGTGGTATCGGCGGGCGATGATGCTGCTGGCCTCCGCGGGAGGCAACACCGTCCCGGTCATCGCCCGCCTGCCCGCCGCGGATGAAGACACCGTCCGCGATGTGATTCACCGGTTCAACGAGATCGGGTTGGCCTGCCTGGACCCTCGGTGGGCGGGAGGCCGTCCCCGCCTGCTCAGTGACGACGAGGAAGCCTTCGTTGTCCAGATGGCCACCACCCGCCCGGCCCGGCTCGGGCAGCCTTTCACCCGCTGGTCGGTCCGCAAACTCGCCGCCTACCTGCAAGCTCTTCCCGACCGGACGATCGGCATCGGCCGGGAGGCGTTACGCGCTCTGCTGGCCCGCCGGGGATCACCTTCCAGCGCACCAAGACCTGGAAGGAGTCCCCCGACCCCGACTTTGAGGCCAAGCTCGACCAAATCGAATACGCGCTGACCCAGCGGCCGGAGCGGATCTTTGCCTTCGATGAGTTCAGCCCGCTGGGCATCCGCCCTGCACACGGGTCCGGATGGGCGCAGAAGGGGCGGCCCGATCGGCTGCCGGCCACCTACCACCGCACCCACGGGATCACCTACTTCCACGGCTGCTACTCCGTCGGCGACGACCTGCTGTGGGGCGTCAACCGGCGCCGCAAGGGCATCGACAACACCTGGGCCGCACTGCGCTCCATCCAGGCCGCCCGCTCCGACGGCGGCCCGATCTACGTGATTCCCGACAACCTGTCGGCGCACAAGAGCTGGCGCATCCGGGCCTGGGCGAAGAAGAACAAGGTCGAGCTGTGTTACACCCCGACCTACGCCTCCTGGGCCAACCCGATCGAGGCGCACTTCGGCCCGTTACAGCAGTTCACCATCGCCAACTCCGACCATCCCGACCACACGGCGCAGACCCGGCTCCTGCACGCCTACCTGCGCTGGCGCAACGCCAACGCCCGCCACCTCGCCCTCTTGGCCGCCCAACGCCAAGAACGCGCCCGAGTTCGTAGCGAAGGGCATTCGCTGGGGCGGCCGACCAGCCTCAGTCGTGGCCTGACGACCGCCCATCCCGGTGATCGTTTCCGGTCACAGCACTAGCTGTTGGCCACCAAGCGCCACCGGTTGTCGGCGGTTCCGTTGTCGGAGTCCTGGACGGCTTGGGCGCCGTTGGCGGTGGAGTTGTTGGCGATGGCGAGCAGCTTGCCGCTGTTGACGTTGCGGATCTTATAGGTTCCGTCGCCGACGGCGACCAGGGTCCACCGGTGGTCGGCGGTGCCGTTGTCGGACCACTGCAGGACGCGGGCGTTGTCGGAGGTGGACATGTTCTCCACGCCCAGCACCTTGCCGCTGTTGACGTTGCGGAACCGCACGTTGCTGCCGTCGGTGATCATCACCCAGTTGTGGTCCGCGGTGCCGTTGTCGGTCCACTGCAGCGCCAGGCCGCCGTCGGCGGTGGACATGTTCTGGATGCCGAGGACCAGGCCGCTGGCCGCGTTGACCAGCCGGTAGCTCGACGCCGCGCCGCCGGTGTTCCAGTAGACGGTGTAGTTGTGCCCGTGGGCGTCGTAGAAGGGGATCAGGTTGACCGTCGCGTTGTTGGCGGTGGCGGTGAAGGTGAGCGCGGTGGTGCTGGTCCGGGTGATCGACGAGGTGTTCAGGGCCGGCAGCGCCGACAGTGAGGTGTTGCCGTAGTTGCCCGACAGTACGACCGGACCGTAGGTGATCGCCGCGACGTTGGCGTTGTCGTTGGCCGCCTTCATGACCACGCGCATGGGCAGGCGGACCGTGACGGTGTCGCCTGAGGTCCACGAGCGGGTGAGGGTGGCGTACGTGCCCGGGGTGGTGTCCACGCTCTGCTGCGCGCCGTTGACGCTGATCGTGGCGCCGGTGGTCCAGGAGGGGATGCGGATCCGCATCGTCCACGAGTCGCCAACGTTGCCGGTGACCTGCAAGGTAGTGGTGTCACTCGCGGGAAACGACGTCGTCTGGGTGATCGTGATCCCGCGCTGGGTCCAGTTCAGCACCGACGGCGCGAACAGGTTCACGGTCAGCGTGTTCCCGTTGTAGAAGTAGATGGAGTCCATGAGCTTGGTCTGCGTCTCAAGGCCCGTGCCCTGGCAGCACCAGAACGAGTTGTAGTCGGTGCTGTAGCCGGGGTTGCGGCCGCCGACACCACGCCGTGCGCCGGGGTTGAGCGGGGTGAAGTAGACGACGTGGCCATGGGCGTCGTTCGGGTTCTGCTGGCCGATCATCTGGTTGATCAGCGCACGCTCGTAGTAGTCGAACAGGTCGGCCCGGTCCGGGTACAGCGCGAACAGCTCGCGGGTGAGCTTGAGCATGTTGTAGGTGTTGCAGCTCTCGCAGGTCTCGACGGCGAGGTAGGCGGCGATCGCGTTGGGGGCCCGGAAGTATTCGGCCTCACTGTTGCCGCCGATCGCGTACGTGTGCGCGTTGACGGTGATGTTCCAGGCGTTGGTGGCGATGTCCCGATAGCGGGTGGTGCCGGTCGCCTTGTACTCCCGCGCCGCGCCGATCCACTTGGGGATCTGGGTGTTGGCGTGCAGGCCGTTGAGCCGGTTCTGGTTGGCCGCCAGAGGGTCGAAGACCACGGCGTGGTCGAAACGCTGCGCCGCCGTCAGCCACCGCGCGTCGCCGGTCTGCTGGTACAGGTCGGCCATCGTGGCGTTCATGCCGCCGAACTCGTTGTTCAGCATCGACTGCATCTGGGCGTAGCTCAGCCGGCCGGTACGCCAGTTCACCCAGTCGGCCATGTTCGTGGCCACGGTGAGGGCTTCGGCGTTGCCGACGAGCCGGTACTGGTCGAGCAGACCCGCCAGGATCTTGTGAAGGGTGTACCAGGGCGCCCAGACCGGCTGACCGCTCTCCACCCGGTTGATGAAGCTCTCGGGGAACGCCGACAGGTAGCCGGCGCGGTAACCGCGGTTCGGCGCGGCCCTTTGGCAGGCCGCCAGCACGCTGATCAGGTAGTCGCCCTTGGTCTTGAACGCCGAGTCGCCGGTTACCGCGTACGCTTGCGCCAGCGCCGACAGCAGATGGCCCATCGAGTGCCCGCGCAGTTCCACGCTCGGGGCCTCCCAGCCCCCGGCGGGCTGAGCCGTGCTGGGAAGACCGGCGTTGAGCCGGAAGGTGTGCAGCATCCGGTCGGCGTCGATGAAACGCAGGTAGGCCAGGGTCCGGTTCTGGTTGTCCAGCCATCGACCGCTGGTCAGCCGTACTTGACCGAGGTCGAACGGGTACGCCGACACGCCGATGTCGGCTCTGACCGGGGCTACCGCGGCCTTGGCGGCGGACGCGCCGAGGGTTGGGGCGGCGGCCGAGGCGACGACCGCGACGCCAGCGGCCTGGAGCAGCTGACGGCGGCTGATCGGTGTAGGCGACACGGAGTCTCCTGGATGTCTGAGAGGAGCCGAGGGCGTTGTTAGCGTTAACAACATTGATGAGGCTTCGAAGGACAGACGGGCAAGTGGAGAGGCGGCGACGTCCCCTGTGGAATTCGGCCCTTCCGGCGTTTCTCGATGAATTCATCGATGGCCGGCCTGAGCGCCATTCCGGGAACGTCTGCGTTCAGTCATGCAACGTTCGAACCGATTCGATTGACGATAAGAGCAGCGCACCGCGAATGTCAATGAGTGGTGAGCACGGGCCTCGAGGGCGGGACCTCGACGTCCGTGACAGGCCGGACAGCGGGATGGGGGCCGTGCTCGGCGAGACGGCACCAGGGTGACCGCATGAAAATTTCAGGCCCTTCGAGAAATCGGACCCTCTCGCCGCCTGTCCGGATGCGCCGCCGACGACAACGCGGCGGGCGTGTACGGCGCATGAATGAGATGTGCAGGAGCCGTCAATGCCGCGGCGCTTCGATGGGGAACGTGACCGGAACGACCGGTCGCGGATGACTCAGGGGAACTGGTCCCGATGACCGATACGTGGAGCCTCGATGTGGTGCGCGACGAGTTCACGGGCTGAGTGATCATCATGCAGTTCGGCATTTTCACGGTCGGCGACATCGCCCCCGACCCCGCGACCGGGCGCGCCCACCGAGCACGAGCGCATCAAGCGGATGATCGAGACGGCGCTCAAGGCGGAGGAGGCCGGCCTCGACGTCTTCGCGATGGGCGAGCACCACAATCCGCCGTTCGTGCCGTCCTCGCCCACCACGATCCTCGGGTACATCGCGGCACGGACCAGCAGGATCCTGCTGTCGACGTCGACGACGCTGATCACCACGAACGACCCGGTGAAGATCACCGAGGACTACGCGACACTTCAGCACCTGGCGGACGGCCGGGTCGACCTGATGATGGGCCGGGGCAACACCGGCCCGGTGTACCCGTGGTTCGGCAAGGACGTCCGCGACGGCATCGCGCTCGCGGTGGAGAACTACGCGCTGCTGCGCCGGCTGTGGCGCGAAGACGTGGTCGACTGGCAGGGCAGGTTCCGCACGCCCCTTCAGTCGTTCACCTCGGCCCCGCGCCCGCTCGACGGCGTGCCGCCGTTCGTCTGGCACGGCTCGATCCGCAGCCCCGAGATCGCGGAGCAGGCCGGCTACTGCGGCGACGGGTTCTTCCACAACAACCTCTTCTGGCCGATGGAGCACACCCGGCGGATGACTCGCCGCGTGATCACTCAACCCGGCAGACCTTTCCGGTCACAGCAAGCCCTAGCGGGGCGGTGCGACGGAACGGTGCTGGGTCCCCGTGTCACATGGCGACGATCTGCCATTCTTGGTTGGCGCCGCTGTTGGTGGCCCATTGGATGACTCGGGCGCCGTCGGCTGTGGAGCCGGCTTCGACGTCCGCGCACAATCCGTTGCCGACGTTGACCAGCCGGTAGTAGCCGCTTGTGGCCGCGGGGACGAGTTTCCATCGCTGGTTCGCGCCGTTGTTGTCGGTCGTCTGGACGAGGGCGGTGCCCTGGTTGGCGTTCGGGCTGGTGAGGACCTTGCCGCTGCCGGCACCGGACAGCCGGACCGAGCCGTCGGAGTTCTGCGACATCTGCCACTGCTGGTTGGTTCCGCCGCTCCAGGGCCACTGGACGATGGCGGCGCCGTCGGCGGTGGAGCCGCCGGAGACGTCCAGCACCTTGCCGCTGTTGCGGTTGACCAGGCGGACGACGCCGGTGGCCGGGCCGCCGGTGCCCAGGCCGACGGTGATCTGGGTTGTCGTACCCGCGGTGAGTGACACCTGGCGGGCGTGGCTGCCCAACGGCGAGGTGGCGACGCCCGCGCCGGTGGTGACGGAGGTGATCCCGCGCCGGCAGATGAGCGTTACGGTCTGGGTGATGTCGGAGGTGACGGTGGCGGTGACGGTCCGGGCACCGAGGTCCCAGGTGAGTGACGCGATCCGAATGCGGTTGCGGCCGCGCACGCCGGTGATCGTGCCCTTGGCGAACTGGTCGGGCAGCGCGGGCAGCAACTCCAGGATGCCGGGCCTGGTGTAGATCAATGCCTCGGCGAGAATCGCGGGCAGCGAATTGGCGGCATCGGCGTTGTAGATCGCCAGGTTCGGGTTGTGGGAGGTCATCAGCGACCGGAAGATCATGTT